>NZ_JABSOV010000122.1 GCF_013215345.1 Colwellia sp. | reverse complement strand
TAATGTTCGTTAAGGTTTAAACAAAAAATCCGACCTAGTGTCGGATTTTTTATACATAATATTTGTCAGTAAAGCCGTTTATTCTTCAGGAATAACTTTACCAATATAAGGCAGGTGACGATATTTTTGTGCATAGTCAATACCTACACCAACGACAAACTCATCAGGAATTTCAAAGCCAATCCATTTTACCTGAACATCTTTTTCACGACGACTTGGTTTATCTAATAAGGTACAAATTTCAATTGAATTAGGAGCACGTAAACTTAAAATCTCGACAACTTTACTTAAGGTATTACCGGTATCAATAATATCTTCTACCAGTAAAACATCTTTGCCTTCAATATTATCATCAAGATCCTTCAGTATATGAACATCACGAGAGCTTTCCATGCTATTGCCGTAACTCGATGCAGTCATAAAATCAACGCTATGATTAACGGTAATCTTTCTGGCTAAATCGGCCATAAAAACAAAAGAACCACGTAGCAAACCGACCATGACTAAATTATCGCTGCCTTGATAATGTTCACTGATCTGCTGGCCAATTTGGGCAACGCGTTCTCTGATTTCTTCTTCTGAGATCATGACCTCAATAGTATGTTTCATCGTTATTTCTTTCTTGTTGGTTAATTAATAAATTCAGCGATTAGCTGTTCGTTGGGTATTGAAACTATATGAATAAAAAATACAAATACTAGGGCTGTTGAATTTTAACTGTAGCAAATATTATACAAATCAACAGTTTTATAATCATGCTAAGCAGATACCGCTCAACAGCCTCTTACTTTTTCTAACTATCGTACATGCAAAAAAAAGCCTTTGTGAACAAAGGCTTTTTTAGGTTTAGCGAATATTGTCTTTAGTTTAAGAAAATAAACTTAGCAATAAATAAAACAGTTAACGCCCAAACACCGTTAGATACTTGGTCTGATTTACCCGTACCTACTTTTAATACAGTGTAGGTGATAAAACCAAAAGCGATACCGTTAGCAATAGAGAAGGTAAACGCCATCATAATCGTAGTACACACGGCTGGTGCGTATTCCGTTAAGTCGTCCCAATCTAAGCCTTTAAGTGAGCTCATCATCAACATAGCTACATAGATAAGCGCGCCATCAACGGCAAAGGCAGGTAGCATTTTGGCCAGTGGCAAGAAGAACATACCAACAGCAAATAATAAGCCGATAGTTACCGCGGTCAGACCAGTACGGCCACCAGCAGCAACACCTGCAGCAGATTCAACATAAGAAGTTACCGGAGGACAACCAAAACCTGTACCAATAACAGAAGCGATTGAGTCAGCTTTTAAAGACTTGCTTAAGCCTTCAATCTTGCCATTTTTGTCTTGCAAGCCAGCACGCTCAGCAACACCCATTAAGGTGCCCGCGGTATCGAAAATGTTAACGAATAAGAAAGTTACAATAACAGGAATTAACGCTACTTGAAAAGCGCCCGCAATATCGGCTTTCCATAAGATAGGTTCAAGAGCAGAAAACTCAGGAACAGCTAGTATGCCACTATAAGAAACAAAACCAGATGCAGGAGCAAAAGATTTAGCTGCTTCAGAAATAACGAAGAAATCAGCAGGTAACACCCAAGTCATAACAAAAGCAAGTAAGGTTACTGTGGCAATACCAATGATTACCGCACCAAATACTTTACGATAGCTAAGCACCGCAATAAGTAAGAAACTTAAGAAACCTAGTGCCGGTGCTTCGGGACCAAATTGACCAAAGCCAAAGTGAGTCATGTCGCCAAGAGCAACTACGTTATCAGGACTAGCAACAATAATGCCGGTGAAACGTAAGCCGATGAAACCTAAGAAAAGCCCAACACCTGCGGTCATGGCAAGTCGTAAGCTCATGGGAATACTATCAAGCATCCATTCCCTTAGTCGGGTAACACTCATGAATACAAAGAGAACACCGGAAAGGAAGACCGCACCTAGGGCAATTTCCCAACTGTAACCCATGCCGCCGACGACGGAGAAAGTGAAGAAGGCATTTAAACCCATGCCTGGCGCAAGGCCAACAGGCCAGTTAGCATACATACCCATTAATATAGTGGCAATAGCAGCACCTAAACAGGTGGCTAAGAACAAACCATCAAATGGCATGCCGGTATTTGACATAATTACCGGGTTTAAAAACATAATATATGACATGGTCACGAAGGTCGTAAGACCCGCCATAAGCTCAGTTTTTATCGATGTATTATGCTGTGATAATTTAAAAAGACGTTCTAACAGACCTAAGTCTTTAGCTTTATCTTCTTGCTCTTCTTGCTTTTCGTAAGATTTACTAACCTGTTCCATAACTACAGTTCTCTCGTTGATTGATATTTAAGGTCGTTTATTTGTATTTTTAAAGTTGACCTACTTGTAATAATTTTAGTTATTGACCTTTTTGTCGCTGCTTTACCGATTAAACTGATAAAACCAGCAATTGCTAATTGTTAGAAAGAGGCTGTGTTGGACCCAATTTCTGTTTAGCTGTCTCATTAATACATAAATAAAAGTTAAAGTTAATAAGTATAGTTGCTTGTTAATTCCATATGATGAAACCCGTCTGGACATAGGATATTCGCTATACCCTATAAATTAAAGCTAACTTGATAACACGGTGAAAAGTAAAACATGTAAATTTCACATGGTAAAATCAAGGTAAATACCCAAGCTACTTCAAGATGCTCGTTTCAGGACTGCTGAGCGATTCATATTCAAGGCGCGTATTTTATTAAGGGTTATTCCCTTAATCACATACGCAACAATGAATATGATTTGCTCATCCGTCCCCGTAGGGCTGGTTTAGAAACGTTTTATCCATCGTTATTGATTTCGACAAGGGAGTAACCATTCTCTTCAATCAATGCCTTGCCTAAAGGCGTTTCTAATTTCAGCTGAATTCTGCACCTTGAGGTTGTTTGGGTATCTTCAATTCTGAATAATCCGAAGGTTTCAGCATAGCTCCCAGAATTTAGTTCTCGCTAATATCATTATTAATTTTTGCTTTTTGTCTGATGAACAACACTTCATCCTATCCTTAAAATAGAAAACTTGTCAACAGTGTCAAGAAATGCTTTTTTAGTGTACAATTCCACGTAAGCCTCATTCGAGCGACAGCAATTTTGCTGTAAATCGTTTAGCAAGAGGGTTTTTCACGGCATTATGTGAGAAAAGTACGCGATATCAAATAGGCGGTAATACTTTCAGGTAAGTTAATGTCATTAACCATAAAATTAAATTAGGTAGCCATGCTCTCTCTAGCACATTTTAATCGACAAACCATTAAAGGTGATGTTTTTGGTGCGTTGACATCAACAATTGTTGCTTTACCTTTTGCTTTAGCTTTCGGGGTTACATCGGGAGCGGGCGCCAGCGCAGGTATTTATTGTGCAATTATAACTGGTTTATTTGCTTCTTTGTTTGGAGGCACTAATCAACAAATTTCTGGCCCAAATACGGGTTTAACCGTTGCCATGGTGGCCATATTAACTAGCTTTGTCGCGCAATCACCCGATAATGGCATTGCGGCAGCATTTACCGTGGTAACACTTGCTGGTTTGTTTCAAATGTTATTTGGCTTTTTTAAGCTAGGTAAGTATTTTATTCTCGTATCATACCCGGTTATATCAGGCTTTACCTCGGGTATTGGCGTATTAATCATTCTTTCTCAAATCGAGCCATTATTTGGTCACTCTTTACCTGAGTTACAGCTTTCGTTAGGTACCTTAACTAGCACTAATACCTTATTGGGCTTGGCTTGTTTAGCAATACTCTTTATCTGGCCGCAAAAATTTAGTCGTGTGGTACCAGCCAGCATTATTGCGGTAGCAGGTGCAGCATGCTTTTATGTTTTTTCTGGCGCTGAAATGCCCGTTGTTGGCGCGATTACCAGTGAATTACCCTCTTTTAATATGCCAGTGTGGGAAAGCTCTTTAGCCAGCGAAATGATTAAATCGGCGTTATTAATTGCCACCTTAAGTACACTTGATTCATTAATGACTTCATTAACTGTGGATAGTATTACCAATGAATTACATGACTCAGACCAAGAGCTGGTCGGTCAAGGTATAGGTAATATGGTTGCCGGTTTATTTGGTGCATTACCAGGTGGTGGAGCAACTATGCGTACAGTAACCAATTTAAGGGCTGGTGGTACCACGCCTTTATCGGGCATGCTTCATGCGCTGTTTATCTTAGCTATCGTCTTATGGGCAGGGGAATACACCGCCTATATTCCAGTGGCTGTGTTAGCGGCAATTTTGACCCATGTTGGCATCAGTATCATTGATTGGAACTTCCTTAAACGCATCCATCAAATACCCTTGTTTAGCGTTGGTTTGATGATCTCTACCATGGTTATGTCAGTCGCCTTTGATCTAGTCACTGCGGTATTAGTTGGCGTATTTTTAGCAAACCTAGTCACTATTCGCCGCTTATCAGAAATCCAACTCGATAATATAAAGCTCTGCACTGCTAAAGAAGCTGAACATTTAACTATTGCGGAAAAGCAATTATTTGAAGCTATGGATGACAGTGTATTATTGCTTAATATTTCTGGACCTATTGGTTTTGGTGTGGCGCGCGGCTTAAAGCAAAGTGTTTCAGAGACGGATCAAAATAAAACCCTACTCATTGATTTAACCGATGCCCGCTTTGTTGGCATAACCAGTACTATTGCCATTGAAGAAATTATTGTCAGTTATCGAAATCAAGGGCGAGATATTTTACTGTCAAATGTTTGTGAACGGGTACGTAATGATTTTAATAAATTAAAACTGCTCGATAAAATACCAACAGAGCATGTTTTTGCTACTCGGTTAGATGCATTTACTTACCTTAAAGAAAGAGTTAAAAACAGAGCTTAAATAATGTTCCTAAAGAAATAGTTTCGTTACCATCAGTTGTTTAGCAAAACGTTGTAATGAAACGCTAGTTACGTTTGCTGAGACTCTTTTGGCTGAGATAGTCTTGACGGAGTGAATTTTGAAGAAGAGAGTGTTACCTGTGAACACTCTCTATTAGATCTCTTTAGTAAAAGAAAACAGTGCGCCACCTAAAGGTGACTCAGACACCACTATCTTACCTGCCATTTTTGTCGCTGCGGCTTTCGCTATAGGTAGACCAAGACCTAAACCACCGGTTTTTCTACTGCGACTTTTATCCAATCGGGCAAAAGCAATAAAGATGGTCTCTCGGTCGTGAAGGGGTACACCAATGCCATCATCTTCAACCGTTATAGATAATTGCTGATTATTATTGAAGCTAGTGACATTGGCAGAAATTTTTATTTCACCTTGGGCATAGTTAAAGGCGTTTTTAATAAAGTTATCAACTAACAACCTGAGATAGAAAGGGTTGGTCGTTAGCTCTAGTGATTCATCAATGACTAAGCTGTACTCTTTATTTTGGTTTTTAGCTAAAAGTTGCAGTCTGGATTCAATAAATGATTTTAGTTCAATCGTTTGAAACTGATCTACCTCACTTTCACTCTTTGAAATTGAGCCAGCAACGATAGTTGAATTTATTTTTGAATATTCCACAATCTGACTGATCAATTCATTAATGTCGACCACATAGTTATCAACGTCATCAACTAATGCCAATATATCTAAATCAGTACTTTTTCTACGAATTAACCCTGATGCTAATTGAATACGACTTAATGGAGTTCTCACTTCATGAGGAATTGCTTGGGAAAAAGTATCACGCTCTTTTACATTGTCAGCGATTGCTTGCGCCATGTCATTAAAGCTATGAGCAAGCTTATCTAAAGGTTTTTGGATATCTTCTTTGGCCTTAGCCTGCATATCTCCTGAGCCAAATTGCTGGTGGGTGTCAATAAGTGCTTTAATTTGGTTTTGTAGATTTTTGATTGGCCAATAAATAGCAATACCAAGAAATAAAGAGGTGATCAGTATTAATGACAGGAATATCAAATCAATCTCCTGACCATATATTATACCTTCAGCTAATTCTTCCGCCAATTCTTCAGCTAAGTCTTTAGGTAAGTCCTCAGGGTTGAGTTCACTTTTATTTTTCTCAATAATAATGATATTACTTTTTGCGTTAGGTAGTTTAAATTCGACTAAATACCCGCCATCATGTCTTTGATAATAAGAAGTATTGTTAATGCGAGTGATTAATTGACATGAAGGACAAACCACACTATTCATTTCGGGATTAACGAGTTTAGCGCTAAGAAAGTTATCCAATGGAAAACCGAGTGGAATATCTTGTTGAGCACTCTTAATTTTTCTTTCAGTATTTACGGAAATTTCTTTGAAAATAAAATTCATTTCAGCAACAAGCTCGTTAAAGTCTTCTTGCTCCTCAAAGCTATCCATAAAGAACTTTGTTAAGGAAACACTAATAATTACTGAGATGACGATAGCCAAATAAAGGCGTGAGAATAAAGATAGTGAGTACTTATTCATTACTTAATTTGTCCACGGGGTAATTTTCTCACGGATTAACTTGTTCATGGATTAACTTATAACCTTGATTTCGTATGGTGGTGATAACTTGGTAGGGCATTTGATCATCACCTAATTTTTTACGTAAAGCTGATATGCGCATGTCGATAGAGCGATTACTAAAGTCATAATCTATGCCTCTTAGTGCCTGACAGCATTGTTCACGAGAAATCACTTTACCGACATTTTTGTGCAGTAATTTTAGCATTTCATATTCCGAGCCTGTCAGGTTCAATAACTTACCTTGAAAGGTGACTTTATTGCTGGCTTCACTGATTGTTAAAGCGGTTGCAACAGCTGCTTGCTTGCTTTGACTTTCTAGAGTTCCTTGGCTGCGGCGTAATAGCGCTTCTATTCTGGCAACGAGCACATGCGGCCGTAAAGGTTTAACTAAATAATCATCGGCGCCCATTTTTAGTAAACTGACTTCACTAATATCGTCATCACAAGCAGTGAGAATTAATATTGGTTGTTGGTAAAGCTCTCGGGCTGCTTTACATATCTCAATACCGCTCATGCCGGGTAGCATCAAATCCAGAATAATTAACTCGGGTTTAGTGTTTTTTATCGCCTCTAAGGCCAGCGCACCGTCATCGATAACGGCTACTTGATAACCCTCAGCATCAAGGTACATCGCAGTTAAACGTGATATTTCGGCGTCATCTTCAATAAGTAATATTCTAGTTTTGTCCATTATTGTTCTCTTTGTTTTCTCGTTATTATTCAGTCATGATGCAAATTTAACGTAAAAGTTCCCGCTAATAAAGTCTAGCTTACACGTGCTTACAAACGCTAGTTATTGCTTACATAGGCTTACTTGTCCTTACCCTAAACCTTTCTTGAATCATTGATAATAATTCATCGCATTGTTTTGCAAAAAAAGTGTTGTAGAAAAGGTGTTGCAGATAAAACTGTGCAAATAGCAGCATTGAAAAATCTAGACTGCAAACAACTACGACGCAACTATTTATTAATTAATCATGAAGGAAGGTTCAATGATACCAACCAATAAAACCCTTATTGCTTTGGCAGTAATGACTACGAGTTTACTAACTGCTTGTGGTGGCTCAGACACAAAAAAAGAAACCACTACCACGCCAACTGTTCCTGAAGTTAATGTATATAAAGAAGTAGCTTGTCAGGTCATGTTGTCAGCGCCGCAATTGTCTCTTTTAACTGCCGGCTCTTCTTGTGGTTACCTTACGGTCCCAGAAAAGCACGCTTTATATGGTAAGCCAGCTTCAACAAAAAATATTGAAATAGCGGTAGTTAAACTAGCGTCTACCTCTGCCAATAAAAAAGCCGATCCGGTTGTCTACCTTGAAGGTGGCCCGGGTGGTAGTGCCAGCTCAAGTATTGCGCAAATAGTTGAATCAGGCACCTTTATCAACAACAGGGATGTCTACTTAGTTGACCAACGTGGTACCGGTTATTCAAAACCAGCATTATTCTGTAGTGAATTTGATGAAGCAGGATCAGCTGAGCAATTAACAGCCTGTAAAACAAGGCTTGAAGCTGCAGGTGTCGATTTAGATGCTTATCGCAGCGTGCAAAGTGCTATGGACTTTGTTCAGCTAAGAAAGGTCTTAGATATTCCACAGTGGAATTTATATGGCATCTCATATGGTACTCGCCTTGCAACCACCATAATGCGTGAAAATAGCGAAGGTATTCGCAGTGTTATTCTCGATGGCATGTTCCCGATAGAAGTCAACGGTATTACGGATACACCGTGGGCAAATTATCAGTCGTTAAATCAAATAGTAAAAAACTGCGATAATTCAGCTGACTGTCCTGCTGATGAATTCAAAAGCATTATCGAAGATATTATTGCCCGTATGCACATTGAAGGTATGATTGATGAGAGTCGAGAGTTTATTCAAATATTATTGGAACTTGGTACGCAGCCAGTCATCATTGACTACTTGTTAGCCGTGAATGAAGATGTCAGTAAATATGCCTCTATTATTGAAACGATGATGGCAGAGCAAGGAGATGAAGAGGGTGAGCAGCAGGGCGAAGAAGACAGGTTCTACAACGCTATGGGTTTATCTACTATCTGCGCTGAAGAATATCCATTTTTACAGATTACCGCGTTAACGGGTGATAACAGTGAAGGTTGGTCGACAAGTATGCAAGTTTCGGTAGCTGATATGTACCACATGGGCTTTGATCAGCCTTCTTGTAAAGTTTGGGATGTTACCCCAGCCAACGATATTGAGATACATGCCGTTAATAGTAACTTACCGGTATTAATGCTTAATGGTTTACAAGACACACAAACACCAGCAGCCTGGGGCACATTGGTTGCTCAAAATATGCCTAATGCACAAAACATAACTAATCCACAAGGTGGTCATGGACAGCTGTTTTCTGACTCTACTTGTTTTAATACTCTGGCTAGTGACTTTTTAGCTGAGCCAAATAAAGCGCTTGATACTAGCTGTGTGTCGGCTATTGAAGACTTAAGTTATGATAACAACAGTGGCGGAAATGGTGGAGATGCCTCGTTAGATCAAGCATTTTCGAAGAAGACCTCAGTTTTTGGCATTCCTATTTACGGCACCGAACAAACCGCTGATGAAGCTATGTTGCACGCCGCTAACGTGATGGCGCAATACTTAGATAATGATGAAGATGGTCAGCCAGATAATGCCTTAGTGGTAGAGCACATGCTTGAGCAAGGCGCGACCTTAATCATGACTAAAGATGAAGCTGAACTAGAGACTTTATTTGAAAAAATACCTGAGTCAGAAGCGTTGCAAGATTTGTATGCCAGTGAAGTGGTTATTGCGGGTGCAGATGGCGGCTTTGATGCAACGATTGAAGAAGTTTTACACCTAATAACTCATGTTGGCTATGCTGGTGTTTACCCTGAAGTATTTGGCGAAGTGATAGGCTCAGACATCGCTAATGCCATGGATACAGCTCGTGGTGGTCAGTTTGAAACTATTCCCACAAGCTACCCTGATACGGCTTGGTATACCTATGATGATGAAACTTGTAATTACAGCTGTATGGTCACTGAATATGTGTATTGGTCATTAACCTCTATTTTAGGGGCTCAAGCAGGAGATGAACGTTTAGCGCAAATCAATAATGAGTGGCAGTTAAACACGCTGGAAAAAGTACAAAGTAAAGATCTAACGGTACATGCTTTATTAACGAATGCTGAATATGGTTTGGCAACGTCATTACCTGATGGCAACTATTCAGCTCAAAACTTTACTATTAGCCCTACTGAAGCGGATACAGACGAAGGTGGTGGTGAAGAGCAGGCGGCTAACTTTACTTTTAAAGACAATGATACTAGTTCAACTACCGTTTATATGAATGGTGTTATCGGCGCTGATACTTTAGCTGTTATGCAGACATTATTTTCTACCTACCCACAAATTAAAACGCTGGTAATGCAAAATGTCCCTGGCTCTATGGATGATGACATTAATTTATTAGCGTCAATGGAAATTAGAAACCGCGGTATCAATACTCACATTCCAGCGGACGGCATGGTTGCCTCTGGCGGCACAGATATGTTTTTAGCGGGCGTTAAACGCACTATTGCCACCGGCGCTAAAATAGGTGTTCATTCATGGGATGATGGCAGTGGTAAGGTTGCATTAGATTACCCTAGAGAACATCAAGCGCATGTTATCTACCTTGATTATTATAATGCTATCGGCATAACGACTGACTTTTACTGGTATACCCTTGAAGCTGCTCCAGCTGAGAGTAATCATTGGATGACAGCTGAAGAAATGGTTTTATATGGTGTATTAACAAACTAACCTTTTAGCTTCAAAACAGTTAAATTTTAGTAGATAGGCTCTTTTATCACCTGCACAGTAATTCTTGCATGGCTGATAAAGGGGCCTTTTTATTTTAATACCTGAATAGTAATAGCTCGTATCTTTCGCTGTATCGCTGTATCGCTTACAAACGCTTACTTGCGCTTACCCTAAAGCTGGTTCAAATAGTAGACAATAATTTATCGGCTAACACCGAGTGATTACTTTGACTTCCTTTGAATAGATTTGAATAGTTTTGGAGAAAATAATGAACTTAATGAATAAAAGCCCTTTTGCTAACGGTTTTACAACTTCTTTTACCAAAGTTGCCCTTGCCATTCTTATCAGCACAACGTTAGTTGCTTGTGGTGGTTCAAGTAGCGACAACAAAACAACCGTTGAGCAAACAGTAACGCCTCCGGCCACTACTACACCCACGACAACCCCAACCACCACTAACCCCGCCAGTAATGATTTGGACATTTCTGTCGTGCCAGATGAATTAAAGAATACATACAGTGCAGCGTTAAAGTTTGATCGCTATACCAAGGTTGATACTCCTAATGGTGGCGTAATTCATATCATTGCCCAAAATGAAATTATGGAAAATCAAATTGTCCGTGCTCGTGGAATTTTACAACACTATTTAACCGATTATCCTGGCTCAAAATATGGTGCAGATAAAAGTGCAGTTGCTAATAAAA
>NZ_JABSOV010000121.1 GCF_013215345.1 Colwellia sp. | reverse complement strand
TATAAATAAGGCAGAGACCTTTGTTGGCAAAAGCTTAGTTTGGTGAGAATAGAAAACACCCCTAAACCATTGGCTTTGAATTCTGGATGGTAAAAGGTATAAACGGCGGATAAGCCATTACTTAACACATCGGTTACGGCAACACATACCAGGGTCTCTTCTTTGAGGCCATTCTGCTCATTTGCTGGCGCCCAGGTTTCAATAAACAATTGTTTGGTTAAGTTACAGCTTAAAAAGCTTTGAAACTGTTTGAAGCTAGCGGGGTACATACTGCCGTCTTGGTGAAAGGTGTTGATATACGCTTCAAATAAAGGGTAATAGCTATCTTTTAACCGTGAAGATTGTTTAATAATGAAGTGGCTATTGCGCTTCCTTGAGCGTTTTTGACTTTTTGATGGAGTAAAGTCATTGCTTAATACACGAATTGACTGACAAGCATTACAATTAGGGCAGTGTGGTCGATAGCTTTGCTCACCGCTACGGCGAAAACCTTGTGTCATAAGCCAGCCATAACTTTCGCTGTTGGCTAGACGTTCATCAACAGCAATAAGCAGTCGCTCTTCTTTATCAGGTAAATAATTACAGGGAAATATTTTGCTTATACCCAGTTTATAAGAAATTTCATTCATTGATAATTTGCCAATTTTTGATAACTCTCAACGTTAATTATAACTAATTTCATTAGATTAGCGTTAATGTCCTAGCTTGCCAAAAATCATCTGGCACTTGCTTCGTTAGAGCATTTTTTTGTTTTAAGAGAAATTCAGTACGGCTAATTTCTTTAGCGCCCATGTCTTCGAGGAAAGGGTTAAGTAACTGACAATCGATAAAGTTAATATCAATGGTCTTGAGTAACTGACCTAGTGCAAGCAAGGCAAATTTTGAGGCGTTACTTTGTTTATAAAACATTGACTCGCCTGAGAAAAACCCATTAATAGCGACACCATACAGGCCGCCGACTAACGCTTTGTTACCCCCACCATCCTGATGCCATATTTCAATAGAATGAGCATGGCCTTGTTGATGCAAGTTAATGTAAGCTGCCTGCATATCATCAAGTATCCAAGTTTCGTCAGTGCGAAAGGGTGCATCGGCACAAAGTTGTATAACCTGAGTAAAGTCTTGGTTTAGGGTAATGGTATAAGGTGCTTTACGTATCGCTTTAGCCAAAGTACGGTTTATACGTAATTGCTCAATAGCGATAATGGCCCTTGGATCAGGTGACCACCACATTAACGGGTCCTCTTCGCTATACCAAGGAAAAATACCTTGGGAATAGGCGCTAAGTAACCTAGCACTAGATAAATCACCACCGAGTGCCAGCAAACCATTTGGCTCGATTAATGCGCAGCTTATCGGGGGGAAAGCTACACTGGCATCATCTAGTTGATACAGTAGTTGACTCATATTATCTTCCGAAAGTAACGAGTGTATTGCTATAAAAGCAAAATTCATAAATAAATAAACCACTTAAACTGTTAAAGCTCAAGTGGTTTATAAATGTGGCACTAATATGTCTAACAAGATGTCCAACAAGTAAATAACCTTAGCAACAGCTATTTACTTTAAGGCATCTACTTATTTAGCATCTAAGTAACGCTCAGCATCTAATGCTGCCATACAACCGGCACCTGCAGAAGTGATTGCTTGACGGTAAATATGATCAGCAACATCACCAGCAGCAAAGATACCTTCAACACTGGTTTGTGTTGCGTTACCTTGCGTGCCACTTTCTATGGTTAAATAACCATTTTTCATCTCTAGTTGATCTTTAAAGATATCAGTGTTTGGCTTGTGGCCAATGGCAATAAACACACCAGCGACATCAAGATCTTCGGTTTTATCAGACTGAGTTTCTTTTAAACGTAAACCAGTAACACCCATGTTATCACCCAATACTTCGTCTAAAGTACGGTGGGTGTGTAAAATAATATTACCGTTAGCCACTTTTGCATGTAAACGATCCGTTAAAATCTTTTCGCTACGGAAGGTATCTCGGCGGTGAATTAAATGAACTTCACTGGCAATGTTTGATAAATAAAGCGCTTCTTCAACCGCGGTATTACCACCACCAACAACAGCAACTTTTTGGTTTTTATAGAAGAAACCATCACAAGTAGCACAAGCTGAAACACCACGGCCCATAAAGGCTTCTTCTGAAGGCAAACCTAAGTATTGTGCTGAAGCGCCAGTACAGATAATTAAGGCATCACAAGTGAATACCCCATTATCACCCGTTAGAGTAAAAGGGCGTTTAGAAAAATCTACCTTGTTGATGTGATCAAAGATGATTTCAGTATCAAATTTCTCAGCATGTTTTTGCATACGTTCCATTAATGCAGGACCGGTTAAATCATCAGCATCGCCCGGCCAGTTTTCTACCTCAGTGGTTGTGGTTAATTGACCACCTTGTTGCATACCTGTGATCATTACCGGCTTTAAATTAGCGCGGGCTGCATAAACTGCAGCAGTATAACCAGCAGGGCCTGAGCCTAAAATTAGTAGGGGACAGTGTCTTACGTCGCTCATGGGTTCTCCAAGAAAAATTGATTACTTCGAAGTAGTTAACCTTTAACTACCTATCATTTATTAATTGGGATGATAAGGAAATAAAGCAAGGGGGTAAATAATTACTTCGTTATATGATAAATAAAAAAAAACGCACTTTTGCCTATCTGTAAGCAAAAGTGCGCTATTTGCGGTAAAAGACTAATCTAGCGAAAAGACTGTCGTCATGTTTACCGCGTTATTGAGTTGTTTCTTTGTTTAGCTTAGGCGTAAGTTCAGCTTTATGCGTTTAAGGCAACAGCTGGCTCAACATATTCATAACCTAAAACATCAGCAACTGGCTTGTAAGTGATTTTACCAGCGGCTACGTTTAAGCCTGCCATTAAATGCTCATCATCTAATAAAGCTTGTTTAGCACCTTTGTTTGCTATGGTAACTGCAAATGGCATAGTTGCATTTGTTAACGCCATAGTAGACGTACGCGCTACGCCACCTGGCATGTTAGCAACACAGTAATGCACTACATCATCAACAACATAAGTTGGCTCTTGATGCGTAGTTGCTTTTGAAGTTTCAAAACAGCCACCTTGGTCGATAGCAACATCAACAACAACAGCACCTTTCTTCATCGACTTTATGTGTGCTCTAGTCACTAATTTAGGAGCCGCAGCACCTGGAATTAATACCGCACCAATCACTAAGTCAGCTTCAACAATTAAGTGGTCCATGGCATCAGCAGTTGAATAAACAGTTTTCAAACGGCCATCAAATTCAGTATCTAATTGACGTAAACGCGGTAAAGAACGGTCTAAAATAGTCACGTCTGCGCCCATACCTACAGCCATACGAGCTGCTTGAGTACCAACAACACCACCACCAATGATTAATACTTTAGCTGGAGCAACACCTGGAACGCCACCTAATAAAGCACCTAAACCACCCTGTGCTTTTTCTAAAGCATGGGCACCGGCTTGAATAGACATACGACCAGCAACTTCAGACATAGGCGCTAACAAAGGTAAACCACCTGCTGCAGCGGTAACTGTTTCATAAGCAATACAAATTGCGCCAGAAGCAACTAATAACTCAGTTTGCTTAGGATCTGGTGCCAAATGTAAGTAAGTGAATAAGATTTGACCTGGGCGAAGCATATTACATTCAACCGGCTGTGGCTCTTTCACCTTGATGATCATATCGGCAGTGGCAAAAATTTCTGCCGCGCTATCAATTATTTTTGCACCAGCAGTGATATATTGTTCATTATCAAAACCAATGGATGCGCCGCCATTATTTTCAACAATTACTTGGTGACCATTGACGATCAATTCTTTAACACCTGCAGGTGTTAAGCCAATACGGTACTCGTGGTTTTTAATTTCTTTAGGTACACCAATAATCATATTTCTCTCTCTTAAGCGAAGCTTGTTGGAAGGCACTTTTGTCTGTGCTTGTAATATATGCGACTAGTATAGTAGTAACTTATTAGAATAACCTGTCGTTATTTACCATAATGCGATATATAATGCTACAAACAGCATAAAACGCAGAGTTATATAAATGAGCCTTAATAAAACCATTGATCGTATCGATAAAAACATTCTACTTGAGCTACAAAAAAATGGTCGTTTATCGAATGTTGAGCTGTCTAAGCGGGTAGGGTTAAGTCCAACACCCTGTTTAGAAAGGGTAAAACGCTTAGAAAAAGAGCAGTACATTAGTGGTTATAAAGCGATATTAAATCCGCTTAAGCTTGATGCGGCCTTATTAGTGTTTGTAGAGATAACGCTAACTAAAACCAGTCCCGATGTTTTTGATGATTTTGCTAAAGCCGTCGGTGAACTTGATGTTATTCAAGAATGTCATTTGGTTTCCGGTGATTTTGACTTCTTACTTAAAACTCGAGTAAAAGATATGCTGGCATATCGGGAACTACTCGGTGATACCTTGTTGCGTTTACCTGCGGTTAGTGAGAGTAGAACTTACGTGGTTATGGATGAAATTAAATCGACTAACCTCCTGCCCATTAAACGCTAGCGCTACAGAGCAAGTTTTACTGTGGATATTGAAGATAATTGACAACGTGTAGCTAAGTTTTAGCCCTTTTACTGAAATAATATACAGTAATGGCAATTTGTTGCTGCCAACTAAGCGCGAATTTGATACTTTAGCTTTGTAATGGGTGATTTTACCTATTTTATTTCCAATGGTACTTTTAATTGTCTTCAGATCTTATCGAAAATCCCGATGTTTCGCTTGATACATTGACCAATAAACAACTCACTGGCGTACAACGTCTACTTGAGGCTGGGTTATTGTTTTTCACTGTCTTTGCTATGTTTATGATGTTGGCCTTATTTAGTTTTGATCCCGCTGATCCCGGTTGGGCGCAAACGGGTTATCAAACTGAAGTGCGCAACTTAGGCGGCTCAGTTGGTGCTTATCTCTCAGATTTATTTTTAAACCTTTTTGGACTTATCGCTTATAGCTTACCCTTTGTTATTGCTATCGTCGGTTGGTTGTTGTTTCAACGCTTTCATGTCTTGCTCACCCTTGATTACTTAACACTAGGCTTAAAACTGATTGGTTTTTTCATGTTTTACTTAGGTGTTACCTCACTGGCAAGCATGAATTTTGATGACATCTTTTACTTTTCTGCCGGTGGTATTTTAGGCGATGTACTGAGTAAAACTTTACTGCCATATTTTTCTTTTGTTGGTTCTACCTTATTATTCCTACTATTTACCTGTGCAGGTTTTGTGTTGTTAACGGGGTTTTCTTGGCTTAAGTTTATTGACTGTGTTGGTCAATACGCCATTGTTGGCGCGCTGTGGCTAGCAAATGCTCCTAAATTGATTAAAGAGCACTTTGGCACCAGCGATAATGTTGACGTGACTGAATTAGGTAATGTTAAAAGCCGTTTGGTTGAAACTAAAGCAAGCGTTAAAGAAGAAAAAGCCAAGACAGAGCATTTACCTTCAAAACCAGTACCTTCAACAGAGTTACCTTCAGGTATTAATGCCAAAACAGCCACTATTGAATTGCCTGAGTTCTTCAATTTTGAAGAAGAGCCAACCACTACTAAACATGCCGCTCCTGTTAAAAGTGAACCTTTCATTGATATTGCAGAGTTAATGAGTGAGCCCAGTGTTGGTAATATTCAAGACCATGTCAGTGCGAAAGAAATTACCGCGGCTTTTGCTGAGGTAGATAAGCCTAATGTTGCGGATGATATTCAATCACCAATAGTAACACCAATGCCGGTTCTTGCGCCGTTAGTCTCAGTTGAGCAAAACCTAAGCGATAACAATGGCCAAGTTAATTTAGTTGCCGTTGAAGAAAGTAATTTTAAGGGCATGCCGTCTATCGATTTACTTGATAGACCTGATAAAGCGAAAAACCCAATTAATCAAGACGAATTGGATCAAGTTAGCCGCCTTGTTGAAGCAAAACTACTGGACTTTGGCGTACAAGCGCAAGTGGTTTCGGTATACCCAGGCCCAGTTATCACTCGCTTTGAATTAGACTTAGCGCCAGGGGTTAAAGTAAATAAAATTACTAGCTTGTCTAAAGATTTAGCCCGCGCCTTATCTGCCATAAGTGTGCGTGTGGTTGAAGTTATTCCAGGTAAGTCGGTTATTGGCTTAGAGTTACCCAATAAACATAGAGAAATTGTATATTTAAGTGAAGTTATTGGCTGTCCAGCTTTTGAAGAGTCAGCCTCTCCACTTGCCATGGTGTTAGGTAAAGATATTGCCGGCGACCCTGTGGTAGTCGATTTAGGTAAAATGCCACATTTACTGGTTGCGGGTACTACTGGCTCAGGTAAGTCTGTTGGTGTAAATACCATGATTGTTAGCTTATTGTATAAATCAACGCCTGAAGATGTGCGTATGATTATGATTGACCCAAAAATGCTTGAGTTGTCAGTGTATGAAGGCATTCCACATTTGCTCTCTGAAGTGGTTACCGATATGAAAGATGCCGCTAATGCATTGCGTTGGTGTGTTGGTGAAATGGAGCGTCGTTATAAAGTAATGTCTGCTGTTGGTGTGCGTAACTTAAAGGGTTACAACAAGAAAGTGCTTGAGGCGATTGCTGCCGGAGAGCCTTTAATTGACCCAACGTGGCAGCCTAATGATGGTATGGACCAAACACCACCACTGTTAGAAAAATTACCAAGCATTGTTGTTATCGTTGATGAATTTGCCGATATGATGATGATTGTCGGTAAGAAAGTTGAAGAGCTTATTGCCCGTATTGCGCAAAAAGCCCGAGCGGCAGGAATTCATTTGATACTGGCTACTCAGCGTCCATCTGTTGATGTTATTACCGGTTTAATTAAAGCGAATATTCCAACCCGTATGGCGTTTCAGGTCTCGTCAGGCTTGAACTCTCGTACCATTTTAGATCAACAAGGGGCAGAGCAGTTACTCGGTATGGGCGATATGCTTTATTTACCACCAGGTACCGGAGTACCAACGCGAGTGCATGGCGCTTTTGTTGATGATCACGAAGTTCATGCGGTAGTGAAAGATTGGAAATCTCGCGGTGAGCCAAATTACGTTGATGAAATACTGTCCGGTGAAAACGAACAAGATATCTTATTACCGGGAGAGCAAGCTGAAGGCAGCGATGCTGAAGAGGTTGATATCCTATTTGATGAAGCGGTTAATTTTGTCACTGAAAAACGTCGTGTGTCGATTTCGAGTGTGCAAAGACAATTTAGAATTGGTTATAACCGTTCGGCGCGTATTGTAGAGCAGATGGAAGTGCAAGGCATTGTCTCAACCCCGGGTAATAATGGCGCAAGAGAAGTATTAGCACCACCGCCTGTACGTGATACGTTATAACTTATCATTTAGCACTTACTATTTTCACTGTGTCAGTTAAACGCTGCCATAGTTCATCTTATTAGAAGTAAAACTATGCAAAACTATTTAATGCCAAATATTGTTATGAAAAATAAGCCAGCTAAGCCAAATAAGCAAACTACAAAGCCTTTTATCCGTACACTCGCGTTAACCGGTTTATTATTGCCGGTACTGCACTTTTCCCAAGCTACTGCTTATGCAGTCGAACCTATGGCTAAAGTAAACGCTGTAAGCACTGAAGCGGCACCAGAGCAAGTAAGTGAAGCGAAAGAACGCTTAATGACTAAGCTGGGTAAACTGGCTTTTTTCAGTGCTCAATTCACTCAGAAAATTATTAATGGACAAGGTCAAGTATTACAAGAAGGCTCAGGTACGCTTGCTATTAGTAAGCCCAATCTAGTGAATTGGCAGACCATCACGCCGGATGAAACCTTAATTGTCAGTGATGGTAATACCTTGTGGTTTTATGACCCTTTCATTGAACAAGCCAGTGCTTATAGCCTAGCGAAATCAATTCATAACACACCCATTTTGCTGTTAACCAGTGATGAACCACAACTTTGGCAGCAGTACGATGTTTCTCAAGAGAGTAATGTTGAAGCAGGCATGCGCTTCATTGTTACGCCAAAAGATAAAAATAGCCAAATTAAGCAGTTAACATTAAGTTTTTCTCATAGCAATTCTGTAAGCGCTGATGTCGGTGCAATAGATAGCCAGTTAACAGAGTTTTCATTTAAAGATGCCACCGGACAAATTAGCCAAATCAATTTAAGTCACTTTAATAGTAAAGATAAACCAGACGCGTCTTTATTTACCTTTACCTTACCTCAAGGCGTGAGACTTGAAGACCAGCGATAATTTACCTACAGGAAACTTACCTTCAGGCAAGGCACCTTCAGAGGGAGGTGATAGTGAAAGTTGTAGCGAAGGGCAACAAAGCTCACTGTTTGATCTTTCCCCGGAAGAGAGCGGTCTAGCCGCAGCGGATACTACTTTGTCTGCCGCGAATAGCTTTATGCCGTTGGCCGCTAAAATGCGCCCGAAAACTTTAGCCGATTATGTCGGACAAGAGCATATTCTTGGTAATAACTCACCCTTAGCGCAAGCAATTGCACAAGGGCATTGTCATTCGCTTATCTTTTGGGGTCCGCCTGGTAGTGGTAAAACCACCTTGGCAGAAATTATTGCCCAACATGCTAATGCTGAAATTGAGCGCGTGTCTGCTGTTACCTCGGGTATAAAAGAAATTCGTAGCGCCATTGAAAAAGCAAAATTACGCGCGCAAGGTGAGGGCAGTAATAAGCGTCGTACGGTACTGTTTGTTGATGAAGTGCATCGCTTTAATAAATCACAGCAAGATGCGTTTTTACCGCATATTGAAGATGGCACCATTATATTTATTGGCGCGACCACAGAAAATCCCGCTTTTGAATTAAACCAAGCGTTATTGTCACGTGCACGTTTGTATACCTTACAGAAATTAACGGGAGATGATTTAGCAAAAGTATTACAACGTGCTATTACGCTATGTGAAAGTGAGGGTGAAAGCGGACAATCACTGGTGATTGAACTGAGTGATGACGCCAAGCAAAGCCTACTTAATCGTAGTGATGGCGACGCCAGACGGTTACTTAATTTATTAGAAAACTGTCTTGATAGTACTGCAGTAATACGTGCAAACAAGCCGATAGATAAACAAAACGAACAGGGTGCTAACGCTAAGGTTAATGTTAAAACGATTACCGTTGAGCTTATAGCCCAAGTCGCAGGTAGCAAAATTGCCCTTTATGATAAAGGCGGCGATGCTTTTTACGATTTAATCAGTGCTTTTCATAAATCAGTGCGTGGTTCTAGCCCTGATGCTGCCTTATATTGGTATGCCAGAATTCTGACCGCTGGTGGCGATGCGCTTTATGTAGCCAGACGTTTACTGGCCATTGCCAGTGAAGATATTGGTAATGCTGATCCGCGCGCTATGCAACTGGCTATTAACGCTTGGGATACATTCCATCGTGTTGGACCAAGTGAAGGCGAACGGGCTATTGCTCAAGCTACGGTATATATGGCACTTGCTCCAAAGAGTAATGCTGTTTACCAAGCCTTTAATAAAGCAAAAATATTAGCGCAGCAAACCTGTGATTTAGATGTACCTTTGCACTTGAAAAATGCTACCAGTAGTATCACCAAAGAGCTTGGTCATGGCAGCGAATATCGCTATGCTCATGACGAAGTAAACGCCTTTGCCGCAGGAGAGAATTACTTCCCAGAAGCGTTAGCCAAAGCAAATAGCTCACACACCAGTTTGTATCAACCAACTGAACGCGGACTAGAGAAAAAACTCAAAGAAAAACTCGATTACTTAAACCAGCTTAATAGGAATAGCCATGAGCAGCGCTATTAGTAACTTTACTTTATATGCTTTTGTCGCCCTCGGTGGTGCCTGTGGAGCGAGCTTACGTTTTTATATTTCGCAATTAGTGTTAAATTGGCTCGGAAAAGGTTTCCCTTTTGCTACGTTGATGGTTAATATCACCGGCTCATTTATTATGGGTTTGCTATATCAGCTAATCGAACATGAAATTCTTGATATTAATGTTCATAGAACCTTAATAGGCATAGGTTTTTTAGGTGCATTTACCACCTTTTCTACATTTTCATTAGACTCCTTGTTATTATTGCAACAAGGCGAAGTGTTAAAAGCCGCGATTAATATTTTACTGAATGTTTCACTGTGTATTGGTGCTGCAGCGCTGGGAATGTTTATGGTATCGGCTTTAGCAAAATAGCTGCTGATTACGACAGTAACGCAGGTAGAATAAAGCAAACTTAGATAGAAAGCGCAATTTAGATTGAATAAACGTACTTTGTACTGAACAAAAAAATACAATTTTAATAACTTTATAAACAAGAATGTGAACAATTATGCTTGATGCAAAACTACTTAGAACTGATTTAGATAATATCGCTCAACAACTTGCCAAACGAGGCTTTGTATTAGATACCGCTGCGTTAAGCGCGTTAGAAGAGCAACGTAAAGCTATCCAAGTGAAAACTCAAGAGTTTCAAAGTGAACGTAACTCTCGTTCAAAGTCTATTGGTCAAGCGAAAGCGCGTGGCGAAGACATTGCTCCATTACTTGCACATGTTAGCCAACTGGGTGACTCACTTGATGCCGCGAAAGCTGAGCAAGATGAAGTTTTAGCTAAAATTGAGGCCATTGCTAGTGCTCTGCCAAATCTACTTGATGACTCTGTGCCAGACGGTAAAGACGAAGATGACAATGTAGAGATAAAGCGTTGGGGTACACCACGTGAGTTTGATTTTGACGTTAAAGATCACGTTGATTTAGGCTTTGCAGTTGATAAAGGCTTAGATTTTGAAAGCGGTGCTAAACTTGCGGGAACACGATTTGTGGTTATGCGTGGCAAAATTGCTAAGTTACACCGCGCTATTGCCCAGTTCATGCTTGATACACATACAGAAGAGCATGGTTACCTAGAAATGTACGTGCCGTATTTAGTTAATCCCACGTCATTATTTGGTACCGGACAATTGCCTAAGTTTGGTGAAGACTTATTCCACACGGACTTATCGAACAAAAAACTTTCATTAATTCCCACATCGGAAGTGCCACTGACTAACTTAGTGCGTGACGAA
>NZ_JABSOV010000120.1 GCF_013215345.1 Colwellia sp. | reverse complement strand
AAGTATGTGTACTAGCTAGTGTGTATTCTTGCTTCTAACATCAGTTGCTTCATATCACGAACAGCTTTATCTAGACCATCAATAACTGCACGTGCAATTATTGCATGGCCAATATTTAATTCGATAATTTCCTTAATGGCTGCAATAGGCTTAACATTAAAATAATTTAGACCATGACCGGCATTAACTTTCAACCCTAGGCTATGTGCATATTTAATACCTGTTGTTAAGCGTTCTAACTCTAATAACTGCTCATCTTCTGAGGTTAGATCGGCATAATGCCCCGTATGAATTTCTATATAAGGCGCTTTACTGGCAAGCGCAGCATCAATTTGCGCTATATCTGCATCAATAAATAAACTGACTGCAATACCTGCAGCAGTTAACTGCTTTGTTGCCTTGGTAATTTTATCTAATTGCCCGACAACATCTAAACCGCCTTCGGTAGTCAGTTCTTCACGCTTTTCAGGTACTAAACAACAAAAAGCTGGCTTAACGTCACAGGCTATAGCGACCATTTCATCAGTAACAGCCATTTCAAAATTCATACGGGTATGTAACGTTTGCTTTAAGACATGAATATCTCTGTCTTGTATATGGCGTCTATCTTCACGTAAGTGAACAGTGATACCGTCAGCTCCGGCATGTTCAGCAACACTTGCTGCATAAACAGGATCAGGATAACTTGTTCCGCGTGCTTGTCGTAGCGTTGCGATATGGTCAACGTTTACACCTAATAATAACTCTGTCATTTTATCATCTCTTTATATTTATTTTTGACTAATTTTGGTATTTACTGATGCAATAAATAGCTAACTGTATGCTTTATTGGAAAATAGTTTACGGCTATTTAATGGTTTATTTCCTAGTAGCTGGTTGATAACCTGGCGCATTAACAATTTAAAGGTATTACTAACGTCAGCTGTAACCCTGTTACTAAATAGCGCTTCTCGTTGGGCAATGGCTTGTAAATGGGCTTTATCGAAACATGGCGCACTATTTTTTGGGCTAGCACCATATACAGGAACAAAACCTTGTTCGGCGATATAATGAAAGTAGCTAACATCGTGCTCAAATACAGGGCTAAAGTCAAATGACAGCCCTAACTCTTCAAGCAGTGCCAGTTCAAATAAGCGTAATTGCGGGGCAATCTCTTCTTCTTGGGATAGAGCGGTCAAGGTAGCTTGATATTGAGAAAACAACTGTGGACAAGCAATTTGCTCGGTTAATAGACGAATCAACAATTCGTTAATATAAAAAGAACTAAACAGACTATGCTTTATCAGTGAAAATGATCTGGCAGTGCAGTCAACTTGGCTAATTTGTTTAAAATTCCCACTGCCTTTCAACGTTAATCTTAGTGGTAAAAAAGGCTGGATTAAGCCTTTTTTTATTGAACGCTTAGATTGACCAACATATACCAAGGCAGTCACTTTGCCATCTTGCTCTGTTAGTAAGTCAACTAACTGCTGATTTTCACGGTATGGGCGACTATGTAAAACAAAGGCGTTTTGTTCAATCATCTGGCGCATTCCAATTAGCCAGAGTAATCATCACCATAACCTAGGCTGCGTAATGCTCGCTCATCATCTGCCCATCCTGATTTCACTTTCACCCAAGTTTCAAGAAAGACCTTACTCTCAAATAAATTTTCCATATCGCGTCTCGCTTCCTGACCTATGGTTTTCAAACGCTCGCCTCTATTACCAATGACCATACGTTTTTGAGTCTCACGCTCGACGAGTATTAAAGCATTAATATGAATAATTCCCTTATCATCCATTTTAAATTGCTCAATTTCTACAGTAATAGAATAAGGCAACTCATCACCGGTAAAGCGGATAAGCTTTTCACGAATGATTTCAGAAGCCATAAAACGGCTAGAGCGATCTGTGATGTGATCTTCAGGGAACCAAAAGGTACCTTCAGGCAATGTTGTTAAACATAATTGGCGAATGGTATCGACGCCATGGCCTTTACTGGCTGAAATAGGCACAATCTCTGTAAATTCGTGCATTTCGCCTAGCTTTTTAAGATGTGGTAATAGTTCATCTTTGTCCGATATATTATCAGTTTTATTAACAACCAATATGCAAGGCGTACCACTTTGTTTCACTTTAGTTAATACCAGTTCATCATCTTGGGTCCAATGAGTGCCTTCAACCAAAAACATTATTAACTCTACTTCGGCAATTGAACTTGAAGCAGCACGGTTCATTAACCTATTAATGGCACGCTTTTCTTCGGTATGTAAGCCTGGGGTATCTACTAGAATTGCCTGCCTGTTTTCTTCGGTCAAAATACCTAAAATACGATGACGGGTCGTTTGTGGTTTTTTAGACGTAATACTAATTTTTTGCCCTAACAAGGCATTTAATAATGTTGATTTACCAACATTTGGGCGACCAACAATAGCAATTAAGCCAGCATAGGTATTTGAGGTATCGTTTTGCATAATTTATTTTCTCGTACTTATTTTTTTGCTTAAGTGACTTTGCTTACTATTAGTATGTCGGGGAGTTGCTAATTTAGCTTGCTTTGGTGAGTCTTTTTTTACTTCATTAGCTTTTTCAATTAGGGCAAGTATCTGCTGCGCTGCTGCTTGCTCTGCTTTTCTACGACTGGTTCCTTTGGCAACAACCACTTCACTGATCACTGATGTTTGACATCGAACGGTAAATTCTTGGTTATGGGACTGTCCAGAAGTATCAATCACTTCATAAGTAGGTAGAGCTATTTTTCGACCCTGTAGAAACTCTTGCAAGCGCGTTTTTGGGTCTTTTTGTTCATTGCCGGGCTTAATTACAGTTAAACGTTGCTCGAACCAACTTAAGATTAGTGCCTTACAGCAATCAATATTCGAGTCAATGTATACCGCACCAATAATGGCTTCTATAGCATCTTCTAAAATAGACTCACGACGGTGCCCACCACTCTTTAATTCACCAGGACCCAGTATTAAGCATTCGCCTAAATTAAAGTCTCTAGCGACTTCAGCTAAAGTAACACCCTTAACTAAACTAGAGCGCATGCGAGTTAAGTCACCCTCGTCATGATTTGGGAACTGATCATAAAGCGCCTCAGCAATAACAAAACCAAGGATGGAGTCGCCAAGAAATTCAAGTCTTTCATTATGAGACCCTTTAGCGCTCCGGTGAGTAAGTGCTTGCACTAATAACCTAGGTTCATTAAATTCGTAACCAAGTTTTTTGGTTAACCTAGCTAGGTTATGAGGATTAATTTTCACGATATATCTCTACTGGACATGCAAAATAAGTGGCCATATTAAATAATAGCGCCGATGCGATCAAAACGAACGCCCGATGGTAGCCATTGTGGTAAAAAACTGTCTTCGCTGCGGTCAAAATCGAAACTCATCCAGATAGCAACAGCTTCGCCGACTAGATTTTCTTCAGGAACAAAGCCCCAAAAACGTCCATCTAACGAATTGTCACGGTTATCACCCATAACAAAGTAATGCTTAGCGGGTACCAAAAACTCGTCTGCTGCAGTGCCCGATTGCTGAAAATAATGCATAACTCTGGGTAGAGTATGACTATCATTTAACACCTGATGGCTTTTATTCAACATTTTGGATTCAAATTCATTCATACCAAATTCAGCATCTGGTCCGTCGTATTTACCAACAAAATTTTGCTGTATTTGTTCAAACTCCGGGCATTTAGCATCAGTATCGGTGCAGGCCCGCTTAATATAAAGTAATTTATTTCGGTAAATAATACGATCACCGGGTAAACCAATCACGCGCTTAATATAGTCAACTCTCGGATCTTGCGGGTATTTAAACACCACAACGTCACCATGTTCAGGCAGACCATTTTCAAGAAACTGATGTCTTAACACCGGGTCTTTTAAGCCATAATTAAACTTGTTCACCAGAATAAAGTCACCATCAAGTAACGTCGGCATCATTGAACCTGAAGGTATTTGAAAGGGTTCGTATAAAAATGAGCGTAAAATTAAAACAAAGGCAATGACCGGGAATATTTGTACCGCGGTATCAACTAATGGTGATGGCTCGGTTAATGTAGCTAATGCTTGAGGCGTAAGTATAGCGGCGGATTGCTCTTTCGCTGAAAGCTCTGCGGCAGCAGCTTTCAACTTACGTTGTGGTGCTAAGTAAAACTTATCCGCAAACCAAACTATCCCTGTTAGTGCGGTAATTATCACTAAGATAATCGAAAAATAAACTGCCATACTATTCCTATTTTAAAATCCTATAATGCAAAAATTAGCGACAGTAATGATTTACTATCACTAATTTTTATATTGGCGTAACGACTTAAACTAACTATCGAGTTTAAGTACGGCTAAGAAGGCTTCTTGTGGTACTTCAACATTACCCACTTGCTTCATGCGTTTTTTACCATCCTTCTGCTTTTGCAACAACTTTTTCTTACGACTAATATCACCACCGTAACATTTAGCAGTCACGTTTTTACGTAACTGTTTAACGGTTGTTCTCGCAATAACGTTATTGCCAATAGCCGCTTGAATCGCAATGTCAAACTGCTGACGATGAATCAACTCTTTCAACTTATCAACTAATAAGCGACCGCGAGCAGCGGAGTGATTTCTATGGGTGATCATTGCTAAAGCATCGACCCTATCGCCATTGATCATGACATCAACACGTACCATATCGGCGGTTTGAAAGCGGATAAAATGATAATCAAGTGATGCATAACCACGACTCGTTGACTTAAGCTTATCAAAGAAGTCCATTACTACTTCGGCCATAGGTAATTCATAAGTTACCGCAACTTGATTACCATGATAAATAATATCTTTTTGCACACCACGTTTTTCAATACATAGCTTAATAACATTACCTAAATATTCTTGCGGTACCAATATATTTGCTTGAACAATTGGCTCACGAATTTCATCAATATTATTAACAGCAGGTAAATCAGCCGGATTATCAATGGATAATAGCTCGCCATTAGTACAGGCGATTTCATAGTTTACCGTTGGTGCTGTGGTAATTAAATCAAGATCATATTCACGAGCAAGACGTTCTTGAATAATTTCCATGTGTAACATGCCAAGGAAACCAATACGGAAACCAAAACCTAATGCAGATGAATTTTCTGGTTCAAAAAACAAAGATGCATCATTGAGACTTAATTTATTCAAAGCATCGCGGAAATTTTCATAATCGTCTGAGCTTATTGGGAAAATACCCGCATAAACTTGTGGCTGTGCTTTGGCAAAACCAGCCAGTGGCTCAGCAGCTTCTTTTTTCGAAATAGTGATAGTGTCACCGACAGGTGCACCATGAATTTCTTTAATACCCGCAATAATAAAACCAACTTCACCAGTTCTTAATATGCCTGTTTCAGTTTGTTTTGGGGTAAATATACCTACTTTATCAATTTGGTGAACTTGTCCAGTAGACATCACCAACATTTTGTCGCCTTTTTTGACTTCACCATTCATTACACGAACAAGTGAAACAACGCCTTGGTAATTATCAAACCAAGAATCAACAATCAAAGCTTGCAATGGCGCGTCTGGATCACCTTCAGGTGCAGGTATATTGGCAACAATAGTTTCTAAAACATCTTCAATACCAAGGCCTGTTTTAGCCGAGCATGTTACGGCGTCAGTGGCATCGATACCTATAATATGCTCAATTTCTTCACTAACACGTTCAGGATCAGCTTGCGGTAAATCAATTTTATTTAAAATAGGTATAACTTCTAAATCCATTTCAAGAGCGGTATAACAGTTAGCTACAGTTTGCGCTTCAACGCCTTGCCCGGCATCTACAACCAGTAGTGCGCCTTCACAAGAAGCTAATGAACGCGATACTTCATAAGAAAAATCAACATGGCCTGGGGTATCGATAAAGTTCAATTGGTAAACTTCACCGTCTTTTGCTGTATAGTCTAAGGTAACACTTTGCGCTTTGATGGTAATGCCACGTTCACGCTCTATATCCATTGAATCAAGTACTTGCGCTTCCATTTCGCGCTCTTGCAAGCCACCACAATGTTGAATTAAACGATCAGAAAGTGTTGATTTACCATGATCAATGTGAGCTATGATACTAAAGTTACGTATATTCTTCATTTTTATAGATTTTCTCTAAATAATGGATTATTTTTCAAACTTAAAATCCCGAAAAGGAATCAAGGAAAAATATTAAATGCAATAATGCGAGGGATTTTAACGAATTTACTGTCTTGGGGCTATCTTTTGTTCAGATATCTTTTGTTTCAAGCCGTAACAGCCTAAGACTTTATTTACCTTGGCTTGGTGAAGGAAGGACTTCAATTATCTTAGGCTGTAAGTTTTCGCTATGCTCACCCTGTTTTTGCTTAAACTTAGCAAGCCGATAACCTAAGTAGCCCCCCGTAAGACCAAAGCCTAGCGCTATTAATTCATGAGGGAGTATTTGCTGATTAACCAGCCACTGCCCAAATGCTGAAAAAGCAATTAAGCCAAATAACGGTAGTAAATAAACTTGACCTGCACTCGATAATACATCTTTTTCTGGTAAGGCTAGGACCACACAATCACCCAGTTTTAATGTTTTACCAAAGGTATTGATGTCATAAGGTAACGTTAGGGTAAGCTTGGCTTGGGGTAGTGCCTTAGCAATTTGACCACTGCCACAGGTATCAACTTGCGCACAACCACTGCAACTTGATTTTATTTGACTGGTAACTGTCACTTGCCCTGCTTTAATAGCAACGACATTGGCGAGCTCTTTAATCATCTTGCTGCTCTCTTACCGAACGCTGAACATTGTTTATAGCATTATCCCTCGTTGCAGGAACAATTGATTCGGCAATTTTTTTGGCGGTAGCTAATGGAATATCACCAACAATGCCTACCTCAATCCCTTGTACTATATGGTTGAAGACCATTGTTGCGCCATCACTTGCATATTCTGGTGCTCTAAAATTTTCTTGGCTAAGATTAACGTAGATAGATATTTCAACTAAACCATCTGAAAATAACATAAACTCAACGGCTTTGTTCTCACCCTGGTTATGACTATTTAGGTTATGTTGGTTGGACTTAATCACAGCAAAGCCTTGCGGTAACCAATCAACTTTCCATGC
Source organism: Colwellia sp. (assembly GCF_013215345.1). Lineage (GTDB taxonomy): Bacteria > Pseudomonadota > Gammaproteobacteria > Enterobacterales > Alteromonadaceae > Colwellia. Next base: position 4,147 of record NZ_JABSOV010000120.1, on the reverse strand, counting down.
GAGAACTCTATTTTTAAGCTGATTATTTAACTTAATAATTTCAGGTAGTTCAGTTGATTGAAATTGCACTAAGCTTTCCGATAACTGCTCACTCACTTCGATGTGGGTAAATTGAATTTGCTCTAATAATAATCCCTGACGTGTCAATATCGCCATCTTTAACAGCAGACCCGTTTCTTGGTCAAGCCAAAGCCAGTAACTAAAACGGTACTTATCTTTTGCAACGATACGCACCAGCTGCGCAACACGCCCCAGCACTCGGCTGCGCCCGACAGAAATGAAACGATAATTGTCTTCAAGTTCACTAAAATCACCACGAAAAATAGTAGGGATTGGACTTTGCACATGGTTCGAAATAATTGAGTAGGATTCTTGCTCGGGTTCGATATAGCTAACAATATCCCCTTGGCGTAATATATCGCGGCGAGGACCATTAAGACGGGAAAATATTTCCAACTCTTGACTATTTTCACCAATGCCGTGTAACCAATGATAAGGCTCGGCTTGATTATTTTTAACGACGACAAAAGAGGTGGTGAAATTTAGCTCTCGTAAAGATTTGGATAGTTGTTCTAGCCAAAGCTTTGCTGATTCGCTCTCAGCAGCTAAGGCTGAGGCATTAAGGCTTACCAGCAATAAAAAAAGTGCCGAAAATTTCATAGGTTCTCAAAGATGATGGCTGAAAGTGCAATTATCAACTAATTCAGCCAATCAAGCTATTTTATATTACTACCTAACTTCACTTGCTGATTATGATCTTTTAAAAGTGCATGTAAACGACGCTGCTGCGCAACTCTTTCTGCGACTAGCTGCTCATTCAGTGCTTTTTGGTTTTGCAGTTTACTTGATTCATTTTGAGGTGATTGTAGGCTAAAGCTTACTGGATTGGCATAGCCAGTTAAAGGCATAGTTTGCACAACTTGGCTTGGCGTTATTGAGGATGGATTTTCTGCAACATTGTGCTGAACACCAACAATCATTAAAGCTGCGGCAGAAGCAGCTATAGCCACCTGCCCCATCGGTTTAACAAAACTAGACACTCTAGCTTTAAAGCGATTGGTTGCGTCTATAACAGCGTTAGTACTCGGCATCGTTTTGGTATTTTGTACAAAAGCGTCTTCAGAAGGTAAATTAGTCTTTTTTGCAATAGCCTGTGCAGATGTTTGTATTGATGACTTAGGTGATAATATCGTCGTCTCTTGCGCAATAGCATCCGCAATTGTTTTGCTTAAGTCAAACTGCAGCGACTGAGGCACCTCATCACGTAATACATCACCTATTAAGTGATAATTTTGCCATGTACTTGATAAGTGTTCATCCTTGATCATGTTATCAATTAAATGTGCGCTGACACTATCATCTGTTGATGGTGAGTAGTTATCCACTAATGAAGATATTGACTCTGATTTTATTTCACTCATACATTACCTTAAAACATTTCGTTAAATTTTGCTTTCACAAATGACTTAATTATTTCTTTGCAACAAGGGTCTAATCTTCTTGTCGATGGCATCACGTGCTCTAAAAATACGTGAACGCACGGTTCCTACCGGACACTCCATTATCGTAGCAATCTCTTCATAGCTTAAACCTTCGAGTTCTCGAAAGTTAATCGCTAAGCGTAGATCTTCAGGTAGTGAGTCCATGGTAGTAAAAATAACTTTTTTAATTTCTTCGGTGAGTAATATCTTTTCAGGAGAGGCATGCTCTCGTAAAGCACCACCACCATCAAAAAGCTCAGCATCATCGATTTCAACATCGGTACTTGGCGGTTTACGTCCAAGCGCGACACTATGGTTTTTTGCACAATTCACCGCAATACGATATAGCCAAGTGTAAAAAGCACTTTCCCCTCTAAAATTAGGTAATGCTCTATAGGCTTTAATAAAAGCCTCTTGTACTATATCGGGTACATCGCTATGATTTTTAACATAACGACTCACTAAATTAGCAACCTTGTGCTGATATTTAGTCACCAACAGGTTAAACGCATTTTTATCGCCGCGCTGAACCCGCTCAACTAATTGTTGATCTATATTTGGTTCGCTCTTTTGAGCCATATCCTTTAACACTGACAATTGATTTGTACTCATATTTTCCATTGGCTCATAACAAACGCATAAAATAAGACTGATGTTTTTCAAAAAAGTTCTTTTTATTTTTGATTTTTTTTAACAAGTAGACTTATTGGTTTATCGAGCAATGCTATTATTGATGCCAGAGTTGCATTTAAACGCTATTATCTGGCGGCTTATACCTATGTATTATAGAATACCTCAAACTCCTTTACTTATATATTCGCTTTTACTCGCGGAACCTAATCAAAAGTATGACCCAACAAAACAATTGTGATGTTTTAATCATTGGCAGTGGCGCTGCAGGTTTAACTTTAGCGCTCCATTTAGCTAAAAATGCCGATGTTGTGATATTAAGTAAAGGACCATTAAACGAAGGTTCTACTTTTTATGCGCAAGGTGGAATTGCCGCAGTATTCGATGAAAATGATAGCGTTGCTGCTCATATTGAAGATACTCTAATTGCCGGTGCCGGCCTATGTGACGAAGATACAGTTCGTTTTACCACTGAAAATGCTAAATCGTGTTTAGAGTGGTTGATAAACCAAGGAGTAGAATTTGATAAAGAGCAAGGCAATAACGGTGAAGACCGTTATCATTTAACTCGCGAAGGCGGCCATAGCCATCGCAGAATATTGCATGCTGCTGATGCTACCGGGCAAGCAATTCAAACCACTTTAGCCGACCAAGTAAAGCAGCATTCTCGTATTCGTATATTTGAACGTTTTAATGCCATTGACCTTATTTGCCAACCTAGCTCTACCGGTAACCAAGAAAAACAATGTATTGGTGCTTATATATGGAATAGGAATACCGAAAAAGTAGAAAGCATTTACGCGCAAAAAACCATTTTAGCCACGGGCGGCGCAAGTAAAGTTTACCAATACACCTCGAATCCCGATGTTGCCAGTGGCGATGGTATAGCAATGGCTTGGCGCGCTGGCTGTCGCGTTGCCAATATGGAATTTAATCAGTTTCACCCTACCTGTTTATTCCACCCTTCTGCAGGTACTTTTTTGTTAACGGAAGCTCTACGCGGTGAAGGCGCTAAACTAAGACGCCCCGATGGTAGTCGTTTTATGCCCGCTTTTGATGAGCGCGCAGAGTTAGCTCCACGTGATATTGTCGCTCGGGCGATAGACTATGAAATGAAACGTTTGGGTGCTGATTGCATGTACCTTGATATTAGCCACAAACCCAGTGACTTTATCAAACAGCATTTCCCAACTATTTATGAAAAAACCATGTCCTTAGGTATAGATATCACTAAGCAACCTATTCCTATTGTACCTGCTGCGCATTATACCTGTGGCGGGGTTATGGTTGATCAACAAGGTAGAACAGATATAAACCAGCTATATGCTATTGGTGAGATGTCATATACCGGCCTGCATGGTGCAAATCGCTTGGCGAGTAATTCCCTACTAGAATGCCTAGTCTTTGCTCGCGCTGCAGCTTTAGAAATTAGTGAAACTTTAGTTCAAGACAATCGCTATTTAACCCTACCGCTTTGGGATGAAAGTCGCGTAACCGATTCAGATGAAGAAGTTGTTATTCAACATAACTGGCACGAGCTAAGATTATTTATGTGGGATTATGTCGGCATTGTTCGCACGACAAAACGCCTTGAACGAGCATTGCATCGAGTAGAGTTACTACAACAAGAAATTGAAGATTATTATCAGAACTTTAAAGTAAGTAACAACTTACTTGAATTAAGAAACTTAGTGCAAGTCGCTGAGCTCATTATAAAGTGTGCCATGGAGCGAAAAGAAAGTAGAGGCTTGCATTACACTTTAGATTACCCAGATTTGTTACCTACGGCACTACCAACAATACTGTCACCCACTTAATATCCCTAAACTAGACAATAATTAAGTGACTTCACCGAGTTGCTTTATCACTCGAGTAAGACGAGAAAAATCTTGGCCAGAGATACTATCCCTAAATATAAATAATTGTTTAGGGGAGGTATTGTTAGTATTCCCGCACTGATTAAGTGTCAACTCACTTGGCACCATAATCAACCAACAACCAATAAAACCCAAACGACTTGTTGTTAACAGTTGATA
>NZ_JABSOV010000012.1:60341-78860 GCF_013215345.1 Colwellia sp. | reverse complement strand
TTATTGCCAATAAACTTTATTGTTCGCCATCAAGCTAAACTGCTGTTTATTGTGGTTTGGGGCCATGTCACTATTTTAGATCTTTGCTATGTTACTTATTCAGGGCCGATCTTTTTTTTGCAAGAAAGTTTACAGTTATTCACCATCATTACTCACCTCACAGTCGCCGCTTTAACCTTGGTTTTTTATTTCATGCTGATTAACATAATGACTCGCTTTCGGGCAAGTAACACGCCCAAGCAAGCTAGCAATAGCTCCCCATACTAATGCGTGTTGTACTTGCGCCTATGGAAGGCGTGCTAGATTACCGAATGCGTGACTTACTTACGCAAGTAGGTAGTTATGATCTCTGCGTCACTGAGTTTATTCGTGTGGTTGACCAAGTTCTTCCAGATCGTGTTTTTCATCGTTACTGTCCAGAGTTAATTGATGCAGATGTTTACGGCAGCTGCACTAAAGCGGGCACACCAGTTCGTGTTCAGTTATTAGGGCAATACCCTGAGTATATGGCTGAAAATGCCGCTAAAGTGATTGAACTTGGTTCAAGTGGCATCGATTTAAATTTTGGTTGTCCCTCTAAAACGGTTAATAAAAGTCGTGGCGGCTCTATTTTATTAAAAGATCCCGAAAACCTTTATCAAATAATAAAAGCAGTTAAAGAGGCTGTGCCTAGCGACACCATTGTTAGTGCTAAAATTCGTTTGGGTTATGAAGACAAAACCCTCGCCATAGAAAATGCGCAAGCGGTTGAGGCTGCAGGAGCAAGTGAACTTACGGTACATGCTCGTACTAAAGTCGAAGGTTACAAACCACCGGCACATTGGCAGTGGATTGCTAAAATTAAAAATGCCATTCATATTCCCGTTATCGCTAATGGCGAAATTTGGAATTTAGACGATGCTATTAAGTGTCGAGAAGTTTCTGGCTGTAAAGATCTTATGGTTGGCCGTGGCGCCTTAACGATTCCGAACCTAGGGCAGGTCATTAAACAAGAAAGCGGCATTATGCCGTGGTTAGAAGTACTGGCTATGTTATCTGCTTATACAGAATTTGAAACTCATGGCGACAAGAGTAAGTATTACTGTAATCGTATCAAGCAGTGGCTGAAATATTTAAAAAATCATTATCAAGAAGCAGATGAGTTATTTGTCGAAATTCGAAGGTTAAAAACGGCCGAAGAGATTAAAGCGGCATTTTAAATGTAGATCGAAAGAGTTAGTAAGGGCGACATTTTTTGCCCTTTTTTGTGCTTGGTTTTATTCAACCTGAGCCTGGGTAAGCAGCACTTGCTCAATATTCCCCTTTATCCGATTCTCAGCGTAAAACGTCGATAAATAACCCGTTATTCATAAACGTTTTGCCTTGATAATTGAAAAAATTGAAACATTGATAGAGTATATATCTACTTAATCTTGTAAGTTTAGTTCCTAACAACCGTAAGCTGTTATTTTTACTTAAACATCAAGTACTCATCGTCCAGAGTTCAGGTTATTTATTTTTTTTTAATCTTTAATTCCTAGACTAGCCAAAAGAATGACAGCGCTTAATTTCTTCTATCAGTGCATTTGCTAACGGTGAGATGATGTTATTTTTTGATGAGATTAAAACAACAGGTATTTGATAAGAATATTTCTCAGGTAAAATAGCCTTGAATAGCCCTTTTTCGACCCAATAATTAGCATAATGGTCGGGTAAATAGCCGATGAATTCCCCAGATAATATTAAGTGGGCTATGCCTTCATCGTGATAAGCAATGGCGCTGGTTTGATAATTTAAACCGTCATTCCTACTTTCTTTATCACGCATATAGTTACTGGTTATCACTTCAGCACTTTGTAGCAGTTTATTGATTTCTGAAGGTTTGCAATCGAATAAAGGGTGGTCGACTGCACAATACAAGTAATTATTCTCATTGTGTAAAGGATAATAGTCTAAGCCACGTAAGTGGTGTCTACTTACGCCAATTCCCACCAAAGAACGACCATTGACTACAGATGTTTCAACTTCTCGTGCTTCACAAACGTTAATATCAAACTGAATGTTATTACTTTTTGCTTTTAATGCACGAATGGTACGAGCAACACCGCAACGAGGATCACTCACTAAAGTATCTATGGTAGCAATAGTTACGCGACCTGAAAGTTCATTTTTAGAGCTAGCGACAGTACTGGCAAAAGCTTCACATTGCTGTAGCAACTCTAGTGATGCTTGATAAGTCACCCGCCCAGACTCTGTTATCTCAAAACCACTCCTGCCTCGTTTACATAATTTAATGCCTAAACGAACTTCTAAGTCTGATAAATGGGAACTAATGGTAGAGCGGCCTATATTCAAACGGGACTCTGCCGCGGACAAACCGCCACATTCAACAATAGCGACAAATATTCTAAGTAAACGTAAATCTACGTCATGAACTTGCATTAATTAGCCTTAGTTTGATAAAGTCGGAATGAATTACGATTATTATGTATTTATAAAACATTTAGAGCAAGCTAAAATAAGGGTATTAATAGCTATTAAGCTAAACAAAACAACTAATACCAAACGGATTAATTTATTGGTCAGCTTAGAGTTACATTAGCGAGCTTAAAACAAGTAAAATGAGTTAAACATAGTTCCTCTATATTTCATTCATTTTGTGATGTTATGAGTTTGCTAATGAACTCCCGAAGGGCGAGTTTAAAAGGTCTATATGCAGCGTTATTGATTTTGACAAGGGAATAACCATTCTCTTCAATCAATGCCTTGCCTCTAAACCTTTTAATTCTCGCTAAGTGAGCAATAAATTAGTCCGATTGGTATAAACAATTAGGAGCATTAAGATGACATTTAAATACGGTATTGATCGCCTGAATCTTGATATTGTAAATGGTATTGCTGATGGCAGTATCAAAGCTGAGCTTTGCCAAGAAGCGATAGATAAAATCAATACAAGCCGCCAAAGAGTCGATAAAATGGCCGCTTCAGATAAAGCGGTATATGGTATCAATACAGGTTTTGGCCCGTTATGTGATACACAAATCTCACCTGAAGATACTAATTTATTACAAAAAAATCTGCTTATAACCCATGCCGTAGGTGTTGGTGAGCCAATTGAAAAAGCCATTTCAAAGCTGATGATGATCACTAAGGTACATGCTTTAAGTCAAGGTTTTTCGGGTATTCGCCTTGATGTGATAGAACGCATGTTGACCTTTATCAAACTTGATTTAATCCCCGTTGTACCAGAGCAAGGCTCAGTAGGTGCATCGGGTGATTTAGCTCCACTTTCTCACTTATTCTTACCGCTGCTAAGTGAAGGTGAATTCTGGATTAGTGAAGAGGGGCAAGCCGATAAAATAGTACCAGCAGCACCGTTACTTCGCGAACATGGTTTAGATACGATGGTCCTGCAGGCAAAAGAAGGCTTAGCGTTAATTAATGGCACACAATTTATATTATCTCACGGCATCACTGCGTTAACTAAAATGCGTTACTTATTAGACCTAGCAGATATGACAGGTGCTATGAGCATCGAAGGCATGCAAGGCAGCCAATCGCCATTTAGAGACGAACTACATCAAGTTCGTGCATTTAAAGGTAACCTTGTCGTTGCAGCGCGTATGAGAGAGTTCTTTAAAGGTTCACAAAACATGGCGGATCATGAAGAATGTGACCGTGTGCAAGACCCTTATTCATTAAGATGTATTCCACAAGTGCATGGCGCATCACGTAATGCCTATTATCATTTAGAAGAGTTAGTTGAAATTGAAATGAACTCTGTAACGGATAACCCAATTGTTATCAGTAGCGAAGAAGCGATTTCAGGTGGTAATTTCCATGGGCAACCACTGGCTATGGTGCTTGATTATGTTTCGATTGCAGCATCGGAATTGGGCAATATTTCAGACAGACGTTGTTACTTGATGTTAGAAGGTTTGCACGGCTTGCCGAGACTATTAACCACGTCCGGTGGCATCAACTCAGGCATGATGATCCCACAATATGCAACAGCTGCACTGGTAACAGAAAATAAATCGCTTTGTTTCCCGCCATCTGCTGATAGTGTGCCTACCTCTATGGGTCAGGAAGATCACGTCTCTATGGGTAGTATTTCTGGTAGACAATTAAATCAAATCTTAGGTAATTTAGAGAAAATATTGGCTATCGAGTTAATGTATGCGGCACAAGCTCTCGAATTTAGACGCCCTAACAAATGCTCTGATATTATTGAATTAAACCACCAAGTGATCAGAGCAAAAGTAGCTAAGCTTGAAGAAGATAGACTATTGAAACCTGACATCGATGCCATGATTAAATTGGTTAAGACACAAGCGTTTACAGTTAGCTTTAATCATTAATAAAAGGCCCATTGCTATGACAACAACGATGATTTTTCAAGACCTAACGCTTTTTAAAGAGAGCATAAAGCAAGGGATCCCAAGCGAATTACCACAAGCAAAGGCTTACCCTGAAGATGCCAATCGTGCTCCTAAGCGTAAAGACATCCTCTCAGCGGATGAAAAGCAGCTAGCGGTAAGAAATGCACTACGTTACTTCCCTAAAGAATGGCATCAAGAATTGGCGGTAGAATTTGCTCAAGAACTAAAAGATCTTGGTCGTATCTATATGTACAGATTCAAGCCAAGTTATGATTTAAAAGCACGTTCACTTAGCGACTATCCAGCTAAATGTACGCAGGCAGCGGCAATCATGCTAATGGTTGATAACAACCTAGACCCTGCGGTTGCTCAGCATCCGGAAGAGCTAATTACTTATGGCGGCAATGGTGCAGTTTTCCAAAACTGGGCGCAATACTTGTTAGTGATGAAGTATTTGAGTGAAATGGAAACTGATCAAACGCTACATATTTATTCCGGCCACCCAATGGGATTATTCCCGTCATCGCCAGATGCACCTCGTGTTGTAGTAACCAATGGCATGATGATCCCTAATTACTCAAAACCGGATGACTGGGAAAAGTTCAATGCTTTAGGTGTCACGCAATACGGGCAAATGACGGCAGGTTCTTTCATGTATATTGGCCCACAAGGCATTGTCCATGGAACCACTATTACGCTGATGAATGCCTTTCGTAAAGTTCTCCAAAAAGGCGAAACGTCTAAGGGTAAAATATTCCTAACAGCTGGCTTAGGTGGCATGAGTGGTGCGCAACCTAAAGCGGGTAATATTGCTAATTGTATTACTGTTTGTGCAGAAGTGAATGCAAATGCCGCCACTAAACGTCATCAGCAAGGTTGGGTTGACGAGCTTATTGATAACATGGATGAACTTGTTGCACGTGTGAAAGAAGCACAAAAAAATGAAGAAGTTGTCTCGATTGCCTACATAGGTAATATCGTTGATGTATGGGAAGGTTTTTATGAAAAAGAAGTTTTCATTCAACTAGGCTCAGACCAAACGTCATTACATAACCCTTGGTCAGGCGGTTATTACCCGGTAGATATTAGCTATGAAGAATCGAATCGATTAATTCGAGAAGAGCCGGAAGTGTTCAAAATTAAAGTACAGGAAACACTTAAGCGCCATGCCGATGCAGTAAATAAACATACCGCTAAAGGCACTTATTTCTTCGATTATGGCAATGCTTTTTTACTCGAAGCTTCACGCGCTGGTGGCGATGTTATGGCTGAAAATGGCATTGACTTTAAATACCCATCATACGTGCAAGACATCTTAGGGCCAATGTGTTTTGACTATGGTTTTGGACCATTTCGTTGGGTATGTGCTTCTGGTAAACCTGAAGATCTAGATAAAACTGATGCTATTGCAGCAAGCGTTCTTGAAAAAATTATGCAAGAGTCGCCTGAAGAAATTAAGCAACAAATGCAAGACAACATTACTTGGATTAAAGACGCTAAACAAAACAAGTTAGTTGTTGGCTCACAAGCTCGAATTCTTTATGCGGATGCACAAGGCCGAATGGAAATTGCTAAAGCCTTTAACGATGCAATTAATAGTGGTGAAATTGGCCCTATAGTACTTGGTCGTGATCACCATGATGTAAGTGGTACCGATTCGCCTTACCGCGAAACGTCTAATATTTATGATGGTAGCCGTTTTACTGCTGATATGGCAATCCACAATGTTATTGGCGACAGCTTCCGTGGTGCCACTTGGGTTTCTATCCATAATGGTGGCGGGGTAGGTTGGGGTGAAGTAACCAACGGTGGTTTTGGTATGCTACTTGATGGTACTGATGATGCTGAACGCAAACTTAAATCTATGCTGTTATTTGATGTTAATAATGGTATTGCACGCCGTAGTTGGGCACGAAACGAAGAAGCCAATTTTGCTATAAAACGTGAAATGGCCAGAACGCCTAAACTTAAAGTTACCTTAGCTAACCGAGTTGATGACGATATTATAAATAACTTATCACTGTAAAATGCTAAATATCAGAGCTATTCCGTATAGATTGGAGTAGCTCTGAAATCATTTCTGCTAAAGTATCGATTTCTAGTCGCGCTTAAATAACTAAATGGCTGCCTAAGCGATACTTATCACCAGGCGATGTCAACATAGCGAAACTCACCACACCTTGTTTTGACCAGGTACGACGTTTTACTTGTAAACAAGGGGTGCTCGAATTTATCTCTAATTGTTGACAAATATTTGCCTTGGCTAATACCGCTTCTATTTCGTGAGTTGCTTCTGTTAATGGTGCCACGGATGAAAGATATTCATGTGGGGTAATCTGGCTAAAGTCTTGTAATAAATATTCAGGTACTAAACTGGCATTAACATAACGCTGCTCTAATTGAATAGGCTCATCATTTTCAAGATGTAAAATTTCTGAATAAAAGACGTGTTCGTTATTTTTCAAGTTTAATAAAATAGCTAACTCTTCAGTAACGGCAATTGATCTAAGTATTAATTGTTTAGCTTTATGTTGGTGGCCACGTTCATTAATTTCATCACTAATATTACGAATTTCTAGCAGTGATGATTGCGACTTAAAGGTGGCGACAAAAGTACCTGCGCCTTGTGAACGCACTAAAATACCTTGCTCAGTTAAATCTTGTAAAGCACGTCTTGCGGTCATCCGGCTAACATCAAATTGCTGAGTTAATTCATTTTCAGAAGGTACTTTGGCATTTTGTGGCCACTCACCAGACTCAATATTTTCACAGATAAATTGCTTGATTATAGTATACTTAGCAGGCTTATCTTTTTTGCTTGAGCTATTGTTAGTGCTGTTACTAGAATGGACAGTAGAATTGGCAGTCATGATTATGTTTGAGTTAGCGGAACTTATTTATACAGTCTCATATCTTTAATGAAAAGGCAATGGTTGTATATACAAGTTGCGCCTTGGATATTTTCAGGGTAAAATTTTTCTATTCTAGTGAGTTTATTCACTTCAACCTCCTCTTTATTAGGTAGCTCCATGACAAACTCTAAAGACTGGCAAACCCTTTATATCAATGTAAACCTGGCAACCATGACTGATGGCAGTAATAGCTACGGTGAAATAACTCAAGCAGCATTAGCTATCAGTAATGGTAAAATTGCTTGGTTAGGTAAAGAAAGTGATTTACCCGCTGATTTCTCAGAAAAAGACCATGATGTTGATATTATCGATGGTAAAGGGCGATGGTTAACACCTGGCTTAATCGACTGTCATACTCACCTTGTTTATGGTGGCAACCGTGCCAACGAATTTGAAATGCGCTTACAAGGTAAAAGCTATCAAGAAATAGCCAATGCGGGTGGCGGTATTGTTTCTACTGTGTCTGCGACGCGAAAGGCGAGTGAAGCAGAGTTACTTGCCAGTGCTTTACCTCGATTAACCGCTTTGCATCAACAAGGTGTAACTACGGTTGAAATTAAATCAGGTTATGGTTTAGATACAGTAAACGAAATTAAAATGCTCAAGGTCGCTGGCCTGTTAGCGGATGAACTGCCGGTAACTATCAAACGTACTTTTCTTGGCGCCCATGCTTTACCTACCGAGTATAAAGATAATGCCGATGGTTACCTTGATATTGTCTGCAATGAAATGCTGCCACAAGTGGTTAAGGATAACTTAGCTGATGCTGTTGATGTCTTTTGTGAAGGTATAGGTTTTAGCCTTGAGCAAACCAAGCGTGTTTTTGATGCTGCGCGATCTCATAATCTGCCAATTAAAGTTCATGCGGAGCAATTATCTAACCTTGGCGCTTCAGAGCTTGCGGCAAACTATGATGCTTTGTCTTCTGATCATATTGAGTTTTTGGATGAAGCCGGTATTAAAGCGATGAAAAAATCAGGCATGACCGCAGTATTATTACCTGGTGCTTTTTACTTCTTGCGTGAAACGCAATTACCGCCAATAGACTTGCTGCGCAAACATCAAGTACCAATGGCGGTAGCAACGGATGCTAACCCAGGTACCTCACCTATTCATAATATTCACTTGATGCTTAATATGGCATGTACTCTATTTAAGTTAACGCCAAGCGAAGCATTAGCAGGTATTACTTGTTACGGTGCGAAAGCTTTAGGTTTAACTGCATCTAAAGGGCAGTTGGCAGTTGGTTATGATGCTGATATTGCACTATGGAATATCGAGCAACCAGCAGAACTCTGTTACCAGTTTGGCGTAAACCCATTAGCAGCGTTATACCAAGCAGGAAAAAGAGTTATTTAATTTCATCAACTCATGGTGCATTAATAGCAAAGCTGAGCTTTGCTATTAATTTGAGGACAGTTTGGCGTTAATCCACTAAGGGCTCTGCATCAAGCAGGAAAAAATTATTTTAGGCTAAATCTGCTGTAAATACAGCCGAGCTTGGTGGGGGTTGTTGGCAAAGATGCCATCAACTCCTAATGCTTTCATCTTTTTAATATCTATCAAGTTATCAACAGTATAAACATAAACTTTTAGTCCACGTTGGTGAGCATCTATGACAAATTCGGCATTCACATAGTCGAGCACAATATGGACAGAATAAGCTGCTAATTGCTGAGCAAATTGAGCATTACCTAGTGGCAGGCCAGCGGTTAATGCACCTAGGCTAAATTCAGGCCTTTGTCGATATATTGCTTGTAATAAATGGTGGTTAAATGAAGAAAGTAATATTTTCTTAACGTTTAATTTTAGTACTTCTTTAGCATTATCTAAGTATTCGAATAATACTGAAATATACTTTATTTCAATGCCTTTAAGCTCAATATTAATAACACTCTGCTTAGTAACTACCGTTAACACCTCATCTAAGGTAGGAATTATCGCTCCCTTACCGGCATTCAGTTGGCGTAATTGAGCGTAGCTATGTGCTATTAATAAGCCTCTTCCTGATGTGGTGCGCTCAAGATAGCGATCATGAATAACCATTAACTTGCCATCAACATGGTGTATATCGAATTCAACACCATCGCTATTAGCCGTACATGCGGCGTTAAATGCTAGTAAGGTATTCTCTGGTTCAATGGCGCTGGCGCCGCGATGTGCAAAAATTAGCATAGTGTTTTGCAGATGATTAATACATTGGTGATACTTTTGAGTATAATAGTGATAATTAAAAATGCACCAAAACATAAGTAGCGATTACCTTGACCACTTCAATCTTCCCAAAACGTTTAAACAAATACATTAGTGATTCTGGCTTCTGTTCGCGCCGTAGTGCCGATAAAATGATAGAAGATAACCGTGTCACCATTAATGATAAAGTGCCAGAGTTAGGTACCAAAGTGTTAGAGGGCGATGTCGTTAAAGTGGACGGCTATAATATCGAGCCTATTAGTGATGATAAATCGGATCGTATCTATATTGCTTATAACAAGCCTACTGGTATTACCTGCACTACGGAAAAACATGTAAGAGGCAATATCATTGACGCCATTGGTCATAAAAAACGCATATTTCCTATTGGTCGTTTAGATAAGCCTTCGGAAGGTTTGATTTTTCTTACCAGTGATGGCGATATTGTGAATAAAATATTACGTGCTGAAAATTCCCACGATAAAGAATATATAGTGACAGTAGATAAACCCATCAGCGAACGCTTTATTCAGCGTATGTCTCGTGGTGTACCTATTCTAGGGACTATTACTAAACCTTGTATCGTGCGGGTGGAAAGTCGTTTTGTTTTCACTATTGTGTTAACTCAGGGGTTAAATCGTCAAATTCGCCGCATGTGTGAATACCTTGATTATGACGTTCTAAAACTTAAACGTTCACGTATTATGAAAGTTGAACTGGGCAATTTAAGTCCAGGGCAGTGGCGAGATTTAACTACAGCGGAAATGGCTGAAATTAATGCTGCGGTACAGCACTCTAGTAAAACAGCGATTGATACTGCTCAGCCAAAAGTAGCATTGAGCCTGGAGGAATTGGCCAAAAAAATAGATGAAGACCTTAATATAAGTAAGTCGACTCCGTATGAGTACACACCTAAAAAAGCGGAATCTACAGACCAAGATGCACCTAAAAAATTAAGTGCTAGTGATATCTGGTCTACAACAAAGAGTAGTAAATCAGCAGGGCGAAATACGCTTAAACTCACTCCTAAGAAGTAGGCTTAGCTGGTTTTGTCGGTTTTTTATTAAGTGAGATAACTTGAGTTTTACTGATTCGATGACGGTATATTTCACGTAAATAATGAATCGATTTTTTCACACTATTAATGGTTAAACGTATATCGTTAATAGAAACAAACTTTTTGTTATCACGTACTAATTCACGATATTTCTTTTCATACATGGGTTTGATGGCATACCAATTGGTGTCGAGTATTTTTGCGGGGTTTTCATGTTCAATTAACATGGCCTCGAGCTTTGACTCATCAAATTCAGGCGCTTTAATAAAGTCGATAATGGCAATATCCAAAGAGTCGTCAAAACGATATTCCTCTTTAGCAAAGCAGCGTTTAATGTAAGAGACAATCAGCGTTAAAAAGTCATCACTCAAACATGGGCTTTTGGCTATTAAGGTGGTTAACGATAAATTAGCTGAAGCACCAATAACCAAAGCATAGCGTTTCAATGTGGTATTGGGGAACAAGTTGTTTAAATGCATTTTCAGTTTATTTAAGTCCATATAAGACAATTTATAGTCTTTAGGCAGTGAAATAATAGAAACTATTGATGAGCAATTTTTAAAAAAGTGTAAATCGTTTAAATGGGTAGCATCAAAGCCAGAGGTCTTGTATTTCTCTAATGCGGCTCGGTATTGTTCTGACTCTATAGGTAATAAACTTACCCCCTCAATAGCTTGCGTTGTATTATTAAAATGCGGTAAATCAATAGATCGGAAAAATAGATCATCTACATCCAATGCCACTTTCTCACCATTAAAGCTGGGTTGTTTTTGCTCATCGGCAACAGACAGCGAGTCAGCAACGACCGATTCGGCATAGGCGATGGCCACTGGGCCGGCTAAACTCATAAATAAGTCATTGGCATCTAAGCGTATAGTCTCACCAATATCAATACCCGCACGGCGGAAGTAATTATCATCATAATCCGTGGTCACGGCTTGCGCGGTTAAAATATTAAAAATTTGTTGGCTTATATATTGGTTGGCATGTTTTTCCATGGTATTAACATCAATATATTTAATATCGCCATTGGTATCACTTTCCTCGGCATAGCGCATAATGTCATTCGAGATTAGCATCATGGCATTCCAAGGCCGAATCCTATAAGGAGCTTCTCCATCGACATGCTCTTTTTCATTATCTAGGTTATAAGAGAAGTCCCATTCTTCGGCTAAATACTTACATAATAAACGTCCAGCATTGATATGAAGTGCTTCGGATACTTCAACACTGGGATCGTTTATATTTGGCAATATACAAATGCCACTAGTGAAAATAGGCTCAAAAACAAAATTTTGTCCGTGGGTGGCAATTTCTTTTTCGGAGCGAATCTCAAAGGTTTTACTCATGTAAGAATATTGCTGTGCTAAACCAAACTCTGAAGCCATGCCTGAGCCTGTGCCGCCGCCGGCACTGAAGATATAAAAATATAACCGTGATTGATTGGCCTTAATGCCACAAGAATCAATAAGGTAAGAATGTATAAACTGCCAATCAGGGTTGCTGAAATGCTCGGTTTCTTTATTGAGAATCATTTTGGCAAGGTATTGCCCTAATATAGGTGCGTTACCGGCACCACCAGCATGCACCTCAGATAAATCCATTATTTTTAATTTATTGTATTCATCAAGGAAATTTTTGTCGTAATTTTGTGAAGAATAGCGAATTCTACCTTCAATATCTTTATCTAAATCACCCAGCATAACGAGTGGTTCAATTAAAAATACTGGTTTATCTGATTTTTTATCTTGTAGCTTTAAGCTGCGCTTTATCCACTTTAACGAACTGCCTTCACGCTCTTTGGCTTTTTTCATTTCGTTATGAAATTCATTAAGATAATAATTGCGGGCGCTGTGCACTAATGAGGCAACATCTAAAGCGATATTTGAGCCGCATCGTCCTAGGCCGATAAGACAAACAGAAGGAAAGGGCTGGGATTTTTTTGGTTGATCTTCTTGGTCAGCGGGCACTGGGTAAACATCATCTCGCAAGGTATCTAAATTGCTTAAAATACGCGATAAGTCTTTTTCAGTAAAATATAAGTGCGTTGGGTCAGCAGATTTACTAACACTTTTAATATTTTTATCTGTTTTTACTATTATATCAAAATCATCGCTAGGACTAGTGCCAGCAGAGCTCGAAATCACAGTTTTATTTTTATGCTCAACTTGCTGTTTTTTTGCTGTTGTCTGTGTTGTAGACTGCGCTGTTTTAGTCGCTTTTGCCGTGGTGTTTTTCGTGTGCATCCATTGTCTCCGTAATATTTATCTTATTAGCACAGTTAAATATAGGAGATAAATTTGAAAATAGCCTAATAAAAGTCAACTGATTCAAGCTATTAATTTAATTATCACGTTATTATCATCGTTATCTCGTCGATATATACCCGTGACCATTCAAGGTGTATGTTTCAGAGTGCTTGATCAATTTCAATTCAAGGCGCTGTGATGAAATAATGGTTGTTCAGGATAATATGCTCCTGCATTATCTAATAAGGTACTTCCTGTACCGTCCTTATAAGTCACAGCAACGATGAAGTGATGTTGCTCAAACGCTTCTTCGATGGGTTTAAAATGACTTTATACCGCGTTAAATAATTAAACCATAGAATGACTATGCTTAAATTACTCTCCTTGCCTAAAGCCATTTTAATTCCCACTGAAATCCTGCACTTTGATTGGTTACGGGTATAAACACTTCCTTGTGCTTAATCATAATCATCTTAGGTATTTCTGCAGTCGTAAAGGCTTATACTTTGTTAATATTAGCTAAAGTTACGGACAGTTCAGTGATTACTTGGCTATCTTCTATGGTTGATGGAATTTCACCTTTTTCACCATCAATCATTTGCCTAAGGGGTTTTCGTAAAATTTTACCTGAACGTGTTTTGGGTAACCGTTCAATGATAAATAAATTTTTTAATGAAGCTATTGCGCCAATGCTAGTGCGAATACTTTGCTTCAACTCGTTCTCCAACTGTGTATCACAGGTACTGATGCCATTTTTTATTACCACTAACCCTAATGGCACTTGCCCTTTTAACGGATCGTTAATACCAACAACAGCACACTCTGCTACGGCGGGGTGGGCAGATAAAACCTCTTCCATTTCACCTGTTGATAGACGGTGGCCGGCAACATTGATGACATCATCGGTACGTCCCATGATAAAAAGATAACCATCTTCATCAAAATACCCACCACCACCTGTCACATAATAATCTGGAATAGGAAAACCCGCTGAGCCTGCTTTGGATGGGAAAATCTTGTCACCACTATCATTTAATGGTGTGCTGGCAATCGCCCAACCAGTTTCTGTTTACCACCAATGATAAATTACTGGTAATTGGATTTTATCTTTAAGCTAATGATAAGTGGCGAATCTAAGCGCTCTAAAAGCGGTAGGGGCAGTAAACAAAGTTATTAACCTTGCATTCGTAACAAACTGCTCAAATCTTAACTACAATTAGTCCTAAGCCCTGTTTGGCTTATCGTCTTTTTTTGTTCCTTTTTTTGGAAATATGTAAATGTTTGTTTTAAATAAAGTTTCGGTTAAAATTAAAATTAGCTTATTAACTGGGGTTTTACTGGTAGCTTTAGTGTCGGTGGCAACTTTTACTATCGTTCAGCTTCTATCAATTGAACATGCCTTTACTCAGTACAGCCAAAGTGCAGTTGTACTTGAAACTACTATTCTTGAAGTTAACCGTGATATGAATTATGTCTCGCGTTTAACTCGCAGTATTATGCTGGGAGACAATTATAAAAAAAATCATGGTAAGTTAGATCAAAGGATTAATGATATTTCGTCACACTTTGACAAATTGTCAGTTACATCTGGCCTTGTTGAAGATAGCCAAGTTCGAAATAAATTAATCTCTCTAGCAAACCACTCTAAGCAATCGACCATGAAGTTTTTAAACGAGAGTTTGCGTTTAATGGATACTTTATCTGATACTAGTAATGCTGAAGATAGACAAGCTGCTTGGAAGAAATATAAACAAGAATTTAGTCCTTTGGCCAATAGCTCACGTAATGACTTTTCTTTATTAATAAAGTTGGTTGAAACGAATAAAAAAAGTATCTACGACGCTTCAGAGCACACTGTTAACTCATCTTTATCAGTAACGACCTTTATCTCTATTGTTGCGGTATTAGTGTCATTGCTGCTCAGTATTTTAACAATTAAAAGTATTATCAATCCCCTTGATAAACTTAAAAGTGCCTTTGAAAAAATTGAGAGTACCTCTGATTTAACGATACGAACTCAGGTTGATTCTGGTGATGAGCTTGGCTCAGTAAGTAGGACTTTTGATTCATTATTACAAAAATTTCATCATACCCTAACGGAAGTGGTTAGTATTGTGAACCGCTTAAATAATGCCTCAAGTCAATTGGCCAACTCTAGTGAAACCACCAGCTCACATATACGAAATCAACGTCTTGAAACGGATATGGTTGCTACGGCTATGAATGAAATGGCAATGACAGCACAAGAAGTTGCACAAAATGCTGCTAATACTGCTACAGGAGCAGAAGAAGCTAACCAACAGGCGCTGCAAGGATATGAGATAGTTTCAAATACAGTTAAGGGTATCTCTGAATTAGCAGCAGGCATTCAAACGGCCTCAGATTCAATTGATAAAGTATCTAGTGATAGCCAAGAGATAGGTCGGGTTTTAGATGTAATTAAAGGTATTGCTGAGCAAACTAACTTACTCGCATTAAATGCAGCCATTGAAGCTGCAAGGGCAGGAGAACAGGGGCGTGGTTTTGCTGTGGTTGCTGATGAAGTTAGATCATTAGCATCTCGCACAGAAACTTCTACGCAAGAGATTCAACAAATGATTGAGCGCTTACAACAAGGCTCTGAACATGCAGTAGCATTGATGCAAAAGAGTAATCAACAAGCGGAGAAGTCTGTTGAGCAAGCTAGTTCAGCGGGTGATGCGCTGCAGAAAATTACAGAATCTGTTGCCTCAATAAATGATATGGCGGCGCAAATTGCTACTGCTGCAGAAGAGCAAACAAGTGTTAACGAGGAGATAAATCGTAATATTACTAACATTTCAACTATATCAGATAGTACTTCTGTTGAGGCTGAAAATACTCACCACTCGAGTAAAGACTTGAAAGACTTGGCGAATAATTTGAATTTATTAGTGTCGGAATTCAAAGTTTAAAGGCTTTATTTAATAAGCGTATGAGTACTTTCAATACGCCATTATTAGCAAGGATTAGCTTAGCTATTCAATGACATTTGATAATGAACTGCATCAAAATCGCCGATGGGATCGGTATGTAAATAAGCTCTGACAAAACTCATACCCATTTTTTTCATCACGCCAACTGAAGCCAAGTTATCGGCAACGGCAAGGGCAGAAACATGAGTAACATCGGCATGAACAGCCACGGCATCTTTAATGGCTATTGCTGCTTCTGTGGCATAACCTTTACCCCAAGTGCTTTGGAAGAAACGCCAGCCTAATTCTAAGTCTTTAAAGTTTGGCGATTCAGTGAAAAATGCCATAGGGCGGATTAATACCCAACCTAAATACTCATCAGTTACTTTATCGGATACTTGCCAAATTCCCCAGCCTAACTTGTCATCACGGTACTTTTCCATACGAGGAATAAAGACACTGTTAACCTGCTCCATGCTAGTGGGCTTACCACCATTAAGGTATTTCATTACCTGCGGGTCTTGATCTAATTGCCATAACGCTTGGGCATCTTGAGAATCCATTAACCTAAACTTAAGGCGTTCACTATTATTGATTTGCATAATAAACCTATTAAAAAATGATAAGAAAGCAAACATAACGCAATCTACTTTTCGTTATGTTTGGTTAAATTTTATTACAATGCTAACAAGGGCTTTATGACTGTTGCAGTAAGGGTTTTAAAAATCTCGCTGTATGTGAGGTTTTATGTTTTGCTACTTGTTCAGGTGTGCCTGCAACTAATATTTCACCACCACCTGAGCCACCTTCTGGGCCTAAATCGATAATCCAGTCAGCGGTTTTTATCACATCTAAATTATGCTCAATTACTACTATGGTATTTCCATGGTCACGTAATCGATGAATAACATGCAATAATTGTTTAATATCGTGAAAATGTAAACCTGTGGTCGGCTCATCTAATATATATAAAGTTTTACCGGTGTCACGTTTGGATAACTCTTTTGATAGTTTAACCCGTTGTGCTTCACCACCAGAGAGCGTCACTGCCGATTGGCCTAATTTGATATAACCTAAACCAACATCAAGTAAGGTTTGCAGTTTACGTTTTATTGCTGGAATGGCTTGGTAAAACTCATAAGCATCTTCAATGGTCATATCCAATACTTCATGGATATTCTTACCTTTATATAAAACCTCTAAGGTTTCACGGTTATAGCGCTTAGTTTTACAAACATCACAAGGTACGTAAACATCGGGTAAGAAGTGCATTTCCACTTTGATCATACCATCACCCTGACAGGCTTCACAGCGACCACCTTTAACGTTAAAGCTAAAGCGGCCAGACTTATAGCCACGTGAACGCGACTCTTGCGTGGCGGCAAAAATGTCACGTACCGCAGTAAATATGCCGGTATAAGTGGCCGGATTTGAACGTGGTGTTCTACCAATAGGGCTTTGATCAATTTCGATAACTTTATCTAAATGCTCTAATCCATGAATGCTTTTATAGGGTGCCGGTTCATCAATGGTGGCACCATTTAGCTCAATATGAGCGAGCTTGTATAGGGTGTCGTTAATCAGTGTTGATTTTCCTGAGCCTGAAACACCCGTAATACAGGTCATTAAACCTGTTGGAATAACTAAATTAACATTCTTTAAGTTATTGCCGCTGGCGCCTTTTAGTTTTACCACTGCTTTTTTATCAAAGGCATGACGTTTTTTCGGTATTTCAATACGTTCGACACCTGAAAGGTACTTACCCGTGAGTGACTCCTTACAGGCTAAAATATCATCTACTGTACCTTGGGCGATAATTTCGCCGCCATGCACGCCTGCGCCTGGACCAATATCAATAACAAAATCGGCCGCGCGAATGGCATCTTCGTCATGTTCAACGACAATCACGGTATTACCTAAGTCCCTGAGGTGTATCAAGGTGCTAAGTAAGCGTTCATTATCTCGTTGATGCAAACCAATTGAGGGTTCATCGAGTACATACATAACGCCCACTAAACCGGCGCCAATTTGGCTGGCCAGACGTATTCGTTGTGCTTCACCACCAGATAGGGTATTAGCGCCGCGTGATAGGTTGAGATAATTAAGGCCAACATTGACTAAAAATCCTAAGCGTTCGTTGATCTCTTTTAAGATTTTTTCAGCAACTTGTCCTCTTTGTCCGGTTAACGCTAAACCTTGGAAAAAGGCTAATGCTTCACTAATTGATAGTTCGGCGATTATGTTTAGCGGCGTGTCAGCAATAAAAACATTACGCGCTTCTAATCGTAAGCGACTGCCATTACAGTCTGGACAATGATGTGAGTTAAGGTATTTGGCTAACTCTTCACGTACCGAGTTTGACTCAGTTTCTTTGTAACGGCGCTGCATATTATTGATGATGCCTTCAAATGCATGTTTACGCATCACCACATCACCACGGTCGTTCATATACTTAAATTCAATTTCTTGTTCGCCACTGCCATAAAGCACAACTTTTTGTGCTTCAGTGGATAATTTTTTAAAAGGCTTATCAACGTTAAAGCCATAATGCTGGGCAAGGGCTTGCAGCATTTGAAAGTAGTAAAAATTACGTTTGTCCCAGCCACGTACTGCGCCGCCGGCAAGGCTTAACTCTTCATTGGCAATAACGCGATTACTATCGAAGAATTGTTCAATACCTAAACCATCACAAGTTTGACAGGCACCGGCTGGATTATTAAAGGAGAATAAGCGCGGCTCTAATTCAGACAGGCTATAACCACAATGGGGGCAAGAAAATTGTGAAGAAAATAATAAACCTTCATTATTTTCGTC
>NZ_JABSOV010000012.1:0-60331 GCF_013215345.1 Colwellia sp. | reverse complement strand
AATGTGGGCAGGCAAAGTTAGCAGAGAAAAGTAGTTCTTCTCGGTCGGGCTCATCCATGAAAGCGATTTTGGCGGTACCATCGGTTAAGCTTAATGTTGTTTCAAAAGACTCAGAAAGGCGTAACTGAATCTCATCACGCACTTTTAAACGATCAACGACAACTTCTATGGTGTGTTTTTTATGTAACTCTAAGGGCGGAGGATCGGATAAGTCACATACTTCACCATCAATGCGGGCGCGAATAAAACCTTGCGCGGCTAAGTTATCAAGCAGTTTTACATGTTCGCCTTTACGCTCTTGGATAATAGGAGCAAGTAGCATCACCTTCGTGCCTTGCTCAAGCTCTAAAACTTTATCAACCATTTGTGAAACAGTTTGTGCTGCCAGTGCTTGACCATGCTCCGGACAACGCGGTTCACCCACTCGGGCATAAAGTAAACGCAAGTAATCGTATATCTCAGTGATGGTACCTACGGTTGAGCGCGGATTATGAGAGGTAGATTTTTGTTCAATGGAAATAGCAGGGGATAAACCCTCAATGTGATCAACATCCGGCTTTTCCATTAATGATAAAAATTGACGAGCATAAGCTGAAAGCGACTCAACATAACGACGTTGCCCTTCAGCGTAAAGCGTATCAAAGGCAAGAGAAGATTTTCCTGAGCCAGAAAGACCGGTAATTACCACGAGTTTATCTCGAGGTATTGTTATACTAATGTCTTTGAGGTTGTGCGTGCGAGCCCCTCTGACTACAATACTTTTCATGCGTTTTTAACCCAACTTACGATAAAATAGAACCGACGATTATGTCATATAATTTACAGTATAAAAACTAAACTAGAGCAGAATAACAAATTAAACTGTTTATTTTTACAGTGTCCTGTTAGCTCGCTAGGAAAGGAAATAACGGAGATATGTCGTTATGTAGACGAACTAAAAATTATCATGACGATCAAACTATCTAGTGCTTAATATCTTGTTTTCATTGTTGGCATTTTGTTGTGTTATACCAAGTCCATTAAGTTAGTTCCCACTCAGAGCTTGCCAGCGGTTTGAGAATAAATAGAATTTTTTTGCATATAGTCATTCTATATGAAAGAAATTTTGTGCGGTTATCGAATCGCTGGAAAGCTCCCAAAGGGCGAGTTTAAAAGGCTTACATACTGCGTTTTTGATTTTGATAAGGGAATAACCATTATCTACAATCAAAGCCTTGCCTCTAAGCCTTTTAACTCTCGCTGAGTGGGAAGAAACTTATTGGAATTGGTATTAGTTTACATGATAAACTAGCGGGAATTTTCCCGTGTACTTTATTTTATTTAGGTTTTAGCAACGTTATGAGTGTTTCAGGTTTAAACCGTATTGAAAAAAAAGCCGCCTTTTCCTTGGCCAGTGTCTTTGGTGTGCGCATGTTAGGCTTATTCATGATATTACCCGTGTTTGCCATCTATGGTGAGCAACTAACGGGATATAGCCCCATGTGGTTGGGGCTAGCTATTGGTGCCTATGGCTTAACGCAAGCTTTATTGCAAATACCTATGGGCATACTTTCAGATAAGTACGGCCGAAAGCCGGTGATTTTGGCCGGTTTAGTGGTCTTTCTTATTGGCAGTATTGTCGCGGCCATGTCCGAAACTATTTATGGTGTTGTGCTCGGGCGAGCAATTCAAGGAATGGGCGCAATTGCCAGTGCCGTACTTGCTTTGGCGGCAGATTTAAGTCGTGAAGAACAGCGCCCTAAAGTGATGGCAACCATAGGTATGTTCATCGGTTTATCATTCACCTTGGCTATGATTTTAGGGCCAATAGTGGCTGATGCTTTTGGTTTAAGTGGCTTATTTTGGTTCACTGGCGTTTTGACCATTTTAGCCATGGCGATGATTCAATTTATAGTGCCAAATTCGGTAAACAAAGCGCCGCGTGGTGATAATGTTGCCTTACCTGAGCAAATAACTCGTTTGATTCGTCACCCGCAGTTGTCACGATTAAATTGGGGTGTGTTTATCTTGCATATGGCATTAACCGCTTGTTTTGTTACCTTGCCTAAACAGTTTGTGGCGAGTGGCTTAGCGCTTGAAAGCCATTGGCAAATATACTTACCAACCTTACTCGGCTCTTTCTTTTTAATGGTGCCTTTTATGATTTTTGCCATTAAGAAACAAAAAGAGAATCCTATGTTTAGCGCCGCTATTGCGTTATTAGCCTTGGCACTATTTTCACTCTGGCTGTTACCTACGGGGATCTGGAGTTTAGTATTATCAGTGGTGTTATTTTTCACCGCATTTAACTATTTAGAAGCAACTATGCCGTCAATTCTATCCCGTATAGCACCTGCTGGCGTTAAAGGTAGTGTTATGGGGGTTTATTCAAGTAGTCAGTTTTTAGGTGCCTTTGTTGGTGGTATTGTCGGTGGTTATATTGCCAGCCAGTATGGCGAACAAACTATTTTCTTAGTCATGGCCATAGTAACTCTTATTTGGCTGGCAGTAAGCTTTGGCATGCAGCCACTGAAGAAATCAAAAAGTTTTAGCTTTGCCACCAGTATTACCGGTGAAGAAGAAGCCGAACAAATGGCTGAACAGTTAATTAATATGCCAGGTGTTATCGAAGCAACCCTAGTACATACAGAAGCGGTGGCCTATTTAAAAGTTGATGAAAAAACCGTTGATTTACTAGCTGTTAAAGCATTATTACAAGGGTAGAGACTTAAACTACTCTTATTGTAAGTTAGCGTGTAATGCGTAATAAAAATCCCTCACTATTAAATTTAGTTGAGGGATTTTTTTTGGATAAAGCAAACTAGAAAAATCGCGCTAAACTAAGGGTTACCTTACCCCTTATTTAGCGCGTGACTAACATGTCTAATCATCACACTTACAAAAAAATTGAAATGGTTGGTTCATCTAAAACTAGTATCGAAGATGCCATAGGAAATGCCTTGGCTGAGTGTAATAAAACTATCAAAAATATGGATTGGTTTGAGGTCACAGAAACCCGTGGTCATATAGTTAATGGTGCTGTTGGCCATTATCAAGTCACTTTGAAAATAGGCTTTAAAATAGCGTCAAGCTAACTTAGCTTTGCTCAAGTAGCGTATTTAGTTAGCCTTATTTGAGTGCAGCAATGTAATCTTCTAGCTTATTGACGCCAAGCATCATTGTTATATCATCATCTTGTTGTTTGCCAAGTAATGCCATGCCCATAGGGGATTGGGGTGTAACTACCGTGATGTTTTGCTCAGCTAACTGAAAGCGAAAGCCACCTGCGGCAGGGCCAAGAAAAAACCAATGCTTGGCTTGCTTATCTGCTGATAACTGTACTAATGCCCCAAGGGCGATATAACTATCAACATCGAACTCAAGGATCTCTAGTGCGGTATAGGCATCAATGGCATGCTGAAATTCATTCACTCGCTTAGATAGTCCTTCAGCTAAGTAACTCGCTTCTATCGCTAGCGTGTCATACTGTGTTTCTGCGACACTTTGGTCATCAACCGCAGCGGCATGTGCTTCATTGGCAGCATCAATAGCTTGTTTAAGCTCTTTTGCTAATGCCGTGACAATAAGATCAATTAACTGTTTTTTATTGGGCATAAAATTTTATTCTATCGCTATTTTAGATGTTTTAGTCAGTAACTGATAACTACTTAGTTGAGTAACTACCATGGCTCTATTTTTAGGTAATGTTAACCCGAATATTTTACCATAACTTGTGTTTTTATCTAAATGTCAGTAAATTATGTATCTAAATTAACTGGTACGACCAATAGCAGAGCAAAATTATGACAACAACTGCCTACCCACATTTATTAGCGCCACTAGACCTTGGCTTTACCCAATTGGCTAACCGTGTCCTTATGGGATCAATGCACACTGGCCTAGAGGAAGAGCGCGGCGGTTTTGCTAAATTAGCCGCCTTTTATCAAGCTAGGGCAAAAGGTGGTGTTGGCTTGATTGTTACCGGCGGTGTTAGTCCTAACTTACGCGGCAGAATCGCGCCTTTTGGCAGTGAGTTAAGCCACTTTTGGCAAGTAAATAAACACAAGCAAGTCACTGAGGCAGTACATAAATATCCCACTAAAATTTGTTTACAGTTATTACATACAGGTCGATATGCTTATCACCCTTTTGGTGTCGCACCGAGCAAAATTAAATCTCCTATTTCACCTTTTACCCCGAAAGCCATGTCCGTTAGGCAAATTAAGTCAACCATTAAAGATTTTGCTTATGCATCGAAATTGGCCGCTAAAGCGGGCTACGATGGCGTTGAAATTATGGGCTCAGAAGGCTATTTAATTAACCAGTTTACTTGTGTGAGAACGAATAAACGTGATGATGAATGGGGCGGTAGCATTGAAAATAGAATGCGCCTAGGCATTGAAACAATCAAAGCGGTACGCGCCAAAGTGGGCGAAAAATTTATCATTATCTTCCGTTTATCCATGTTGGATTTAGTGGAAGGTGGCAACAGTTGGCAAGATATTGTCACTATGGCAAAAGCGGTCGAGCAGGCAGGGGCGACGTTAATTAATACTGGTATTGGTTGGCATGAAGCGCGTGTACCTACCATAGTAACCTCAGTACCTAGAGCTGCATTTACTTGGGTTACTGAAAAAATGAAAAAAGAAGTTTCTATTCCGCTTATTACCACTAACCGCATCAATACCCCGGATATTGCTGAGCGAGTATTAGCGACAGGACAAGCTGATATGGTGTCAATGGCGAGGCCTTTCCTTGCTGATGCCGACTTTGTTAATAAAGCTGCGGATGATAAAGCCGATGAAATTAATACCTGTATTGGCTGTAACCAAGCTTGTTTAGACCATGTCTTTGCCCAAAAACGTGCCTCTTGTCTGGTAAATCCAATGGCATGTTATGAAACTGAGCTGGTAATTGAAAAAACTAACAAAGTTAAAAAACTAGCGGTGATAGGAGCTGGACCTGCAGGTTTAGCCTTCAGTGTTTATGCTGCTCAACGTGGTCATCAAGTCGAGCTATTTGATAAAATTAGTGAAATTGGCGGTCAGTTTAATGTTGCTAAACAAATTCCAGGTAAAGAAGAATTCTTCGAGACACTACGTTATTTTAACAAACAACTTAGCTTGCATAAGATTAAAGTTCACCTTAATAGCGAGCAAAGTGCAGAGAAATTAATCGCTGCTGGTTTTGATGAAGTGGTACTTGCCACGGGTATTAAACCGAGAAAACTTACCATAAAGGGCTTAGAAGAAGGTTATGCCAGTAAGAAAGTACTGACTTATTTACAAGTACTGCGTGATAAAGTTGAGGTAGGTAATAATGTTGCTATTATCGGCGCCGGTGGTATTGGCTTTGATGTGGCAACTTACTTGTCTGAAAAATCATTAACCAATAAGCCTGATGCCTGGCTTAAAAACTGGGGTGTTGATAAAAGTTATCAGCAAGGCGGGGCATTACTCAACAAGCAAGATGTACCTAAACATAATCCGGAAAGGAAAATTACCCTTTTACAACGTAAAACCACTAAAGTGGGTAAAGGGCTAGGTAAAACCTCTGGCTGGGTACATAGAGCTAATTTAGTTAAACAGGGCGTTACTATGGTTGCTGGCGCAAGTTATAAAGCCATTACCGAGAAGGGCTTATTGATTGAAGTTGATGGTAAAGAGCAGTTATTGGCAGTGGATAATATTATTATTTGCGCAGGCCAAGAGTCTAATCGAGACTTGCAACAAGCGTTAGTTGATGGCGGCTTATCTGTGCATCTGATTGGCGGTGCAAATGTTGCGGCCGAACTTGATGCTAAACGTGCGATACGCCAAGCTGCCGAATTAGCGGTTAAAATTTAGGCGTTATTTGAGCCTATCTATCGAGATATCAATAGTTAACCGAAGAAAAAGCCTATATTTCTTCGGTTTATTATTGATATACTGTCGCGAATTAATTTTTTTTAGATAGAGCACAGTGCAAAATATAATTGTCGATGGCGGTGATATTGAATTTCTTACCACCCCTAAAGAATATAAGCAGCAGTTATTATTATTAATTGAGGGGGCGCGTCAGCGTATCTTCATTACTGCTTTGTATTTACAAGATGATGACGCAGGTCGGGAAATCCTCCATGCGTTATACCAAGCTAAAGCAAACTTCCCCGAGCTAGATATTAATATCTTTGTCGACTTTAACCGTGGTCAACGTGGCTTAATAGGTGAAAAAGAGAGCTTAGGTAACCGTGCTCTGTATTTACAGTTAGCGCAAGACTACTCACAAACGGTCAACATTTATGGTGTGGCGGTTAAGCGTAAAGAAGTCTTTGGCGTTTTACACCTGAAAGGCATGGTCTTCGATGATAAGCTTTTCTATACAGGTGCAAGTATTAACGATATTTACTTACACCAAGGTGAACGATATCGTTTAGACCGTTACTGTACTATTAATAGTCCTGAATTAGCTGAAAGTTTTTGTCATTACTTAACGGATACCTTTATTGACTCAGGTCTGGCGCCTTTGCTTAATCAAGCATGGTTACCTGATGCCATAGAGCAAAAGAGAAATCTTGCGACGTTAAAAGCCCGATTAAGAAAGTCTCACTACATTGTTGCTCAGCAGCAAAGTAATAGTCAGTCCAAGCTAGTCAGTGATAAAACCTTTATTACTCCGCTAGTAGGCTTTGGTCGCCGTAAAAATCAGCTTAACCAAGCTACCCGTCATTTAGTGCAACAAGCTGACAATAACATAGTGCTTTTCACGCCGTATTTTAATCTACCTCATGCCCTTGCTCGAGATGTTATTAAAGCATTAAAACGTGGTGTTAAAATCACTGTGGTTGTTGGCGATAAAACAGCGAATGATTTTTTTATTAGTAATGATGAAGACTTTAGCACCATCGGTATCATTCCTTACGTTTATGAAATGCTATTAAAGCGTTTTGTTAAGCGTTACCAAAGTTTTATCGACCAAGGCTTATTGAATATTCATTTGTGGAAAGATAAAGATAATAGTTTTCACCTTAAAGGTTTACGTGTTGATGATCGCTACCATTTAATTACTGGCAGTAATTTAAACCCGCGTGCTTGGGCACTGGATCTAGAAAATGGTTTACTTGTCGATGATGCCGGTAAGCAGCTTTTACAAAAAACCAATGATGAATTACTGGGTATTTTAGTGGATACCACTAAAATAGTGCATTATTCAGATATTGAATCAGTTGATGACTACCCGGAAAAACCGCAGAAATTATTGAAAAAAATACGTGTTGCGCAAATTGATAGGGTTTTAAAACGATTCCTTTAGTACTATTGATTACAGTGAAATACTGTAATGAGAAATTAGGTGCCCTAACAAATCTATTGAATGTTAAAACCCTTAAAAAGATTTCTTGGCCTGCACTCTTATTTCAAAGCTATTAATATCAGGATTATCACTTTGCGGGAAAGCAAAGTCGATATGAATAATAGGGTGGTTGCCACCGGAGTGAGGGGAGTGCAAGCGCAAACCTAAGCCTGCAGAGCCTAGCCAACCATGTTCTATGTTTTTAACGGTCGACTCTCCATACGTTCGACCCGCATCAACAAAAGCAACACCGGCTATATCAAAGAGTTTGAATAGATTTACTTGTGGATAGTATCTGATTTCAGAAGTGACTTTAATACTACTTTGTCCATGTTGATATTGTAAAGGAAAGCCACGTAAACCGGTATTTCCGCCCATGGTTACTGGCTGGTCTAGGTACTGATTTTTACTGGTAACATTGGCATTACTTAAATAAAATCCCCAGCTTTTATTTAGCTGATAAAAATATTCCGCTGTTAACTTTACCCATAAACGACTATCTTTATGTTGATAAATATCATTCGCCAGTGCAAAGTCAAGTAATAGCAAGGCATTGTTATATAGATTAAAACCTTTTTTCACCCGCATTTTCCATACCGTCCACGCTGCGTTTTCTTTATTACCATTGCCTATACCTAGACGAGAGTTAAGCTGCCAGCCATGATTAAAGTCTTC
Organism: Colwellia sp.; assembly: GCF_013215345.1. Classification (GTDB taxonomy): domain Bacteria; phylum Pseudomonadota; class Gammaproteobacteria; order Enterobacterales; family Alteromonadaceae; genus Colwellia. The sequence continues at coordinate 52,348 of NZ_JABSOV010000012.1, read as the reverse complement.
TATTTGGGTGATCAAGTGAACGTTGGTTAATTCTCTAAAGTCCTTTTCAATATATTCAAAAGCAAACCAGGGGTAGAGTAAATCCCTATCCGTAGGACGAATATTGGTTAGTGGCGGGCTGGTTAAGTCACTACTATCCAGATCCGACAGCGCTGAAAAAGTATCTTTATCTTGTGTTATGCCAACCCGGTATCTCAGTAAACGGCTATCACTATTAAAGTTTAACCAAGCATAGCTGGCTTCTAGGTAACTAATATCATGACCATAAATACTCTGATCTTGACCGTTTTGGAAAAGTGTATCGTTACGGGACTCTTCATTAAAGCCGATATTATAAGCCGTTTTGGTATGAAAACTGGCAAACATTTTATGTAAAAATAAGCTAGTTTGTTGGCCATCGTCATTATCAGCAAATCGTAATTTAACCTCAGTGTTTTGTTTTTGAAAAAGCGGCACGGTAGCCTGTAACTTGTAGCCAGAGCGCTGGGTGTTTTTGTACGCTTCAATTTCAGTGTCTATACCTAAACCGAGTAAATTACGCTCCTTAATACCAAAACTGTAAGTGTTTATACCACCTTTACGACCGAAACTTACCGTTGGCATCAGTGACCAGTTGTCCCACGTGGTTACTGTTATATTTTTAACATTTTCATCACTAGTGACTTCGGCATCCCTTAAGTATTTCCTGCTACGTAAATGGCGCTCAAGCTCGGCCATATCAGCAAAGGTTTTTATGCACTTATTAACAAAAAAGCTGGCTTCATTTTCTAGGGTGTAAATTTTTGTATCAATGTGAATAGCATTGGCCCAGCGATGTAAAAAAGTTATACCTTCTTCACTTTCATCAAAGATAGTTTGCGGCTTGAATATCACTTTGGGTTGGTTGGTATCACACAATATATTTTCGTTTGAGGGTTCAATCGAAACCTTGTTATAAGCTTGTTTACTGGCTGAATCATCATGGGTGAGATTAGCAATGCTGGAGGAGGTATTTACTTGTTTAACTGTTTGATTGGCGGCAGAGTCAAGGCTACAGAAAGTAGCAACTAGTAAGCCGACCACTAGTAAGGACGGCAGTCTAGTTATTGTCTTATCTCGCCAAATAAGTGAAATGTTTTTTATGGGGGTTGGCGATATGACATTACATTTTTTTATTTTTTTTATAGCTGCTAATAAAAACTGCATCGCGTACCTGAGTTAAGGTTAAATGAGTAATATTTTGATACCCATGATACTTCGATATGCGAGTTTCAGGATACCTGAGCGATTCATGATCAAGGTGCCTTTTTTTATTAATGGTACCCCCTTAAAAAAATATGCACCGAAGAGCGTGATTTGCTCAGTCATCTCCGTCGGACTGGTTTCGAAACGATTTATACTGCGTTATTAATTTCGATAAGGGAACAACCATTATCTTCAACAAAAACCTTGTCTAAAGCGTTTCTAATTCCAGCTGAATTCTGCACATAGAAGTAACATGGGTATATATATCACTCATTTAACTATAGCTCTACTGGATGAAGTTGCTTAACCTTCGCTGAGCTTATTTAGCTTTTCGCTTGCTTAATGCTATCAATTTTCTTTATTTTAGCGTCTTCAACCATTGTTTTTACTTGTTTGAGGAGTAACTTGGCATCATAAACAATACCGTCTTTTACCGTGTAATTAACGCCACCTGCACGGATGGATTTATTGTTTTCGTCTAGGCGAAAGTGGCCCGTACCATAAAGTACTTTAAAGTTACGTAATGGATTCTCACCAACTATCACTAAGTCTGCCTTTTTACCTACACGGATAGAGCCAATTTCATCCGCCATGCCAAGCGCTTCAGCGCCATTAATGGTTGCTGCTTGAATAACTTCGAGGGCATTAAAACCGGCTTCTCGCAGTAACTCTAATTCTCGAATATAACTAAAGCCATATATTTTAAAGATATAGCCAGAGTCTGAGCCTACGGTTACTCGACCACCATGATTTTTATAATCGTTTACAAAGCTCATCCATTGTTGGTAGTTTTTCTTCCAAGCAATTTCATCATCCGTGGTCCAATCAAACCAATACGAGCCATGAGCATTACGGCTAGGCTGGAAGAAGTCCCATAAGGTAGGCAGGGTATATTCTTTATGCCATTCGGCATTCATATCACGCATTAAGTCACGATTTGCCTCATAAATAGTAAATGTTGGGTTTAAGGTTAAATCTAAACTGAGTAATTCATCACGCACGCTTAACCATTTTTCGCTGTTTTGTTTTGCTGCTTGTTGCCATAATCGGCCGGCTTCAGCAAACCTATGTTGCTCATTATTATAATTATAATCAGGTGAGTAATTTTGAATATGCTGATGCTCAAATAATGCTTCAGGCAAACCATACCAATGTTCCATAGAGGTTAGACCTAAACGGGCTGAATCAAGTACGTTCATATTGGTTACGTCAAGTTGGGCATGGTGCATCATACTGCCTAGCCTCTGTTCTTTAGCTTCGTTAAGTGCCGCTGTCATTATCTCTGGGGTGGCGCCAAAAAACTTAATACCTTTAGCGCCTTTTTTAGGAATAGACTTCACCCATTTTTTTGCTTGTTTAACCGTCGTTATGCTTTCATCTAAACCTAAGCCAAAAACAAAGTAAGGCATAATGCGTGGCGCGGCAATGGTATTTTCTTCACTGCGCTTTACATGATCCATCACCCAATCAATGCCATTAAAAGTACCCGGCTCACGCACTGTGGTAATACCATGAGCTAGCCAGAGCTTAAAGACATACTCAGCTGGAATATTATCGGCACTGCCGCCAATATGACCATGCATATCAATAAAGCCAGGCAGTACATATTGACCCTCAATGTTAATTTCTTTATCACCAGGGCGAGCTTTAGGTCGACGTGTTGGTGCGATAGGTACGCCTGGGTTACCAACATTAACGATTTTTACAATGCGATCATTTTCAATAACAATATCCATGGGACCACGTGCAGGTGCACCTTCGCCATTGATAACAATACCACCACGAAGAATAAGTCGCTTATAGGGACCTTCACCCGTGGTACGTTCTGGGGCTTTGGCATCACCAGCGGCTAATGCAGCAGTGGCAGTGGCTAGATTGATGACTAATGTGATAGCTAGATAAGCACAAAAACAGCCAAGTAAGGATAAAGATTTATTCATTTATTTATCTCTAATATTGATGGTATTTCTAAAGATGGTTAAGATACTATATCTTATATAAAAAGTAATATGCACTGTAATCAATTGAGTTACAGTAAAGTAAAAATTAGTTGAAGGTTAATTATGTTCAGTGAAAAAATGATGCCACACTTTAGTGATACCGACGCTTTAGGTCACATAAATAATACTAAACCGCCCATTTGGTTTGAAGGTGCACGAGCACCCATTTTTAAGTTTTTTACGCCTGATTTAGATCCAAAGAAATGGCAACTTATTATTGCTAAAATAGAAGTGTCTTATCATGGTCAACTCTTTTATGGTCAAGAAATAGAGATAAGAAGCTACATTAGTCGAATTGGTGGCGCTTCGTTTGATGTTTATCAAGAGCTGTGGCAACACGGTGAAAAATGTGTATCGGGTACGGCCGCCATGGTCAATTTTGATTATAAAGCACAAAGTTCGAAAAAAATATCCGATGATATTCGAGCACAGCTCTCTGAACACTTGATAGATCTAAACGTATCTTGATTGCTAATGTTCAACTTTCCGTAGTCAAACTTTATTACTTTGCTGCTAATTCGTTGTGATAACAATTAATTAGTCGGCAAGATCAGCGCAGTGTTTTTGCCCTGTGATAACTAAGCTATTTTCTACGAGTTTTCTAAAATAGAATAAAATAAAATAAATAGCCTGTTTAACAAAAAATCACTCGAATTTGATCGCCGCTCACTATAGAATTACCCTCTAAAACTAAATTTCAAAGACAGATTTTCTTTCTATGTGAATAGATAAAGAAACAGCACATGTCTTAATAGCTCAATTAATAGGATATTTTCATGGCGGGTGTAAATAAAGTAATCATAGTAGGTAACTTAGGTAAAGATCCTGAGGTACGTTTTATGCCAAATGGCGGCGCAGTAGCAAATATTACTGTAGCAACGTCAGACTCATGGAAAGATAAACAAACTGGTGAGCAAAAAGAAAAAACAGAATGGCATCGTGTAGTTATGTTTGGCAAACTAGCTGAAATTGCTGGTGAGTACCTTAAAAAAGGTTCAAAAGTATACCTTGAAGGCTCTTTACAAACACGTAAGTGGACCAATCAACAAGGTCAAGAGCAATACACTACTGAAATCGTATTACAAGGTTTCAACGGCGTAATGCAAATGTTAGATGGTAAATCGTCTCAAGGGCAGAGCGGTGGTTTCTCTAATCAAGGGCAGCAACAGCAAGGTGGCTTCCAGCAACAAGCTCCACAACAGTCTGGTGGTTTCTCTCAACAACAAGCGCCAGCACAACAAGGTGGCTTTGCTCCTCAACAACAAGCGCCAGCGCAACAAGGTGGTTTTGCTCCTCAACAGCAAGCACCAGCGCAACAAGGTGGTTTTGCTCCTCAACAGCAAGCACCAGCGCAACAAGGCGGCTTTGCTAATCAAGGGCAGCAAAAGCAGCAAGCTCCAAAAGTAAATCCACAAGAACCATCAATTGATTTTGATGATGATATTCCGTTCTAATTTGAAATAAAACTATTGGTGTGCAGTTAATGAGTAAGGCATAAGCTATCCTTATTAATTAACACCCTAAGTAAAATAAAAAACCTCTATTGAATGTTAAATTGATAGAGGTTTTTTTGTGTCTAGACTTTTTGTATTTATATGGTGAGTAGAGTTAGCATCTGCTGTGGCACAAATAATTTTTAATGAGCAACCGTGGTGATTACTCCATAACTGGAAAATTACCTAGCCATTGTTTTAGTCTAGACTTGTATAATAAAACGAGGCAATATCGAATAGTAAGCTAGTCGTTGCTTTAGATGCAATGGTCAGCTTTCCCTTCGTATAACCCCAATGATATGGATTGGGGGTCTCTACCAGGAACCAATAAATCCTGATTACGAAGAGTTTAGCGCTTTAGTGCTTTTCTCTTGGTACGAACAATCTTTATTCACAGAAAAGTACTGAATGAACTTTTTAATTATTGGGAACTAAGTCATGAAAGAATTTATTCAATCCTTACCTAAAGTAGAACTGCATCTTCATATTGAAGGTACACTTGAGCCTGAGCTTATGTTTGAGCTAGCAAAGCGCAACAAGGTTGATATACCCTTTAATTCAGTTACTGAAGTTAGGGATGCTTATAATTTCCATAACCTGCAGTCATTCTTAGACATTTACTTTCAAGGAGCCAATGTACTTATCCATGAGCAAGATTTTTTTGAGCTAACTTGGGCCTACTTACTGCGCTGCAAAGAAGATAATGTTTTACATACCGAAGTGTTTTTTGACCCACAAGCACATACCGAACGTGGTATTAGCTTTGATACTGTGATTAACGGTATTCATCGGGCGTTAGTCAAAGCGGCAACGGAATTAAATATTAGCAGTAAACTAATTATGTGTTTCTTACGCCACTTAGATGAAGTGTCAGCATTTGAAACCCTAGCGCAAGCACAAACTCATAAAGATAAAATTATTGCTGTCGGTCTTGATTCAACCGAGATTGGTAACCCTGCGGGTAAATTTGAGCGAGTCTTTAACCAAGCACTTGAGCAAGGTTTTTTAACGGTTGCCCATGCTGGTGAAGAGGGGGCGGCAAGTAATATCTATGAGGCATTAAATTTACTAAAAATTACTCGCATTGATCATGGCGTTCGTTGTACAGACGATAACGAGTTAGTAAAGCAGTTAGTCACCGAACGTACTCCACTAACTGTTTGTCCACTCTCTAATATTAAGCTAAAAGTATTTGAGCGTATGGAGCAGCACAATATAGTGTCTCTGCTGCGAAAGGGGGTTTGTGTCACCATTAATTCTGACGATCCCGCCTATTTTGGTGGTTATATGACAGATAATTTTTTGGCGGTAAATAATGCGCTGCCGATGAATAAAACTGAAATTGGCCAATTTACTTTAAATGCCATTGAGGCGAGTTTTATTTCTCAAAGTGAAAAACAACGCCTAACTATAGCAACACAAAGTTATATAGATCAGCATCAATAGATTTTGATTAAATAACGAAAATATTTTATTAGATTGCCAACATAAACATAAACATAAACATAAACATAAACAAAGAAGCCTTTTATAGACTATTTTCTCTAGCTATATCCTGGCTGTTTTGTGGCTTAGTTTTTTTATCATCATGTCTTATCACTAGCCTTTCTCCACCTACTAATATCCCCTGAACGGCTAAATACGTTTAATCACTGCAAGTGCTTAATTCTAGTAATACTCAAGGCGTTGGCACTAAAGTACCATATTGCGTAATAGGACAATACGCCATGATGGCAACATAATACCGCCAAATAAGCTAACTTTCATGTTGCCTCTAATTAAGTACATATCTTGGATTGCTATTCTCCTTAGTAGCACTGCCGCACTAGCCACTGTTCAGTCACTAGAAGGCTCTCAACCGCTTGAAGGCACTCAACCAGAAGGTAACTTCCAACCATTAAATAGCTTTGGCGATAACCCTGGTGAATTAACGGCTAGTTATTTACAACCATCTAAACGGGCCAAATCCCTAGTGGTGCTTTTACATGGTTGTGTGCAAAATGGCGAAATCCTAGCTGAGCAAAGTGGCTTTGTAGCTCTTGCTAAGCAACACAATTTTATTTTGTTACTGCCACAGCAAAGCCAAAATAATAATGTAAAGTCGTGTTTTAATTGGTTCTCAGAGCAAGATAGCGCTCAAGATCAAGGTGAAGTGTTGTCGATCAAAAATATGATCAGCGCAGTAAAAACACAAGCAAGCATAGAGCAGGTTTATATTGCTGGCCTTTCCGCTGGCGGCGCTATGACCAGTGCACTGTTAACTCATTATCCAGAACTATTTTCTGCAGGCGCTGTAATTGCGGGACTACCTTACCCTTGCGCGAATGATCTGGCTAAAGCTATTTCTTGTATGCGAAATGGTCCTTCACAATCAGCAACTGAATTCGTTAAGCTAGCAAAAAAAGGTAATGAAACTGTTAATAAGTGGCCAAGACTTATTGTCATCACGGGCAGTAACGACAAAGTAGTTAACCCTAAAAACTCATCGCGATTGGCTGTGCAGTGGTCAAAATTAGCGGGGACATCGCTGATAAAAAGTAAAATATCAGCAGCAGATTACCAGCTAACCCTTTGGCAAGATAATGAACATCAGCCACAGGTGAAATTAGTTGAAATTAATGACATTGGTCACGGCTTAACGGTTAATTCAGCCCTTGAAGATAGGGATACTAGTGCGCCTTTTTTGTTTGAATCTTCCCACGATAGCGCCCTCGATATAGTCGAGTTCTGGGGTTTTAAATGGAAAACTCAATAATATTCAATAACTAAGCTCTATGGTACTATAGTACAGATTAACTTTGTCTAATTTTGTTATAGAGTTTTAACATCAGTAAAAAACATCACAATAATCTAAAAAAAGCTGATTCAATATAATTATAATAAGGCACTAATATGAAACGCTATAACAAGAAATTAAGTTACCTCGCTTTAGCTATTCCCAGCCCAATAAGCACCAACATAACCTCTGCAGCACAGGCTAATGAGTCATCAAGTGCTGAAAATAACTCTGGTCTAGAGCGTATCGAAGTTACCGCACGTAAAACTACAGAGACTCTACAAAATGTTCCCGTAGCCGTTACTTCAATTGGCGCAGAGCAGCTCGAACAAAATGGCATCAGCGTGATGACTGAGGTGCAACAGTTCTCGCCAAATACTACCTTACAAAGTAGCCGTGGCACTAACTCTACCTTAACGGCATTTATTCGAGGTGTTGGTCAAGAGGATCCTCTTTGGGGTTATGAACCCGGTGTTGGTATTTATGTTGACGATGTTTATATTGCCCGTCCACAAGGCGCAGTACTAGATATTATTGATGTTGAGCGTATTGAAGTTTTACGGGGCCCACAAGGTAGCTTGTACGGTAAAAATACCATAGGTGGTGCTATTAAATATGTTACCAAAAAAATGTCAGGAGATAGGGAGTTTGATCTAACGGCAACCTTTGGTAACTACGGCCGCCAAGATTATAAAGTGGCCGGTAAAATCCCTGTTATTGATGACAAGTTTTATGTTGGTTTTGCTTTAGCTAGCTTATCTCGTGATGGTTATGGTGAATTTCTTGAAACATCATTAGCTAATCAAGATACTGAAAACTACAACAAGGATGTTTTTGCTGGCCGTATTACATTGGAGTTTACCCCTACGGATGATTGGTTTTTCCGTTTTAACTACGACAATACTAAAGATGAATCGAATGCAAAAGGTGGTTACCGTTTATTACCTAGTATGTTAACGGATGCGCCGGTACCTGATAGCGTTTATGACTCATATACAAGTTTACCAACAGAAAATTTAGTTGAAAATGAAGGTTGGAGCTTAACGGCTGAATATTTTATTAATGATTTTTGGTCGGTGAAATCAGTAACGGCAGCGCGCGAAAATTATTCACCAACCAATATTGATTTTGATAATACGCCATTACAAATTTTTGATGTTCCTGCTGTCTATGATGATGAGCAATTTTCACAAGAATTCCAGTTAAATTACGATGGTGAGAATTTAACATTTGTTTCTGGTTTATATTATTTTGATTCAGAATCTTGTGGGCATTACGACGCCATTATATTTCAATCGCTAACAGCTGAAAAAAGTGGTTGTAATAGTAGTGAAAGCTACGCGGCTTATGCGCAAGGTTCATATAACTTAACAGACAAGTTATCCTTTACCTTAGGCGCTCGTTTTACTGAAGAAGAGAAACGAGCGAATGTAAATGATGATCTACGTTTCTCTATTGAGTATCCGAAGTCAGGTTGGATTCCAGGTTATACCCGCGGTGATTTAGTACAGACTGAAGTATTAAAGGGTAATAAAAAATGGTCACGTTTCACTCCGAAAGTAGGAGCAGAATATCAAATTGATGACGACATGATGGTCTTTGCCAGCTACTCACAAGGTTTCAAATCAGGTACCTTTAACCCGCGTGCTACCACTAATGAACCAGCGGTAAACCCTGAAATAGTGGATTCTGTTGAAATAGGTATAAAAAGTGAATGGTTTGATCAATTACGTGTCAATGCAACGATTTTTGCGTTAAAGCATAAAGATCGCCAATATAAAAGTGTTGTCGCTAATGAAGATCCTACCGTATTAGATTCACGCTTAGGAAACATTGGTCAATCTGAAGCGATAGGTTTAGAGCTTGAAATTCATTATGCAGCGACAGAGTCACTAAACTTTAATTTTGCCTTTGGTTACATTGATAGTGAATTCACTGAAGTATTGAGCTGGAATGGTGAAGGTTATGATGATATCTCTGATATTTATACGGTAGCCAACACACCTGATATGACGGCTAATTTTGGTGTTAGTTACGATATTGAAAGTTCTGTCGGCTCTTTCGTGGTAAATAGTAATTATTATTACCGCGGTGATTATGCCTTGGTAGAACTTGATAACAGATTGACTCAAGAAGCTTATGGTTTACTAAACCTTGGTATTAATTGGTACAGCAATGATGGTGATTGGACAGCAGCACTGCATTGGAAAAACATTACCGATGAAGAGTACATGGTTGGTGCCTATGACTTTACTGGCGGACAAGATGATGATGGTAACTGGTTACCAGGTTTTGGTGGTGATACTACCCTTATAGCTTATTACGGTGACCCATCAACAGTCTCACTCACGATAGGTTACCAATTCTAACTTTAGCCATAGTTAATTTAGCCCTGGGCTAGGTTAAAATAGCAGAAACAAATTAAAAAGAGCTGGCACTTGTCAGCTCTTTTTTTCATACTAACTTAATTAACGTTAATCTTGTTCTAGGAGCTTATATGTCACCAGCAAAAGTAATTATTGCAGATGACCATCCATTATTTCGCAGTGCGCTTAAACACGCCATAGTGGAGTGTATTGATGATGCCGGTACGTTAGAAGCAGACAATTTTAGTGAGTTGTTAACGGCTATTGAAGCAACGCCGAGCTTAGAAATTGTTTTTCTCGATTTGCATATGCCGGGTAATGATGGCTTTACTGGCTTAACCCAGTTGCAAAATCATTATCCTGATTTAGTGGTGATTATGGTCTCTTCAGATGATAATGATGAAACTATGCAAAAAGCCATTAACTTTGGCGCTGCGGCATTTATTCCTAAATCTGCTGATTTAACTACTATCGCTAGCGCCATAGATACGGTATTAGCGGGTGATATCTGGTTACCTGAACTAATAGAAAAAAATGAAAATCAGCAAACCGCGCTTGCCAACCAGCGCTTAGCTAAGCAACTTGCGCAATTAACGCCACAACAATATGTAGTGCTCACCCAAGTAGCCGACGGTCAGCTCAATAAGCAAATCGCTTATGATCTCAATATTAAAGAAACCACGGTAAAAAAGCATGTATCGGCAATTTTAGAAAAGTTGGAGGTGAATAACCGTACTTTAGCGGGGCTAGCGTATCAGCAATTAATGTTAGCGCCAGGGGAAAATACTTCTTATAAGTAATTTATCATAAGTTATTTCTCGTAAGGAAATACCCATAAGTAACTGCTCATAACCAATAGCTAATAACTTTTAGCTATTGTTGTTGCGAATATAGCCGCAGATAATTTTATTTTATTAAGCTACAAGGTGGGATATTTTCATTGAATAAAGTGAGGAAGTTTGGGTGTTTATCTAAAAATATTTTACTAAAGTATACACCCATGTTTTTCTTGCCTACTTCGACACTTAAATATTCATCCATAGATCTATCTAGGTTTTTGACCATAAGGGCAAAAACCAAAGAATTCTCTAATACCGCATCCATTCGACCCGCATCGAGCATTCTCATTAATACGGTTTCGCTGAGATGCTCAGCACCAATGTTGTAGTTATTTAGCTTTAAAAAATTCATCGCGTTCGAGCTAAATCTAGCGCCTACGGTAAAACTTTCCTTTATATAATCAATGGAGTATAACTGCGCTTCTGCGGGAAAGTATTTTTTTAAAAAATAGAACTTACGTATTTGCGGGATGAAAACCCTTGATAGCTCAGCGTAGCCATCTCTTTTTTCACTTTGAGAGGCTGAGAAAAAACCATCTAAGACGCCAGACTTAGTTAATGCTTGCGCGCGAGACCAAGGTAGCTTATTTATTTCATAAGGCTGTTTAATACGCGCCATCACACAGTCTACAGCTTCAACAGCAACACCGGCTGCGCCTGATTTTAAGTCAATATGATACGGTGGCCATGCCACCTTGGTCCCTAGTTTTATCGTATACGAGGGCTCCGCCTGAATAGCTGGGCAAAGGAGTAAAGATATCAAAACTAAAAAGTAAGTATTTAAAGAGGGCATGGGCAACAATTCCTAAAAAATAGTCATGCTACTATTAAAGTTTACTGGCTAATTTGTGTTTAGCAAGGTTAGCTCTGCTGATTAATTTGACGGGCTTTTCAAATGAAAACTCTCCTAGAATAAAAGCCAGAAAACACTCAGTTTCAGGCAATCATTTGTCTTATCGTGCGCTTTAACGCCAGCGATTTTACCGGCTTTCTTAAGAATAAAAACTTGGCGTCACTGGTGTGTTGTCTAACTTGCTCGGAAGGATCGGCAGAGCATATTACACAAGGACTTTGCCAATTCTCTTTGTGCAGTAAGTTTGTCACCAAATCTACACCATTGGCGTCGTTGTTGAGGTGATAATCAGCAATGATAAAGCGAGGGACTTGTTGCATGCCCTTAACCACCTTGCTTAGTGACTCTTGATCTTGAGCGGTATAGACATTACAGCCCCATTCAGTCAACTGTGAAGATATCGCGGTTAGCATAAGCGCATCATTATCGATAACCAACACCGGTATATTGGCAAAGTCTTCGCTGCTAAAGTCTGTTTTTTTACCGTTAATTCTTGATGTTTCACTGGCTGAATTAACGGCACTAGGCTGCACTCGAGGTACTTCAATCATAAACCCCGTGCCTTTGCCAACGGTAGATTGAACTGATATTTTAGAACCAAGCAGGCCAGTCATACGCTCAGCAATGGCTAAACCGAGACCAAGGCCAGGTATTTCACGATTTTGCTCTAAACGCTCGAACTCTTGAAAAATAGTTTGCTGCTTATCAGCGGCTATACCAGGGCCATTATCCCAAACTTCGATGCGAACCATGTCTTTGTTATGACGAACACCCAATACTATTTTGTTGGCTATGGCTGCTTTATCGCCGGTTTTATCACGACAATAATGCACAGCATTTGATAAAAAGTTCTGTATTATTCTACGTAACATACGTTTGTCTGAATTGACCCAAGTAGAGCTAGCTTGATAGCTAAAGTTGATGTCATCTTGCTGAGCTAAAACAGTAAACTCATTTTTTAGCGGTATTAATAACTCATCTAGCGCAAAGTGCTTTTTCTCAATGCTCTCAGAGTTATTATCAAGGCGAGAGATTTCGACCAAATCTGATAGCAGTGCTTCAACAACATTTAGGGAATCATCAATATTATTGGCCAACTGCGCTAACTCTTTCGTTGCAACTTTCTTTTTCAGCATAGAGGTAAACAGCGATAAGGCATTAAAAGGTTGCATTAAATCATGGCTGGCGGCAGCTAAGAACCGGGTTTTACTGCTATTGGCAGCTTCTGCTTCAGCTTTGGCGTGTCTTAGTTCTTGGGTTCTTTCTTCAACACGTTTTTCTAAACTTTCGTTGGCTTTTTGTAAGGCTTTTTCTGCTTCAATATGAGCGGTTATATCAGAAAAGGTACTAACAAAGCCACCACCTGGCATGGATTGGCCTCTGATTTCTAATACTATGCCATTGGGCATAGTGCGCTGAAAGTAATGGTTATGGCCCATGCGCATATGCTCAATACGTCGAGCAATTAAAGCTTCACTTTCTACGCTAGTACAGCTATCGATATGCGTACTCGATTCAGTACCTGTAGCAATATTTATTTCGCTGCCTATACCCGTATTTTTGCTACTAATAACGCCTTTAGCAATGTTATAGCGCAGTAATTCTTCCACAGACTTTCCTGCGGTTACAAACCCTTCAGGATAATCAAGTAATTGAATATAGCGTTGATTCCACGCGACTAAGCGCATATCTGCATCGATAACACTAATGCCTTGCTCAATATTCTCCACGCCTGATTGCAATAATTCACGGTTAAAACGGAATATTTGGTTAGCTTCATCAACAATACTAACGACATCTTCTAAGGGGATTTCTTGTGAAGTTGAAGCTGCTTTCATTACCATGCGCGTTGAGGCAGAGCCAAGTACTCCGGAAAGCTGTAAGCGGGTATATTCAATGATCTTCTGGTTTTTATTACTGCTGTTCTTATTAGTGTTTAGCTCACTTTTAGCAAAGCTAACCAAGGCTTCTGCTGCTTCTTTATCAATAAAGCGCATTAATAAACTGTATAAGTCTTCTTGGGATAAGTTTCGCTCAAACTGATTTTGGCTTTTATTAACAAAGTACTCGGCTTGTAATTTTTCACCGACACTGCGTCGGCTTACCAATGAAACGAAAACGTAGCAGGTAAGGTTAAATAGCAAGCTGTAAAAAACGCCATGGCTAGTACTATCTAGAAAGTTCACCCCAAAAAGGGCAGTAGGTTTTAACCAAGTGATATGCCATAAACCGGTGTCAAGCCATTGGCTAGTTGGCATTAAGGCTGGCAGCAATAAGGTATAGAACCAAACAAAACTACCAACTATTAAGCCCGTTAAGGCTGCTTTAGTATTAGCTTTACGCCAATACAGTGCGCCGATTGTCGCAGGGGCAAATTGAGAGAGTAAGGCAAACGATAATAAGCCTATGGTCGCCAGGTGGTTTTGCTGGGCAATGATACGTTCAAAAATAAATGCTAGTAGCAAGATAATGGCGATGGAACCACGGCGTAAGTTAAGTAATAGCCCGGATAATTGCTGATTTTCCTTGATATTTAATAAGCGGAATTTCAATACCAAGGGGGTTAATACTTCGGTTGCCACCATAGTACTAAGCACAATAGCGGCCACTATAACCATGCTAGTGGCCGCGGCTAAGCCGCCAATATAAACAGTGATACCTAACCAGGCTTGTTGATAAAAAAGCGGAATGGTTAATACATAGGTATCGGCATCAACACTACCGCCCGGAAAGGTTAACTGGCCAGCAATAGCAATGGGTAAAATAAAGACATTAATTAATAGCAGGTATAAAGGGAACAACCAACGGGCTGTTTTTAACTCTTGTTGATGGTGATTTTCAATCATCATCATATGAAACTGTTGCGGCAAGATAAAGATAGTAATTGCCCCCAATACCGCATGGGCGACAGCAAGGTAGGCTGAGTTTGTGCCGGTAATTGAACTGATGTTTTTACCTTGGCTAAGTAAGTCGCTAAAGCCATCAAAAATAAAGAAAGTCGCGAAAATACCTACCGCAGTTAAGGCGAATAATTTAATAATTGAGCTAAAAGCGATAGCCAATACTAGCCCTTGGTTTTGCTTATTGGCAGCTATTTGGCGAGTACCAAATAAAATACTGAAAAAGATAAGTACGATAGTGACAACAAAAGCCGTGCTAATGCCTGATTGATAAGTGCCTGTTAATAAATCAAAGCTGGTACTGATGGCGCGAAGTTGCAGGGCGATATAAGGGATAATGCCTAGTAGCGCGACAATGGTAACCAGAGCTGCGACTTTCGGCGAGCGATCGTAGCGAAAGGCAATAAAGTCGGCAATAGAGGTTAAATTTTGCTGCTTAACAATCAGCAGGATTTTTTGCAACATTGGCCAAGCCAATACGAAACAAAGAATAGAACCAATATAAATCGGCGCTAGCCAAGCGCCTGTGGTCGCTGCTTGTCCGACCGTGCCGTAAAAAGCCCATGAACTACAACTAACCCCTAGCGACAAGCTATACACCCAAGGTTTGCAGATCCAGTTTTCAGGGGCTTGATTTTGCCCCCAGTGAGCAACAATAAAGAGTAGCGCTAAATAGGCTATGGAAAGAAAGGTGATAAGCCAAGTATCAAGTGAAAGCCAAACTAACAAATGCAGTCCTTTTTATTGTGGTCAAAAAGCATGGTAAACGAGTGGGGTAATAGGTACTAAAAATTATCGGTAAATAATGCTATGACTAGCTTACCACGCCAGTTGTAGCAGGGTAGTGAACTAAGGTAGTAGTTATTTGCTAGCCGTCATACGCTAACCTAACGATAAATATTCTCCTTTATTAGAAACTATCACATATGAAAATCAGTAACAAATACTTGGTTGAAGCCATTGTTTTTATTAGTTATGTACTCTTTGCTATGGCTTGGGTTGGTGGCACAGCAAGTATGGAACAAATCATGGCTACCATGCATGTTGATAGTTTAGCCTCAGCTAGTTTTATCAGTGGTGCAGTCACCTTGGCTAAAATTGTGGGTACCTTTGGTGCTGCCTGGGTTGCACTAAAGTTTGGTATTAAATATGCTTTTTTTATTGCCAGTCTATTTATCGTTATTGGTTTATTAACGCCATTAGCGCCTAATTATGAATTATTGCTACTTAGTCGATTTCTTATGGGCTTAGGTGGCGCCTTTATGATTGTTTATTTTAACCCTATTGTTATGCACTGGTTTAAAGCGGATGAGCGCCCGGTGATTAACGGCCTGAATGCCGTGGCTTTTAATATAGGTACTGGTATTGTGCTGTGGAAAATGGCGGAAATTAATCAGTTCACTGGCGATTGGAAGGTTAGCCTAATTGCTTTTTCTATTGCCAGTTTATTACTTAGCTTTGCTTGGCTATTGGTAAAATTTGAACCTGAAAGTGCTGAGCAAAGCCAAGATGGCAAAGCCGTGGCCCATTACAGTTATATTGATGGACTTAAAGATAAATTTAATTGGGCTTATGGTTTAACTTACTCAGGGCTATTGGCCTTTTATATTTGTTTATTTACCTTCTATCCTAAAGCCGGTATTAGCCAAAGTAAGTGGGTGATTGGTTTTGGTATTGTTGGCACATTAGCAGGTATTATTTACAGTAAAAAAATGGCACTGCGCCTACCTGTTATTCGCTGGTCTGGTGCTGTCATGGTGATAACCATTATTGGTGTATCCTTTAGTAGCAGTGAGTGGTTACAAACTTTATCAGCCATAGTATTAGGTTTTTTCATTTTCTTCCCTATCACTGCTTTGGTTTCTATTCCCCATGAATTACCCAAAATGACCGGGCAACGTATTACCGTGGTATTTAGTTTGTTCTACTCAATCAGCTACTTAATTTCTACGGTTATCTTATGGTTATTTGGCAAGTTAGTGGATATCAATCAAGGTGATTACACCGTCTCATTTATTCTCATTTCAATAGTCAGTAGTACCTTTTTTATTGGGAGTTTTTTCTTGCCTGAAACAGGAAAGGTAAAAGCAGCCATCACTAATGAAGGTGATGATAAAAGCAAAGCAAGTGAGGACAAATTATGCGCGGAATAATCTCTCCTAAGTTAGTCGGTTTTATTGATAAATCTAATAAGGCTATGGCCGAGGTAAAAGCTAAAGCCAAAGCAAAAGGGCAGAGTTTTAGTGTCGATTTAGTTAGACAAGGTTTGGATAACTTAGCGCCGTTAATTGGCTCAGGGCCTAATATGAGCATAGTAAAAAATAGTTACTTAGCCACGGCTAGCCATAATATTCCCGTGCGCATTTATAACCCAGCACCTAATGATAATTTACCGGTATTACTGCACTTTCATGGTGGCGGCCATATGTGCGGTAGCATTGATTTATATGACCCTATTAGCCGTAAGCTCGCTATTGCGGCGCAGGCGATTGTCATTTGTGTAGATTACCGCTTAGCACCAGAGCATCCATATCC
This sequence comes from Colwellia sp., assembly GCF_013215345.1. GTDB lineage: Bacteria > Pseudomonadota > Gammaproteobacteria > Enterobacterales > Alteromonadaceae > Colwellia. The sequence goes on along the minus strand of NZ_JABSOV010000012.1, from coordinate 35,362 downwards.
TGCAGGTCTAGACGATTGTCAACAAGTGCTTATGCACTATCAAAGCTTACTTTTTGATATGAAGCATAGTGACCAGCTTTATATTGCTGGCGATAGTGCTGGCGGCGCACTTTGTACTAGTTTAGTGATGAATAACTGTTGTGATAGCTCAGCGCATACTTCATCTAAAGTGCCAGTCAAAATAGCTAAGCAAATCCTAATTTACCCGAGCGTTGATTACACAATGAGTAGCGCTTCTATTGATGAAAATGGTCAAGGTTTTTTATTAGAACGAGATAAAATACATTGGTATTTTCAGCAGTACTTTCATGCCAATAGCCTAGATCAGACAAAAATAAAAAAAGCCTCGCCGCTATTAGGTGAGTTCTCAGTAAACATGCCAAGCACTTTAGTGATCACTGCCGGTTGTGATCCACTTAGAGATGAGGCCATTGCTTATGCTAAGTCATTAACAGAAGTAGGTGTAGCAGTTGAACACTATTCATTTGATGGTATGACTCACGCCTATATGTTATTTGATCAACTGGTTAGTGAAGAATGTTTAGCGACTTACCGGCTTATTAATGAATTTGTTAATGGTGGGTCCTGATAACAAATAAGCCTTATTTTTCCTTTGATATCTCTCATCTTTACCGAGCTTAATTGCTCTGTTTTTATACTTCTGTTTTGTATAACTATTTAATATTGATGTATTTTGTATAATTATGTTCTTATATAAGTACAGGGTTACCACGGTTTTACGCTCGAATCTATGCCGTATTTTTTGAATAAATTATTAAGTTTATTTTTTACCATAGGGAGTTTTAAAACTTCATCAAATTTATTAGCCGTTATTGTCGAGCTTTGTTGGTTTACTAAAAATGCGGTGTCATAAATTTGATCCGGGGTATTACTCTTATAAAGCAGATTCATATCAATAGTATTAGTCTTAGTCTTTTTAAAGTACTGACTGGCAAGGTTACCAATAATGCCAATCTCTGCGCGTTTAAATAAAACCATTCTAGCAACATGGACTTCACTTCTTGTTAGGCTCATTTTATGCACATTGCTTAAAAATATCTGATCAGTATTATAGCCAGCAAATTTATACGAGTAGCCTAGTACGCCAGCCTTAGTTAACTCATCGAGATTATCAAAATAAGATTGATCTAGTGCGTTCTCTTTTAATGCATATAATTCATTTGCTACGGTTACTGAGAATTTTGTTTTTGTCAGATATGAATGAGTTGATTTTGGTAGCCAAATAATTGCCATTAAAAATAAAGCATCAAACTTTTTTTCTTGCACAGATTTAATAAGCCTTTTTGAGGGCAGTGTGTTAAGAAAGAAGTTAAATTCATGCTGCGACTCATTTAAAATTTTCACAAATTCAAAAGCTAAACCCTGTTCTTTTTCAGCATTTATTATCAGTGGATAATAACCATCTTCAATTAAAATATTAACATCTACTTTAGCGAAACTTTGAGCTGAGAATAGAGCGCTACAAATGAATAATAATAAGAGCTTAAAGTACGGCATATTATCTTCCTAGAAAGTATTATCAATGACTGTATTACACTAATCATCTGCTTTTAAATGAGAAGCTATTGTTAATTAAAGGCTAAACCTTGGCACAAATCAGCTTGTACTTATTACGTTTTAAAGATCATAACAATATCAGCTATTGCATTAAGGTGGTGCCAAAGGCAAAGGTATCAGCTTAATTGCCCCTAATAATTTTATCAATCATGAATAAAGCCTTTTTAACTATAGCTAAAGTGTAGTAAGCGATGGTTTTAATGTAAGTTTTAACTAGAGAAAAGATTGCTATGATTATGTAGGCCAATAAAGCAATATACGCTTGCAAAGCACAAGTCATGTTTATATTGAATTAAATCACCTATGAAGAAAAGTTATTGTAAATCCTTTTATAAAGGTTAATCACCAAAAGCAGCACTAAAAAATTTTAGTACTGCTCTTTTTTCAACTTCTCAGCGTTACGGACACGTCCCTAAACTAAAAAAGTTATCTGCTGTTTGCGCTAACGTTGCCGAGTAAAAGATATTATAAAGCCCCAATGTTTCCCCTGAGCCAATAGCATAAGTATAAAAGCCATTGGTGGTTGCTCTATTCGCTTGTACATGCGCATAGTTACTGCTAGTAAACTGCTGACAGGTAAATATAGGCTCAGGGATGTCACCATCAGGTGTGGCATCACAAACATTGCCTAAGCCGTCGTTATCATTATCAGCCTGGTCGGTATTGCTGGTGTTAGGACAGTTATCAATATTATCAATTATGCCATCGCTATCAGCATCATTATTGCTCACAACACAGCTTTGGTTAGGGCCAACACAGCTTGGCTCACCGTCGGCAATCCACTGACATTGATTAGTGCCTGCAGGATATTCGCGCATGGTGAACTCATTGCTGCCAAAAGCCAAATAACAAGCAGAGTAACCGTTACCCCAAGTGATATGATCAGCATTAATGTGTAGATTGTAATCGCCACTGACACCAGCATCTATGGTGAACGCTACTGTTTGTATACTTGATAGTGCACTGGTATCTGTCGCGGTAATAGTTAGACTTTGCTGGCCACCGGCTAGATTACATTGTTCGGCAATAAAAGCATTGGCTGAAACAGTGGCACTAACATTACCATTAATAAAGCTAACCACGATACTGCTTAGATTTTGGTTTATATCAATAACGCTACCCGTCACTGTTGCACATTGACCAGCAATGCTAACTTTAATCTTTGATAATACTGGCGAGGTCGCGGGTGGCTCTGGGCCTATTCGAGTGGTGACAGATACACTATCACCAGCTTTTTCTTCATTGTCGGTGGCTATGGCGCTTACATGATATAAACCATCTGCTAGCAAAGTGGAAGTTGCACTATAAGCACCATCAGCAACGGCAGCTTGACTATTTAGTGTTTCAACTAATACTGCAGAGCCAGAGTCTAATGCGTAAATTTTTATAGCAACATTACTAGCACTACCTTCGCTATCAATGGCATTGCCGCTAATGTGTAAGTTATTATTTTGAGCCACAGCACTGTGATTACTGATAGTCGGGCCAGCATTACGATCGACGCGTTTATTATTTTCAGCGAAGTATTGTCCTAGGTAGCTGGCAAAGTTAATGCTGTTGCCCGCTATATAATCACCACTTGCACCTGCGCCACCTGACCAATAATGGTCTAAGTTATCAAACCATAACATGGCGATTCGATTATCAGTCCACAGTGTTTCAGAGGCACTATGTCCTGTACCTTGGGTAATAGTTTTACTACCAGGTAATTGGGATACACCGTAAATATTGGCAAAACCATTAGCATTTTGTTGGTTATAGCAGGTATTTACTGTGGTATCGGCAGTGCCGTGGCCAATTACGGCTATTTGGCTAGCAAAGTGAGTTTTGGCTGAGCCAGCGTACCCTTCACAACGTGCCTTAAAAGTTGTTGGGGATACAGTTTCGCAACTTGTTATCGCACCATTTGAACTTGTACCTACGGTTGGGCCGGCGCTAGGGGCGACACCGGCAAAAATATCGGGAGCTAAACAAGCAGCTTGTGCAGACATAGCTCCGCCAGAAGATAAACCAGCTATGTAGATTTGTTTAGCATCGATAGCTCTGTTGCTATCACTTGATAAGGTATTGGCTAAGTTGATCAGGTTTTGATAATCGCCAGACGTTCTCGATATACTGCCTTGCCAATAGGACCAACAGCTATAACCAGCCTTATTCATTGCATCAGGTACCGCGATTACCATGCCATAAATTTCAGCAGCGACTTCTAAATTAGCCGTTAAGAAATTATCTATCGGTTGCACACAGCCATGAAGCACTATCAGTAGCGATTTACCCGAGCCAATGGGTGACATTGAATCAGGGGTATAGATGTGAACCTTATTAAAACCGCCGATAGTGACGTTTTGCTGCCAACTTCCGCCATAAGCACTTAGCGGTATCACCAGTAGTAAGGTTAATAGTTTTGTTACTAGGTTAATTTTTGCTTTTAAAGTCAGTGCTAATAATTTTTTCATAAGAAAGCCTATTTTATATTTATTATAATTATCCATTGGAACAGCATCCTTGTGCGTTTTTTGCACAGTTCTACTCTAGGCAATTTTGTACTAAAAAGAAGTGGCACCTTAGTAGTAGCTAAAGTGAACAGGGAAAATAATTGGTTTTGGCTTTTTACGTTGCTTGTCACTACTTCTGCGGGGATAATTGCTAATTTTAGCTGTTTTTAGGAGCTGTTTTTAGGAGCTGTTTTTAGGGCAGGTCTTAAATTTAATACTACCTTTGAATGCTAATTTTCAAGTGCTTTTTTGAGAACTCATGCATGCATGAGTTAGTACCTAGTTAGCTAAGCCATTAACTAGGTAAGTCGCTTATGGCTTAGTTAACTTGGCGTTAAAGTTTATTCGTTTATCAATACTTCTTGTGCGGCGCGAAAGGCTTCTTGCGCCGCAGGTGCGCCACAATAGACGGCACTATGCAGCAGCACTTCTTGAATTTCTTCAATGCTGGCGCCATTATTGAGTGCGCCGCGAATATGACCTTTTAATTCTTGTGGCGCTTTTAGAGCAGCCAACATGGCAATAGTAACTAAGCTGCGGGTTTTTAAGTTTAACCCAGGCCTTTGCCACGTTGATCCCCAACCATGATCATTAATGAATTCTTGCATCGGTTGAGTCAAATCAGTCGCTTTAGCTAAGGCGCTATCAACAAAGTCATCACCCATGACTTTTCGTCTGATAGTTTCGCCAGCAGCTATTTCTGCCTTATTTTCATATGACATAGTTTCTTGTGCCTCTTTTGTTTTTAACATTACTAAAGTACCTCAATGGCAATAGCCACTGCTTCACCGCCACCAATACATAAGCTGGCGACACCTTTACTCAATTTCCTATTAAGTAGGGCATGTAATAGCGTGGTGACTATACGGGCACCACTGGCGCCAAGCGGATGACCTAAGGCACAAGCACCGCCATTTACATTGACTTTGCTGGCATCAAGGTTAAGTTCATTAATTGCCAACATGGTTACCATGGCAAAGGCTTCGTTAATTTCCCATAGATCAACATCACCTTGCTGCCACTGTGCTTTGGTTAACAAAGCATTGATAGCACCAATGGGGGCAAGGGTGAAATCCTTTGGCGCTTGCGCATAACTGGCATGAGCAACAATGCGCGCTAATGGTGTTAGGCCTTTTTGTCTGGCCGTAGATGCTTTCATTAGCACTAATGCTGCCGCACCATCTGAAATAGACGAGGCATTGGCTGCGGTGATGGTGCCTTCTTTGGCAAACACAGCGCGTAAGCTAGGTATTTTATCTTTATTAACTAATGCCGGAGCTTCGTCGGTATCGACAATGGTATTACCGCGTCGACTTTTTACGGTAAAGGCCGCGATTTCATTAACAAAGGCACCTGATTCGATAGCCTGTGTGGCTTTAGCTAATGAATTGATGGCAAAGTTGTCCATATCTGCACGGGTTAGTTTTTTTTCGTCAGCGGTAATTTGGGCAAAACAGCCCATGGCCTTCTTTTCATAAGCATCTTCTAAACCATCGGTCATCATATGATCATTTATATTGCCATGACCCATACGAAAGCCAGCTCTGGCATTGGCTAACATATAAGGCGCATTAGTCATGCTCTCCATACCGCCAGCGATAACAATATTCATTGAGCCTGCTTTAATGAGGTCATGAGCGAACATCATCGCTTTAATACCTGAGCCACACACTTTATTAATGGTTGTAGCGCCAACTTTTTCAGGTAGACCTGCTTTTAATGTTGCTTGTCGTGCGGGGGCTTGCCCAAGACCAGCGGGTAAAACACAGCCCATAATCACTTCATCAACATCACTACTTTCAAGCGCGGTACTTGCTAGAGCACTTTCAATGGCTGCTGCACCTAAATCTGTTGCACAAATATCTTTAAAGCAGCCTTGAAAGCTGCCCATAGGTGTACGTTTTGCGGCGACAATAACAATTGGCTCTTCTGATTTCATATGAATTTTTCCAATAGCTTAATTTCGGTTAATGTAGGGGAGTAATGGGCCTTGAGATAATTTATTTACTCAATAATGGTTATCTATTGTTTATCTCTTGGCTATTACTGAGCCGTCCACCCACCATCCATAGGCAGTGACGAACCGGTAATGCTGCGCGCGCTATCACTACAAAGAAATAGAATAAATTCACCAATTTGACGTGGGTTCATCATTTCAGGTAACGGCTGTTTGGCGGTAATAAGTTGATATTCTGCTTGTTTAAAGCTGCTATTTTCTTTATTGGCAATGTCAGTAATTTGATCGTTGATAAGTGGTGTATCTACCCAGCCAGGACATATTGCATTGGCAGTGATGCCATGCTCGGCACATTCCAAAGCAACTACCTTGGTTAAGCCAACAATGCCATGTTTTGCTGCACAATAAGCGGCTTTATTCTTCGAAGCTACTAAACCATGCACTGAAGCAATATTAATAATTCGGCCCCATGAATTTTCTTTCATACCAGCTAAAGAGTGTTGAATAGTATGAAAAGCAGCGGTTAAATTAATAGCAATGATGGCATTCCATTTGCTCTCAGGAAAAGTGTCTACCGCTTCAGTATGTTGAATGCCGGCATTGTTGATCAATATATCAATCGAGCCCATGGTCTTGATTGCTTTGGTCATAAAAACACTAATGGCGTCTGAGTCCATTAAATTGGCGTTATCGAACAGAGTTTTAATTTGATATTTATCGCTAAATTCGCGTGCCAGGCTGGCACCTTCTTTATCGCTCATTAAGCCGTGTAGCACTAAATTAATGCCTTGTTCAGCTAATACATGAGCACTGGCTAAGCCAATACCACTGGTTGAGCCGGTGATAAGTGCAGTTTTACCTTGTAGCATAGTGTTTCCTTTGATAAAGATTAAAAAGATCAGCATATCCTTATGCTGATAAACGGCTCGTATTTTGAGGTGAAACTATTTGCAGCTAACACGAGCAGTATGCGGAAATTTATTGCCTTACCTTAGCTGAATTAAGGGCGAGTTGATTTACTACCTTAGTGCCATTAGCTAGCAGGACTATTTACTCAAGGCATGACTGACATTAGATAAATCTAGCTATGTAAATACTTTTTTTAAGGGGGGAGTTTTAAGGCTTATTTTGAAGGATTAGTTTGATGAGCTTTCATCGACTAACCTAAGTCGATTGACTTAGGTAGTCGCTAGTTTGATTTATTCGATCTACTTAACTGATGGAATATCTTGTGAGAAATTACGCTGGATAATTCTTAAAAACTCAGTGGCAGCATGAGAAAAAACATGCCTGCGTTTACTGATAATGCCGACACGGCGGCTTATAACAGGTTCATTTATTTGACAAAAGTTAAGCTTCAGCGCTGAGAGTTGTTGCTGATAAAGTGAGGGGATAACACTAATCCCTAAGTCATTAGCCACCATTTGTACTACGGTTGCTAGCTGATTTGCTTCAAAAGTAATATCGAGAAATATGCCCTCTTTGGCTAAAGTGTCATCGAGCAATAAGCGGATACTTGATGGTCTTTGCAGTGTTATGAATGGGTATTGACTAAGTTGCTGCCATTGAATGTTCTTTGTGTTAGCTAGCGGGTGGCTCTGTGGAAAAACAGCGATAAATTTGTCGGTAAATAGTGTCTCAAAATTAAGATCATCAGAGTTACCTGGATCAAAGCTGATGGCGAACTCTACTTTTCCTGAACGGACCATGGCTACTGCATCTTCAGCGATGACATCATGAACTTTTACTTTTACTGCGGGGTATTGGCTATTGAAATCCACCAGTTGTTTTGGCAATAAAGTACTAGCAAAAGAGGGCATGGCAGCAAAGGATAAATTGCCGCGCTTAAGCGCAAAACTTTCATGCAGTTCGACCAAGGCATTATCAAAATCAGTTAACAAGCGTTTTGCTACCGGTAGAAATAGCTCACCTTCAGGAGATAAGGCTAGGGCTCTGGTTGAGCGAGCAAAAAGTTGACCACCAACGGTTGCTTCTAAGTTTTTGATAGTGACACTTAAAGCTGGTTGTGAAATATGTAACAGCTCACAAGCCTCGGCAAAACTCTTTACTTGGGCAATGGCAAGGAATGCGCGGATCTGTTTTAAGGTGATATTCATTTTATGCTCACATCGGCGTATTAATTTATTAGGAAACTATTTATAGCTGTTACCTATAGAAATCATTTATAAATAAAAGTTATCAATAGTTAATATTAATTAATTTAACAAATACATGCAATTAGTTAAAACTGCTAAACACTTAAAACTTACTTAGGGCTTTTCATCAAAGTGGAAAGTAATACAGATGTCAGGATTTGATAAAGTTGTGCATAGCTATGAAGAAGCGATGGCAGGGTTAACGGATAACATGACTATTATTGCCGGCGGCTTTGGCCTCTGCGGTATTCCAGAAAACTTAATCAGTGAGATAAAACATAAAGGCACCCGAGGACTTACTCTCGTTTCTAATAACTGTGGTGTTGATGGTTTTGGTCTTGGCTTGTTATTACCTGATCGCCAGATTAGTAAAATAATTGCCTCATATGTTGGTGAGAACGCTGAGTTTGAACGACAAATGATGTCAGGAGAGCTAAGTGTTGAGTTAACCCCCCAAGGAACTCTGGCTGAAAAAATGCGCGCTGGTGGTGCTGGTATTCCTGCATTTTACACCGCCACGGGGGTCGGTACACCTGTGGCCGAGGGTAAAGATGAACGCCAGTTTAATGGTCGTGATTATATTTTAGAAGAGGCTATAGTGGGTGACTTTGCCATAGTGAAAGCGTGGAAAGCCGATAGATACGGCAATCTAGTGTTTAGAAAAACAGCGCGTAACTTTAACCCTTTAGCGGCAACCGCGGGAAAAATAACTGTGGTTGAAGTGGAAGAGATAGTTGAGCCAGGGCAACTGGACCCAGATGAGATTCACACGCCGGGTATTTATGTTAACCGCTTAATTCAAAGTACTTTTGAAAAGCGTATTGAGCAACGTACTACACGACCAGCAGGAGAGTAATCATGGCTTTATCAAGAGATCAAATCGCACAGCGTGTCGCACAAGAATTACAAGATGGCTTTTACGTAAACTTAGGTATCGGCATACCAACATTGGTGGCAAACTTTATTCCTAAAGACATAGAGGTGATGCTGCAATCTGAAAATGGTTTATTGGGTATGGGCGCTTTTCCAACAGAGGACGAAGTCGATGCCGATTTAATCAATGCCGGTAAACAAACGGTAACTATGGCTGCTGGCGCGTCAATTTTTGATTCCGCCGAATCATTTGCCATGATACGTGGAGGCCATGTTGATTTAACTGTATTAGGTGCCTTTGAAGTGGATGTTAATGGCAACATTGCTTCTTATATGATCCCAGGAAAGCTCATCAAAGGCATGGGCGGCGCTATGGATTTAGTGGCTGGCGCTGACAATATTATCGTCACTATGACCCACGCTTCAAAACATGGTGAGTCTAAATTACTCAGTAATTGTACTTTACCGTTAACAGGTAAAGGCTGTATCAAAAAAGTATTAACGGATTTAGCCTTTATTGAGATAAAAGCGGGCAAGTTTCATTTGCTTGAACGGGCACCAGGCGTGTCGGTGGCAGAAATCATCGAGTTAACTCAAGGTGAGCTGGTGATTGAAGGCGAAATACCTGAGATGAAATTTAGCTGATAGCCGTTTTCTATAGCGAAAAGGCGAACATGTGTTCGCCTTTTTATTTTGGTCTTTTACGAAGAAAATATGAAGTAATTAGTATTACTGACGACAAACGATAGCTGGATTAATATTGATAACACCCGCTTCGTTGATAGTGGCGATTTTGTCATTTTGCTTGAGTATTGCCAGAGTAGTATCACCATAGGTACGGACATAGGTGAGTAGGTAACCAAATTGTCCTAAGCTACACACCGCATATTGTTGGCTAAGGTTAAGTTTGTCCCATAAGGTGTCTTGATCGTAGCTCTGCTGCCTATTATCGGTTAAAAAAGCATTGATAGACCTTGATTCATTGCTCTGTATTAAGTTATTTAGCATGATTATTACCTCACTCTTTAGCTAGTGGTGAGATAATAACCAATTATAACCGGTGACACTGTTGAGAATTGTTGGGCTGATGTTGTTTTTTGTACAGTCTATTTTGCTCATCAGTGCAGTTAAAATAAATAAAAAATTTGTTACCTTTTTCATATGTTTACTAATTTATTTAGGCTAAGGGCTTAAATACTTATCAATTAGTTAATTTGACAAAAATAAGTATGAAAAACACTAACTTATTAGTTAATTTAACCAGTTTTATCCAGAGTCACCTATGTAATTAAGTGTAACTTACTGTTACATATGGAAAATGATTAAGTGGCATAGCCTGTGCTATTTTTAATGCAATATTAAAAATACGGAAATACCCATGCTTACTTTTTCTAAAACACTATTTGCAAAAACATTAGCTTCAAAAACAATAATTTCAAAAAAATTGCTACTTTCTTCTATGCTACTTACCACTGTCTTTTTAACTGCTTGTTCAGAGCCAGAAGCGAAAGAAGATAAGCAGGAAGTTGCAGAGTTTGCTATACCAGTGATGGTGGCAAGTATCGAACGAAAAGACATTTCATCAAACTTCCATACCACAGCGACTTTAGAGTCACGTAATGAAGCGGAGATTATCACTCGTGTTACTGGCATTATTGAAGAGCTAACTGTTGAAGAAGGTGATTTTGTCGAAAAAGGTCAACTGCTTGCTAAAGTTGATGCCAGACGTTATCAATTAGCACTCGATAAAGCGGAAGCCGAATTAGCGGGTTTTGAGCAGGAATTAAAGCGTTTATCTTTAATGGCTGAAAAGCAACTCGTCAGTGCACAAGCATCAGATAAGTTGAAATATCAACATCGCGCAGCTGTCGCTGCAAAAGAGTTGGCCGCGTTAGACTTAAAGGATAGCCAAGTTGTTGCACCAATTTCGGGTTACATCTCTGAACGCTTTATTAAAACAGGTCACTTTACCCAAGGTTACCAAAAGCTATTTCATATAGTTGATCAATCAAGCTTGCAAGCAGTGGTTTATTTACCTGAGCATAAGCTGAGTTATGTTCAATTAGGACAACAGGCGGTATTACAGTTCAGTGCCCGTCAAGGTAAGAAATTTGTTGCACAGGTACGTTCAATCTCGCCAGTAATCGACAGTCGCAGTGGTACCTTCAAAGTGATTTTATCCCTAGGTAATGACGAACTGCAGTTAAAGCCTGGTATGTTTGCACAAATAGCGCTTACTTTTGATACCCACCAAGACACCTTAACCATTCCAACAGATGCCATCATTACCCTTGATAACATAAGTAAAATTTACTTAGTAAAAAATAATAAAGCGGTAGAAGTGTTAATCAATAAAGGTTTTGTACAAGAGCAACTTACTGAAATAAGCGGCGAGTTAGATGAAGGTGACATTGTTGTTGTCAATGGCCACCATAATCTTAAAGCCAATGCCTTGGTGGAAATTTTAAATGCCAAAGCCAGTGATGATGATGCTCTCGAGGATGAAGCACTAACTGATACTGATACTGCTATAGCAAAAACCACTAAATAGAGAGTCAAAGAGGATGAATATTTTGATTGATAGACTGTTTTTTGTGGCTGCTAAACATCAAATAGCCACCCTATGTTTAATTTTTACTGCATTACTGATCAGTAGTGTAAATACCATTGGAGCCTTATCATGAGTATTGTTGATGTAGCAATAAAACGTCCGGTCACGGTGTGGATGTTTACTTTTGCGGTAATGCTTTTTGGTTTAGTGGGTTTATCTCGTCTGGCGGTTAATCTATTACCTGATCTGTCATACCCAACGTTGACCGTGCGAAGTAACTATACCGGCGCTGCTCCGGCAGAAATTGAGCAGTTAATTACCAAACCCATTGAAGAAGCTGTCGGTGTGGTAAAAGGCTTACGGAAAATAAGTTCAGTCTCTAAAGCAGGCCAGTCAGACGTATTGCTTGAGTTTGAGTGGGATGTTGCTATGGATATCACCAGCTTAGAAGTCAGAGAAAAACTCGACCTTATTAGTTTACCTCTTGATGTGCAAAAGCCACTGATTTTAAAGTTTAACCCGTCTTTAGATCCCATTATTCGTTTGGGTTTACAAACCTCAGATAATTCAGTGGCTGGCTTAACCAAGCTAAGAACCTATGCCGAATATGATGTTAAACGACAATTAGAGTCACTGCTTGGGGTGGCGTCGGTAAAATTAGGTGGTGGTCTAGAGCAAGAATATCAAGTGATTATTGATCAACACAAATTGGCGCAGCTTAACTTAAGTAGCCAAGAGATAATTAATAGAATTAATGCCGAGAATATAAATATTTCAGCAGGTAAATTAATTGAGGGTAATACCCAATACCTAGTACGCACGCTGAATCAATTTACCGATATCCGTCAAATTGGTGAGTTGGTGGTTTATCGTGAAAATGGACAAATTATCACCCTAAACGATATTGCCACCATAGTTGATGGTTACAAAGAACGTACCGATGTTACTCGTATTAATGCTGTTGAAGCGGTTGAGTTAGCCATCTATAAAGAAGGTGACGCTAATACGGTACAAGTGGCTAAATTAATCAATAATAAACTCGACGCTATCAATAAATCATTAGGCGATCGTTATCAATTAACTGTGGTCTATGATCAATCAACCTTTATTTCTAATGCCATTAGCGAAGTGAAATCAGCGGCGTTAATTGGTGGCTTGCTGGCTATGTTAATCTTATATCTGTTTTTACGCTCGATAATACCAACACTCATTATTTCACTGTCAATCCCGGTCTCTGTTATTGCTACCTTTAACATGATGTACGGCAATGGCATCAGTCTTAATATTATGTCTCTTGGCGGTATTGCCTTAGCAACGGGCTTATTGGTTGATAATGCCATCGTGGTGCTGGAAAATATTGCCCGTTATAAAGAGCAGGGTTTGAGTGCTGTTGAAGCTGCTAGAAAAGGTACTAAAGAAGTGAGTGGCGCAATTATAGCCTCGACATTAACGACGCTGGCTGTTTTTGTGCCGTTAATTTTTGTCGAAGGTGTTGCCGGGCAACTCTTTGCCGATCAAGCAATGACAGTTGCCTTTGCCCTAATTGCCTCATTAATTGTCGCCTTAACATTGATTCCTATGTTAGCTTCAAGGCAGGCCTCTCAAGAGCTAGACGAAAGCGAAGCAAGTAGCAATGCTGGTAATATTGCCAAAAACAGTACCCCAATTAATACTGCTATTGATGACGGTAAATCTGGTTTTAAAGCGCTGGTTTGGTACAAAAAAATCACCTTTATTTTAACCTTGCCACTTAAGCTGGTCTTTATTTGGTTGCCAATGTTGATTACCCGTATTGTGCTGTTGGCTTTTCATGGCGTGAATAAGGTTGCTTCCTTGGTGATGAAGCCACTCACTGCCGGCTTTAACTTTATCTTTGATAAGTTCGCTTCCTTCTATAGTAAATCGTTAACGTTTGCCTTGAAACATGGCGTTGCTACATTATTGATAAGCTTGACCTTTGCTGCCTCTGCACTTTTCATCTTGCCTAAAATTGGCGTGGAATTATTACCGCCGTTGGCACAAGGAGAATTTTACCTTGAACTTGAACTTGCTCCGGGTACACCACTGGCCGTAACCGACCGCACCATCAATAAAATAGCTCAACAATTACAACAAGATAAACGTATTAAAAGTACCTACTCATTAACCGGGCGCGGTAGCTTGATGACCAGTAATGCTGATAAAGGTGGAGAACATCAGGCTAGGTTGCAAATTATGCTACATGACAGCCAAAATGAAGCGCAAGTGATGGCTGATATTCGTCAATATACCCAAAAGCTTGTTGGCGCGACCACGCAATTAAATCAACCCGAGCTGTTTACTTTTAGTAAACCAATTAGTATTGAATTGGCAAGTTATGATCTGGACTTGTTATCAAGCTACAGCAAACGTTTAACAAAATTGATGCAGCAAGACCCACAGTTTGTCGACGTAGCGAATAGCCAACGTCAAGGTCAGCCTGAGTTAGCCATACATTTTAACCAGAAGAAAATTGCCCAGCTAGGTTTAAACTCCCCTGATATCGCCAGACTTGTCGCGGTTAAAATCGGCGGTAATATAGCCAGTAAATATACCTTACTTGATCGCAAGATAGATATATTAGTGCGTAGCGATAAAAAGCAACGTGACTCAATTGGTGATTTAAGAGAGCTGGTTGTTAACCCGAATGATGATTTCCCTATCACCCTAGAAAGTATCAGTAATATTGTCGAGACAGTTGGCCCCGCGCAAATTAATCGAATTAATCAACAACGTGTTGCCGTTATTAGCGCAAATATTGCTATGGGCGATCAAAATAGTGCCTTAGCCCGCGCAAATGAGTTAATAAAAAAACTAAAACTGCCGCTAACTGTCATACCAACTTTTGGTGGTCAAAGTGAAGAAATGCAACAGTCATTTACCTCTATGCTGATGGCATTAACTTTGGCAGTATTTTTAGTTTACTTGGTAATGGCGTCTCAGTTTGAATCGTTATTACAGCCATTATTAATCTTGTTCAGTGTACCGTTAGCAGCTGTTGGCTCTATTTATGGCTTATATTTCTTTGGCAGCAATATCAGTGTCATCGTCTTTACTGGTTTGATCATGTTAGCGGGTATTGTCGTTAATAATGCCATTGTCTTGTTGGATAGGATTAACCAACTACGCGAACAAGGTTTGGATAAAATTAGCTCGATAAAGCAGGCTGCTGAGTCTCGCTTACGTCCTATTATAATGACAACATTGACCACGGCCCTTGGTCTGCTTCCTATGGCCTTAGGTATGGGGGAGGGCTCTGAACTTAGAACCCCAATGGCGATTACCGTTATCAGTGGTTTACTTTGCTCAACGTTATTAACCTTAGTGGTTTTACCTGTGCTGTATCAGTTATTCGATAATAAGAAGTTTGCTGAAGGCGTTGAGACGGTTGCAGGTAATAATGCACCTGGAATAAACCCATTAGTGGAGCCTCAAAATGTCTAATAGCAAGTTTAACTTAACGGCACTGGCTATTAAGAAGCCAGTAACCACCTTTATGCTTTGTCTCACTATGTTGATGATGGGCATGGCTGCGACTCAGTTACTGCCGCTGGAGAAATGGCCAGGTATAGACATTCCTGAAATGATGATCAGTGCGCCATATCAAGCATCAACGCCAGCAGAAGTAGAGCGTTTAGTAACCAAACCCCTTGAAGAAGCACTGGCAACTATGGGAGGAATACAGCGACTCAGTTCTCGCTCAACAGAGCATGGCGCAGAAATAAGTATTGAAGTTGCATGGGAAAGTAGCCTAACGGGCAAAGCGATAGAAGCGCGGGAAAAAATTGATGCGGTGCGGCATTTATTACCGGAAGATTTACAGCGGGTGTTTGTCTATCAATTTTCTACCGCAGATATGCCTATTTTAACCTTACGTATTTCCAGTGAACGTGAATTACAAAATAGCTTTCAACTGCTTAATAATTATTTGAAAAAGCCACTTGAGCGCATGTCAGGGGTTTCAAAAGTTGAGCTTTATGGCGTAGATCAACGACAAATTTCTATTCGCTTAATAAGTGACCGTATGGCAAGTCACAATGTTGATGTGCGCGAGTTAACTAAAGTGCTACAGGCGCATAACTTTACTATTAATGCCGGCTCATTAAAGTCAGCAACCAACACTATTCGCATTAGCCCTAAAGGTGAATTTACCGAGCTAAATGATATTAGAGAACTGATGGTTAAAAAGAATGTTTATCTTGGTGATGTTGCCCAAGTATTATTTGAGCAGCCAGAAAGAATCGACGGTCGACATTTAGATAGAAGTTACGCTATAGGTGTTAATATTTTTAAAGAGTCTAGCGCTAATTTAGTTGATGTTGCCGGCCGAGTGGTGAGTGCCGTTGATGAAATATCTAATAGCCCTCAGTTTAATGGCATCAATATTTTTATGATGGAGGACCAGGCGAAAGGGGTAACCGATTCTTTGTCTGATTTATTGATGGCCGGTGGCATTGGCGCCACATTGTCATTTATTGTGTTATTTCTATTTCTGCGCAACACTACCGCCACTATTTTAGTGGTTGCTTCCGTGCCTTTTTCAATTTGTATAACCTTAGCTGTGATGTACTTTTTAGGTTACACACTCAATATTCTATCAATGATGGGGCTATTATTAGCGGTCGGTATGCTGGTTGATAATTCTGTGGTTATCACCGAGTCTATCGCTGCGGAGCACCGAAATAATCCAGCAAGTACTAAACAAGAAAAAATTGACAATATATTACGCGGTGTTGATAAAGTCTCGTTAGCGGTAATGACGGGTACACTAACCACTATGATAGTATTTTTGCCCAATATCATTGGCGAAAAAGTACAGTTGACGGTTTTCTTGGAACATGTAGCTATCGCCATCTGTATATCATTAGCGGCATCATTATTAATTGCCAAAACCTTATTACCCTTGCTGTTAAGTAAGATGCCACTAGAAAGTCTGGCAGCAAAACCTAGCAAGGCAACAATAAAAAAACTGGCAAATAAATCGACTAACACATCGTCTAATCCATCGTATAACTCATTGCCTAATCAAGAGGACAGTGCAGCAGGTAACAAAGGCAGTATGCGCTACAAAAAAAGCCTGTCATGGGTGTTAGCACATCCTAAAATTACTGGCTTTTGTGCATTGTTGATTTTAGCCAGTACGGCAATCCCTATGGGCGTGATTACTTCAGACAATAATGACAATCAAGACGGTACTCGTTTGTTTATGCGCTACCACGTCGAAGGTCAGTTTCCACTTGAGCATGTCGAAGCTATGGTAAATCGCATGGAAGAATATTTATATAAACATAAAGAAGAGTTCTATATTGAGTCTGTTTACAGTTATTACAGTGGTGAACGTGCCTCTTCGACTTTATTGTTGAAAGAAAGTCGCGATATTTCAATGAATGAATTGAAAGAGCGTATCCGAAAAAATATGCCGGTATTTTCTGAGGCTAAACCCGATTTTGGTTGGCAGAGTGCTAAAGCTGGTGGTGTCAGCGTTACCTTGTTGGGTGCCTCAACTGAAATGTTGATGAAACTTTCTGAGCAAATCGTACCGGTACTTGCCCATGTTGACGGTTTAACGGATGTAAAAAGTGATGTCTCACAACATCAAAAAGAAATGGTGGTGGTAATAGACCGATTTAAAGCGAATCAATTGGGGCTTGATTCTCGGCAAGTGGCGCAAATAGTAGGTACAGCATTGCGCGGACTTGAACTGCGTAGTTTTCGTCATGATCCCAATGGCGAAGTAAATATTCGTCTACTTTATGATGAACGCCTTAAGTACTCGTTAAATGAATTGAAAAAATTGCCTATTACCGAAATTGATGGCCAAACTATTAGTTTAGAAAGTGTTGCTCAATTTAAGGTTCAGCCAAGGCTATCGGCAATTTATCGTGAAGAGCGACAAACTGCATTGACCATAGGGGCAAACTTGAATGACATCACCATGGAGCAAGCACAAGAGCGTATTGAACAGGCCATGGATACCTTGAATTTACCTGTGGGTTACACCTGGAAGTTGGGGCGTGGTTTTAATCGTCAGCAACAAGAGGAAAATATTATGCTGGTGAATATGCTGTTAGCTTTAGCTATGATTTACATCGTGATGGCAGCTTTATTTGAGTCGTTATTATTACCAGCGGCTATTATTAGCTCTATTTTATATTCAATTGTCGGTGTCTTCTGGTTCTTCCTGCTTACCGATAGCAGTATGTCGGTGATGGGTATGATTGGCATTTTGATATTAATGGGCATAGTGGTCAATAATGGTATTGTGCTCATAGATCAAATAAATCAGATGTCGCCAAAAATTGATGAATTGGAAACAGTGATTGCCGATATTTGTATTACTCGACTGCGCCCAGTGTTAATGACGGTGGCAACGACAGTATTAGGTATGGTGCCACTTGCCCTAGGCTCAACACAAATCGGCGGAGATGGCCCGTCTTACGCGCCTTTGGCTATGGCAATTATTGGCGGTTTAACCTTCTCAACAGTGACCAGTTTATACCTAGTTCCTTGGTGTTACTTGATGTTTAGTCGGTTGGCGAGAAACTCAAGTATTGGCTTTAATAATGCCAATAGCTTTGCTAAGCGTATTGCCAAGGTGTAATGAATAATTATAAATACCTTCTAGGGTAAGTATTCAGTATTCTAATTTAGCATAATAAAAAGCCAGTAAAGCTAAAGCATTACTGGCTTTTTTATTGATTTTTAATAATGACTTATTCTGAGTTTTTCTCTGCTTCAGCTTGTTCCCTGCGTTTTGCTTCTTCTATACGCCACGTTTGTAATTCAAGGTAATAGCCATCCCATACACAGGGATTACAGGCGCCGCCACCACAACAATCGTCATCGGCAGGCGCTAGGGGTTTTTCATGGGAATTGGACATAAGCTTTTTTAACTCAAAATAAATGAAATATTTTCTAAAATGTACTTAGATTATTAAGGCTAGAATAACAAAAAAGCCCTGCAATTGCAGGGCTTTTAAAATTATGTACAGGATGTACGGTAGCTCAAAAAGACATGGAGTCTAGGAGTGAGCAAAGCCGTATTCTGTTAGCTCACAAAGACAAGGAGTCTAGGAGTGAGCAAAGCCGTATTCTGCTAGCTCACACAGACATGATGTCTAGGAGTGAGCAATGTTAGTTGCTAACAAAAACTAATCTAGCTCAGCTAACTTGTGCTCTAAGTAATGAATGTTAGCACCACCATTGACAAAACCTTGATCACTTAAAATATCTTGATGTAAAGTAATGTTGGTTTTTATGCCATCAATCACTAATTCTGCTAAGGCATTACGCATACGTGCAATTGCAACATCACGGTTATCACCCCAAGTGATCAGCTTACCAATCATAGAGTCGTAATGTGGCGGCACAGAATAACCGGCATAAATATGAGAATCCCAACGTACACCTAAACCACCTGGTGGGTGGAAACGGGTGATTTTACCCGGAGATGGGATAAAAGTACGAGGGTCTTCAGCATTAATACGACACTCAATTGAGTGACCTGAAATTTTAATATCGTCTTGGGTATATGATAACGGTTGTCCAGCAGCAACACGTAGTTGCTCTTTGATCAAATCTACACCGGTGATCATTTCAGTAACAGGATGCTCAACCTGAATACGTGTATTCATTTCAATGAAGTAGAATTCACCATTTTCATACAAGAATTCAAAAGTACCCGCGCCGCGGTAGTTAATGTCAATACAAGCTTTACAACAACGCTCACCGATTTTAGCGCGCATTTCAGGGGTAATACCTGGTGCAGGAGCTTCCTCTACTACTTTTTGATGACGACGTTGCATTGAACAATCACGTTCACCTAAATGAATTGCAGCGCCTTTGCCGTCAGCCATTATTTGAATTTCAACATGACGTGGATTTTCAAGGAATTTTTCCATGTAAACCATGTCATTTTTGAAAATAGTACCGGCTTCTTTTTTGGTTAAGGCAATAGACTCAACCAATTCTTCTTCACTGCGCACTACGCGCATACCGCGACCACCACCACCACCAGCTGCTTTAATGATTACTGGGTAACCGATACGTTTAGCATGGGCTTTGTTTGCTGCTTCATCTTCAGTCAATGGACCGTCAGAGCCAGGTACACAGGGCACACCGGCAATTTTCATTGCTTTGATAGCTTGAACTTTATCACCCATGATACGGATGCTTTCTGCTTTTGGACCGATAAAGGCAAAACCAGAATTTTCAACTTGTTCAGCAAAATCAGCATTTTCTGCTAAAAAGCCATAACCGGGATGAATAGCAACAGCATTGGTTACTTCTGCTGCGGTAATGATTGCCGGTATATTAAGATAGCTATCAGGTGCAGGTGCTTTACCAATACAAATGGTTTCATCCGCTAATAAAACGTGTTTAAGGTTTTTATCAGCCGTTGAATGAACAGCGACAGTTTTGATACCAAGCTCTTTACAAGCGCGCAATATTCTTAAGGCAATTTCGCCACGATTGGCGATAACAACTTTCTCTAACATGGAATAACCCTTATGTTTGAAATCTTTTGTTTTATACCAATCTCACTAACTATATGATCATTTATACTTGTTAAAATCACCAACTACTTCGTTATTTATTTAATAATTAGAACAACTAGTATTAAAATAAAAGCCTTGTATTTGGTACTTTTTCCTACGTATAAAATAGATCACTTAATTAATGAAACAGGTATTAGATAAATGGGTTTATTCAATGATGAATAGCGGTTGGTCAAATTCAATAGCATCTTCATTTTGCGCTAAGATTTCTTTAATTACGCCAGACTTGTCTGCTTCAATTTGGTTCATCATTTTCATTGCTTCAACAATACATAAAGTATCACCAGCATTTACATGTTTACCTACTTCAGCAAATGCTGGCGAATCAGGTGAAGCTGATGCGTAGTAAGTACCAACCATAGGAGAACGCACGATATGACCCGTAATTACTGGGGCAGCGGCTTCAGCTGGGGCAGCGGCAACAGCAGCAAGTGGGGCAGCAACAGGGGCTGCAACTGCAGCAGGGGCTGCAGCAACGACAGTAGCGCCACGACAAATGCGTACTGATTCTTCACCTTCAGAGATCTCTAGTTCGTTGATACCTGACTCTTCAACTAGCTCGATAAGTTTTTTGATTTTACGAATATCCATGGGAACACCTTAATTTGGGTTACTAAAATTAATATTTTTCAATGTAGGTTAATAATCAATCATTAACCGTTACGTTTTGTTATTGATTCTTATTGCTCGCTTGCGCCTTGTTTAAGTGAGCATTAGCCGCTTCTAGGGCAAAGCTATAACCTTGCGCACCAAAACCGCAAATAACGCCTACGGCGATATCAGATAAATAAGAGTGCTTTCTAAAAGCTTCACGGGCATGCACATTTGATAAATGTACTTCGATAAAAGGTATGGCAACAGCAAGTAGAGCATCTCTTATAGCGACACTGGTATGAGTGTATGCAGCAGGGTTGATGATGATAAAATCTACCTGTTGAAAGCCTTGTTGAATCGCATCGATTAATTTGTGCTCAGCATTACTTTGTAGATGCTTTAACTCAATATGCTTGTCAGCAGCTTGCAAGCTGAGCTCAGCAATAATGTCAGATAAGCTTTGCTTACCGTATATAGCAGGCTCTCGCTTGCCCAGCATATTTAAATTGGGGCCATTTAACACTAAAACTGTAAACTTTGTGCTCATCTTCTGCTAAAACACCATTAAAAAATCATTGGTGCTAATAATTACACAAAATAGCTGTACTGTGAACTAAAAAAAATGCTTTTTTACTATTATTTTGTTATTGGCGATAATAGCCATGTTTTCGCAGAATATAGCAGCAAAGTACTGGTCAAACCTCTTTAGGGGCAAGCTAGGTGTTTGATTTTCTACTAATTTGGGCTATCATTAGCTAGTTGTAGTTATTATTGTATTGATTTTAAACGTATTTTTTATATTTTTTCAGCTTTATTATAGGGCTTCCTTATTAAACACTATTTTCTGGCTATTGTGCTTATGCTAGCGTGCCTTGTGACCCGACAAGTTGCCGCTATTGAAGTAGTCACCCACCCACAAGTTACTCAAAGTAGCTTAACTAAATCACAGCTGCGACGTATTTATACTATGCGTCAATTACGTTGGAGTGATAACCATGCTATTACCGTATTTGTTTTACCAAGTCAGCATGAACTTCACCAACGCTTTGCCAAAGAGCGTTTGCAAATATTCCCTTATCAACTCAATCGTATCTGGCATAAATTAACTTATTCAGGTTTAGGGGTAGCACCGACAATTGTAAAATCTGAACAAGAACTTATCCAAGCAGTAACGAATACCCCTGGCGCTATTGGATATATAGGTGAAGCAACGTTAGTGCTATTAAGGCAAAGTAATAATGACTCTCGGAGTCAAGAGCCACTTCATATGGATGAAGAGTCGAAGGTTAGCAGTCAAGGAGTAGTAAATGTTGTCAAAATTAAAGACTAATGCTGCAGTAGCAATAGCTAGCAGAGTTAATATTTTGTATTGTTCTCGAAGCTTTTTTTCCCGAACACTGTTGTGCACTTTTTTATTGGTCGCATGTATTGCCACTAAAGCACAAGCAGAGGAGGGGAAAACTTATACTAACTCGCAAGACTTTCAACTGCATGGCTTTATTTCACAGGGCATTATTGACGTAAACGGCAGTGATTTTGTTAATGATGACGGTGAACTTTCGACGGAATTAACCGAAATTGGCCTCAATGTCTCATATCAATTAACAAATAAGTTTCGTTTGGCTGGTCAGGTGGTTTATTTAGACGGTGGTAATCGTTATGCACAAGGTGCCCGAGTAGATTATGCACTGTTAGACTGGTCAGCGTTTACTGATGAACATTGGCAAGCCAATATTTATTTAGGCCGCTTTAAAAATAATCATTGGCTTTATTCAAGTTCTAGAGATATCCCCTTTGCTAGACCCAGTATTATTCTGCCGCAATCTGTTTATTTTGATGGCTTTAGAGATATTGCCGTGGGAAGTGATGGTATCGCGGCGAAATTAAGTCACAGTACCGATGAATATGGTAATTTTGATTTTCAACTTAGCTATGGTTCATCGCCTATTTCCGATGAGCAGACCAAGAATATATTGAGTGAGTATGCTCAAGGTAGTGCCGAGCAAGATTACGATAGCCAAGCAAGTTTATATTGGCAACCGGCGTTTTCTCCGTGGCGTTTTGGTGTGTCACTGCTTGATGCAGGCTTTACCTATGACAGTGCCGGTCCAGCTAAGGGTGACTTTTTTTATGATAGTGGCTTTACCTTTCAGTTTTATACCATGAATGCCATCTATGAAGGTGAAAAATGGGAGTTCAGTGGTGAGATATATCAACAGCGATTTACCATCGATGGTTTTTATTTTCCGGCTTTTAAACTCGATAATATTGGCCAAGGTTTTTATTTACAATCACGCTATAAGTTAACGCAAAAATTAACTTTCTTAGCGAGATATGAAGACTTCTATCTAGATAAAGATGATAAAGACGGCAAAGAATTGGAAGAAAGTACAGGAGGAGCTATTCCATATTATTTTGGTTTTCATAAAGATATCACCTTAGGTGTTAATTATGATTTTACCAGTAACTTTAGTATTCGGGCTGAATATCATTGGGTAAGAGGTGCTGGTAGGTTAACTCCTGTTGTAGCTCCTAACCCTGAAATTAATAATTCCGAAGATTGGCAAATGTGGGCCGTACAATTGATGTATTGGTTCTAGAAGTAGTACTTTAATGAATAAAAAATTTATCGGTGTTCCAACCAAACTGATGATACTGATTGTATCAACCTTACTCTTTTTAGCGGTGGGTTTTTCTTCGCTGTCATATTGGCGTTTACAGCAAGACTACCAAGAGTTTCAGCAAAATAATACCGTGCAAGGTCAGCTGCAAGTCAATTTGCACAATAATATATTACGTACCAAATTAACGGTTTGGTTAGAATCCTTTACCGATCTAATCCAATTATCAGAGCATGATGACTTCTCCAACCTAACCAAGCAGCTTGAAAAGCAATATGACGCATTACAATTGCACCTCAACGTAGAGGATATTTGGCTGGTTGATGACAATCAAAATATCTTGTTTTCAACTAAAGACTTCCCTCAAGCTGTGCAGGATAACATTGCCCAAGTGTTCAAACAGCAAGAGCCTAAACATAGAATTTATTGCCCTCAAAGCTGTCAATTATTATTGAGTTTACCTTTACTGAATAAAAATGGTGATATGGTTGTTGTCACTATGAGCACTTCATTAGTGGATATGCTGTTTGCTCTTAAAACCACTTTAGATAGAGATGTGGCTGTTATTCGTATAGCTAATCCGGCTAATAATGAAATTAATACTGCCAATGCAAAAGTTATTTCAGCGTCGAATATGACCCTAACGGAATCCCTGCTTACCTTAGGTAAGTCCGACTCAACCTTAAATACTATCCTAGAGCAGGGCTTGCACCTTGAGATTGATAATAATAGTTACTTACTTAATTTACTCGAACTAGTAATACAGGAAGATCAGGGCTTTTATCTCGTGTTAATTGATGATGTTTCGGCATTTAAAGCTAAGAATGATGCTTATCAGCTACGCTTTATTTTGTCGCTAAGCCTTATCTTTAGTTTGTTAGCAGCCTTTGTTTATTTTATCTCTAGCCCGTTTACCAAGCGACTATTATTGCTCTCTAATGCCTTACCTTTATTAGCGCAAAAAAAGTTTGATGAATTTCGACAGGTTGACTTAAAAAGACCGAGAATGTTTGCCGATGAGTTGGATATATTAACGCACTCATCACAAGAGCTTAGCTTTGAGCTAGAGCAACTTAACTTA
Organism: Colwellia sp.; assembly: GCF_013215345.1. Lineage (GTDB taxonomy): Bacteria > Pseudomonadota > Gammaproteobacteria > Enterobacterales > Alteromonadaceae > Colwellia. The sequence goes on along the minus strand of NZ_JABSOV010000012.1, from coordinate 10,880 downwards.
GTGGTTGAGCAAAAGACCAAAGAGTTAGAAAATATCGCCATGTATGACTTACTTACCGGCCTGCCAAATAGAAATATGCTGAACTATCAGTTACGTAAATCACTGGCCAATATTGCTCGTCATAAAAGCGGTGTCGCAGTACTATTTCTCGATTTAGATGACTTTAAAAAGGTAAATGATAGTAATGGTCACAATATTGGCGATAAACTCCTTATTCAAGCGGCTGAGCGTGTTCGTGTTAGTGTTGGTGATATAGACCTAGCCACTCGCTTTGGTGGTGATGAATTTGTTATTGTATTGAGTCACCTTAAAAATGTTGATGAGGCCATTGAAGTTGCTGAGAAGGTACTGCTGCAGTTTAAAGAACCGATTAAGTTAGGCTCAAATATTTTTTATGTATCGACCAGTATCGGCATAGCATATACGGAATCGGCTACTGAGAAGTCGGATGATTTGATCAGTCATGCCGATATCGCTATGTATGAAGCAAAAGATAATGGTGGCGGACAATATCATGTTTATCATCAAGAAATGTTTCAACGTGTTGCTCATCGAGTTATGCTCGAAGGTGAAGTGAGACAAGCGCTAGCCAAACAGCAGTTTAGCTTAAGTCTGCAACCACAAATATGTGCTAAAACGAAAAAACTCTATGGTTTTGAAGCTCTGCTGCGCTGGCAACACCCTGAGCGCGGTATGATCTCTCCTGAAGACTTCATCCCTATTCTAGAAAACTCGCAGCACATGATTGAGCTCGGTTATTGGATTATTCGACGCTGCTTTGAGATTGCGGTAGCCATTAAAAAACATGGTTTAGATGATGTGCGCATTGCCATTAACTTATCTGCGGGGCAGTTTATTGACAGTAATTTACCGCATTTCTTAAAAGAACTACTGCTAGAGTTTTCCATTAGCGCGCAGACTTTTGAGTTAGAATTAACCGAGCAAACGTTAGTGAAAGATATGGATCATACTATTGCCATGATGCAGTCTTTAAAAAGGATTGGCTTTAGCTTTGCTATTGACGACTTCGGTACAGGTTATTCTTCACTAGCCTACTTAAAGAAAATGCCGGTGGATGTTATTAAAATAGATAAGAGTTTCATCTTTGGTATGCTTGAAAATCACTCTGATTTTCAAATTATTACCTCAACTATTGCCATGGTGAAAAACCTAGGCTTAATGGTTGTGGCTGAAGGGGTTGAAACTAAAGCGCAATTACGTAGTTTGACGGAAAATGATTGCGATATTATTCAAGGCTACTATTACTCTAAACCGATACCTGAAGCCGACTTGTTCGTCATGTTAGATAAGCAAACGACAGCAGGTTTCTGGAAAGTACCTAAAGAAATTCCTATTGATTTATCTAGGGGCAAGTCAGCCTAATTACTCTGAACTCTGAGATGTTAGCTCTGAGTAGTTAGACTTAGGCTGCCAGTCTTAAGTGATCCGTTTTAAATAGTCAGCCAAAGCTAAGGCTGACTACTTGCTGTTAATTTTCTATTCTCTGCTATATGCCGCTCTAAGCAACGCCACCATAACTATTTAAATATTGTTTGAATATGGGCGCTAAACTCATTAGCACCTACAAAGCCTGTGGTGCGCAGCTTGGTTAATTCATTACCTTGTAAATCAAAAAACAAAATTGAGGGCAAACCTAAGATAGTATAATGCTGAACAAGCTCGGCATTATCAGGCGAGTCAAAGTCAGTCATATCAATCTGTAACCAGACAGTATTGCTCAGTGCTTGCTGTACTTGGCTATCAACAAAGGTATATTTTTCAAATTCTTTACACGCAATACACCAATCCGCGTACAAATCTACCATCACGGTTTTACCCTGCTCATTAGCCTTTTTCACTTCGGTTTGTAGTTGCGTCAAAGAGGTTACTTGTTTAAAACTCGGATGCTGAGCACTGTTGGCAATAGTGCTGCTGTTTGGAAATACTAATTGGTAAGTCATATTAGCGCCAAAAAATAACATCAAGAAAATAACCAAAGAGCGCAAGCCGAACCAAAAGCCTTTTTCTTGTTGACTCTTTTGTATTGCTGCATGGTTTTGGTTGGCGACATAGAAATAGCTAGCACTGGCTAATATCAATAATGCCCATAGTGCTTGGCTAGCAACTTCAGGGATAAAACGTTCGAGTAAAAATATAGGTACGGCTAACAATAGTAAGCCAAAGATATTCTTAATTATATTCATCCAAGCGCCCGCTTTCGGTAATAGCTTACCGCCCGAACTACCCAGTACTAACAAGGGTAAACCCATACCTAAACTTAACGCATATAAAGCCGATGCGCCCAAAACAACATCGCCAGTTTGTGATATATACAACAATGCCCCTGTTAATGGTGCGGTAGTACAAGGTGAGGCGACTAACCCTGAGATAACACCCATCATTAATACACCTGCATATGAGCCACCTTTTTGCTGGTTACTGATAGCATTGAGCTTGTTTTGCCAGCTAGCAGGCAAGGCTAAATTAAACAGTCCAAACATAGATAGGGCTAAGAAAATAAATAAAACACTTAAACTGATCAGTACAATAGGGTGTTGAAATACCGCTTGAAATTTGGCTCCTGCTAAAGCAACGACAATACCGAGCAAGGTGTAAGTAACAGCCATACCTTGCACGTAAACAAAAGATAAGGTAAACGCTTTCTTAGTAGTTAATGGTGTGCCATTTTTACTTTGGCCAACAATTATCCCCGTTAAAATTGGGTACATAGGGAAAACACAGGGGGTGAATGACAACAATAAACCACCGACAAAAAAAGCAATAAGGGTTAATAACAAACTCTCTTGCTTAAGCATATCAGCAAGCTGATGTTGCTCACTTTTTTGAGCATCACCTCGGCTTAGCTGAGTATTATTACTCGCGTTATTATCATTTGAGCGATTGTCATTTGTGGTAAATAACGACGAATTTACTGCTGCACTGCCAGCAGACGTTATCTTACTTAACTCGACCACCTGGCTTGTTGGTGGATAACATAGGCCTTTTTCAGCACAACCTTGGTAAGTGACTTTAATACTGCCATCACTTGATACTTGTTCGAGGTTTATTACGAAGCTTAGGTGCTCAGTAAATACTTGCTGAATACCAAAAAATTCATCCTCATGGTCTATTCCTATAGGTAACTCAACCGGAGTGAAGAGGATGTTGTTACCTTTAAACTTAAATTGATGACGGTAAAGGTAATAGCCAGGGGCAATATCGAAGCTAACTTCTAATTGGTTATTCTGTTGATAAAAATTGAAGGTGAATGCTTGGTCTACCTTTAAGAATTCATCATCGTTGCTAAATAAGCTAGTACTAGATATATCAAAAATCGATTGTTTTTCTTGCGCAACAGCGGGAAGAAAAGTAAAGCTTGTTAATATAATCAAACATAGAGAAAGTAAATTTTTCATTCAGTCTACTTCAAAGAATTAGTGATCCAGTTTAAATAATGCTTATCACCTTGCTGGATATTCAAGGCAATAACTTCCACCACGTCATACGGGTGTAATTGGTTAATTCGCTCATTTAAGGCTGCGAAGGTTTTTTCATCTGTTTTTATCAGCAATTGCACTTCACTATCGCATTGTAATTCGTCTTGCCAATAATATACTGAGGTGATGTTAGGAATAATATTAACGCAGGCAGCAAGTTTCTCTGTCACCAATTGTTGAGCAATTTTTTGGGCGACGATTTCATCTGGGCACGTTGTTAATACTAATTGATACACTTTTGTTACCTAATTCCTGCAATCTTGTTGCTAGTATACCCTGAGAATTAAGGAAAACTTAGGGTTCTATCAGCTAGCCTTGAAAAAGACCTGTTTAGCCCAATATAAGTTTCATAGAAAATAAGGAATTATTATGTTTCAACTATTATTTGTGCTTTTTATCATTATACCTATCATCGAAATAACGGTGATTATGCAAGTAGGCGCTTTACTTGGCATTTGGCCAACCATTGCTATCGTTATTTTAAGTGCTTGGTTAGGGGCTAAATATGTCCGTCAACAAGGCTTAGCAACTTTACAGTCGGTACAAACGAGAATGGCACAAGGTGAAATGCCTTCAGAGGAAATAGTCACCGGTTTAATGCTATTAGTGGCCGGTGTTTTATTAGTCACTCCCGGTTTTGTTACTGATATTTTCGGCTTATCGTTATTGGTACCCGCGGTACGTACTGCTATAGCTAATCAAGTGCAAAAGCATATTAAGGTTAATCAATTTGGCGCAGGTGCGGCATTTCATAATAGTGCTCAAGGTAATATTTATCAGCATGAAACTACCAGCGAGGCATTTACTTCGTCGAGAGCTTCAGCCAATGAGCCACTTTCACATCACCAAGGTGAGACTTTAGAAGGTGAGTTTAAGCGTAAAGACTAAATGTAATATAAACAAAGAGTATAAATAAGTTAAAGCTGACCTTGTGTCGACTTTTTTTATCCCCATTTCTATTAGCAACAACGATTAGTGTTAAATGTTTGTTCGTTAATTTAATCACTACCTTATACAACAGAATCATTTTTTGGAGAAAAACAAATGGCTATTCGTCCACTACACGATCGTGTAATCGTAAAACGTAAAGATGCAGAAACAAAATCAGCTGGCGGTATTGTATTAACAGGCAGCGCTGCAGAAAAATCCACACGTGGTGAAGTTATTGCTGTAGGTAATGGTCGTATATTAGAAAACGGCGAAGTACGTGCTTTAGACGTTAAAGTTGGTGACCAAGTGATCTTCTCTGAAGGTTACGGCGTTAAAACAGAAAAAATTGATGGTGACGAAGTTTTAATCCTTTCAGAAAGCGACATTTTAGCAATTGTAGAATAATCTGTTCTTTTTAAGTACTAAATTTTAATTTGATGTTGAGCTTCGTTTAGCTCCATCCCCGTAATATAAATAGGAATAAATAACATGGCTGCAAAAGACGTATTATTTGGTAATGACGCACGTGCAAAAATGCTACGTGGTGTAAATATATTGGCAGACGCGGTAAAAGTAACCCTTGGTCCTAAAGGCCGTAATGTTGTACTTGATAAATCTTTCGGTGGTCCAACAATCACTAAAGATGGTGTTACCGTTGCTAAAGAAATTGAACTTGAAGACAAGTTTGAGAACATGGGCGCGCAAATGCTGAAAGAAGTTGCTTCTAAAGCTAATGACGAAGCGGGTGACGGTACAACTACTGCAACTGTTTTAGCTCAAGCCATTGTTAGCGAAGGTTTAAAGTCTATTGCTGCCGGTATGAATCCAATGGATCTTAAACGTGGTATCGACAAAGCCGTTATCGCTGCTGTTGCCGCATTGAAAGACAACTCTACGCCAGTAACTGACAATAAAGCGATTGAGCAAGTAGGTACTATTTCTGCTAACTCTGATGAAACTGTTGGTCAAATCATTGCTACTGCAATGGATAAAGTTGGCACTGAAGGTGTTATTACGGTTGAAGAAGGTCAAGCCTTAACTGACGAATTAGACGTTGTTGAAGGTATGCAATTCGACCGTGGTTATTTATCTCCTTATTTCATTAACAACCAAGAAAATGGCAGTGTTGAATTAGAAAACCCTTTCATTCTTTTAGTTGATAAGAAAGTATCTAACATTCGTGAATTATTAACGACTCTTGAAGGCGTTGCTAAATCAGGTAAGCCATTATTAATTATTGCTGAAGATGTTGAAGGCGAAGCCTTAGCTACTTTAGTAGTTAACAACATGCGCGGTATTGTTAAAGTTGCTGCGGTTAAAGCGCCTGGTTTTGGCGACCGTCGTAAAGCTATGTTGCAAGATGTTGCCACCTTAACTGGCGGTACGGTAATTTCTGAAGAAATCGGTATGGAGCTTGAGAAAACAACGTTAGAAGATTTAGGTCAAGCTAAACGTGTAGTTATCTCTAAAGATACCACCATTATTATTGATGGTATTGGTGAAGAAGCCGACATTAAAGCACGTGTTAGCCAAATTCGTGGTCAAATTGAAGATTCATCTTCAGATTATGATAAAGAAAAACTACAAGAGCGCTTAGCTAAATTAGCTGGCGGTGTTGCGGTAATTAAAATCGGCGCGGCTACTGAAATGGAAATGAAAGAGAAGAAGTTCCGTGTTGAAGATGCATTGCATGCAACGCGTGCTGCAGTCGAAGAAGGTGTTGTTGCCGGTGGTGGTGTTGCCTTAGTTCGCGCTGCGATAGCGATTAAAGATTTAGAAGGTGCTAACGAAGACCAAACTCACGGTATTAACGTTGCTATCCGCGCTATGGAAGCGCCACTTCGTCAAATCGTAGCTAACTGTGGTGATGAACCATCAGTAGTGCTTAACGAAGTACGTAATGGTACAGGTAACTTCGGTTACAATGCGGGTAACAGTACTTACGGTGATATGATCGAGATGGGTATTTTGGACCCAACTAAAGTAACACGTAGTGCCTTACAGTTTGCTGCTTCAATCGCTGGTTTAATGCTAACTACTGAAGCTATGATTACTGATGCTCCTCAAGAGTCATCTGCTGCTATGCCTGATATGGGCGGCATGGGTGGTATGGGCGGCATGGGCGGTATGATGTAATTTATGCTTGTCTAAACTGTTAATTTCATCGTTGCTTTATGATTCGTTTAAGAAACACTAAACGTCATCATAAAGCGCCTTGAACTAAACAGTTTATCCTGCGCATAAAACATTTTATTGTTTATAGCACATACTTGAATAAGTAAATGAAAGCTCGCTTCGGCGGGCTTTTTTTTGCTATTATTTAATTGATTCAGTAGCCAACAACTTCGTTGCTTTATAGCTCGTATAAGACACAACTAAACGTTGTCATGAAGCTCCTTATACTAAACAAATTATCCAGCATATAAAATATTATACTGTTTCTAAACCTCCGTCGGCTCTATATTCTTACTAATTAATTCGAGTTCAAATTTCCTGACAGTTTTGCTGTATTCGGCTTTAAAGCAAGCGCCAAAGTAAGCTGTTGACGAGAATCCTATCTGATCACCAATCTCTGCTACTTGTAAGCCTTTTCCGAATAAATTAATTGCTTGTCTCAATCTAAACTTTCTCAAATACTCAGAAAAATTATAATCGACAAGAGCCGCTAGTTTTCTATTTAGTTGGCGCTCGTTCAAAGCCATTTTTTCGGAAGCTTGTATTCTATTGAAGTCACAGTGTTGATAGTTTTCTGAAATTATTTTTTCAAACCTAGTCAAAAAGGATTTATCTTTTTCATTGAAATTAAATTTATCGATTGTTTCTGTGATGCTTGATGAGGATAATGCACCACCAAATTTTTTTCTTAAAATATTCCGAATATCTAAAATGTTACTAATTCGTTTTTTTAACTCCTTTTCACTAAACGGTTTAGTTATATAGTCATCAACATTTTGATCCCAGCCCAGCATTCTACTTTCGTTATCACCCTTAGCTGTCAGCATTATGATAGGGATATGACTTGTGTTTTCATTGTTGCGTAGTTCTTTAGCAACTTCATATCCATCTAAGATTGGCATCATTACATCACAAATAATACAGTCAGGAATTACTTTGTTTGCTAACTCTATGCCTAAAGCCCCATGTGGGGCTGTAATACAATTAAACTCCTCTTTGAAGCAATTAACTAGTAAATTGCGCATTTCAACATTATCTTCAATAATTAAGATAGTTTTGCTTAATTGAGAGTTATGGTTTAAGTGATTTTTCTCTATTATAGGCTTTGTTGATAAGGACTCTATTTCTAACTTTAAGTAGTCTGTATCCTTTATATTTTTTACAGGAAGTACTTTCAGCTCTATATCAGAAGCTACAGGTAGTGAAATAATAAAAGAGCTACCCCTATTTATAGTACTGTTTACTTCAATTACTCCATTATTTTGTATCACTAGTTCTCTTACTATGGATAAGCCAATGCCTGCACCTGTTATACCATTGTACTCAACATTATCGCCTCTATAAAAGTTATCAAAAATATACTCTAACTCCTTTTCAGCAATGCCATAGCCGTTATCTGAAATATCAATTTTAACAAATCTATTTACTGTACTAATGGTTACTTCTATAACGCCATTGTCTTTGGAATACTTAATCGCATTGGAAAGTAAATTCATTAATATCTTTTCTAATGAATCTGAAAGTAAAAGTAGCCCTACTTCTTTATTAGTGGAGTTCTTTATTATTATTTGAATATTGTTTTTGTTAGCTAGGGATCTGAATGCTTCAACGATAGATAAAACGGTGTAAGCAAGGTTGTAGTGTTGCAATTGGTGCTGTTGATTTGACTCTAATAAAGCAATATCAAGTAATTGATCAACCATTTTTAGCAGACGATTAGCATTTCTTTTAATGTTTAGAAAGTCATTCTGCTTTTGTTTATCTTCTTCACCGTACAATAAGTTTTCAATAGGGTTTAAAATTAAAGTTAAAGGTGTACGAAATTCATGGGAAACATTAGCAAATATTTTTCTTTTTTGGTTTAGTAAGTCGAATATAACTTTGTTCTTCAACTCTAACTTAGTATTGCTATCTTCTAATTCATAAGTTCTTTGTTGAATGGCAACTTCTAATTTTTTAGCCTTAGTTTCAACTGATTTAACTCTTAGCTGTGTATATAGGTATATAAATAAGAGAACTAATAAAAGATAAGTAATATATGCTTGCTTGGTTTGCCAAAAAGTAGGGAGAACTTTTATTTTAATTGATGCTCCAGTATTGTCCCAAACGCCATCGGCATTACTGCTTTTTACTTTGAAGACATAATCTCCATGAGGCAGTGTTGTGTAAGTTGCAATTCGGTTTGCTGCATTAGTCGTTAACCAGTCATTATCTAGTCCCACCATTTTGTATGCGTATTGCCCTTTGTGTTGACCTATAAAACTAAGAGAGCTGAATTTTAGTGAAAATAAATAGTCTTCCTGTGTAAGTACTATTTTGTCAGTAATTTCTATAGCTTTATTTAATATGCCTGGTTTATCAGAGCTAATAATGACTGGCTCATTAAGAATCTTTAAACTGGTAATTGTTGTTTTAGGTGCAATATTGTTAGTCTTAATTTCCCTCGGTGAAAATGCTATCAAACCATCGGTAGTCCCTAAATATATTTTTTTATTATGGCTAATAAGGGCTGTTCTCTTGGTAAAGCTAGTGTTGTGTAAGCCATGAGTAATATCAAATATTCTGATTTTATTGTTTTCAGGTTTATAAGAAACTAAGTTATTAGCAGTGGTAAGCCATAGCTCGTTATCAGCACTTTCGGTTATTCCTCTAATAGATTCAATTTTTACTTCGGGGTGGTAAATCAATATTTTGGATTTTTGGATATATTCCCATAAGCCATTACCATCAGTAGTAACCCAAACTCTTGACTTTGAATCTTTAAATAAGGCGGTAGTTTGTAATTGGTTTCCATTTACATTACTGTTTGACGTTTTAGTGATTTTGAATAATTTATTCGATGTCTTATCAAATAGAGCAACTCCAAAATCATTAGTAGCAACTAATAAATGATCATCGTTAACTTCTAAAATATCTACTATATTCTCTTTTTCAAAGAAATTCTTTATAGTGCCTTCTTGTTGATCAAACAGTACAAAACCGCCCTTATCTGCTTGCTGTTTAATAAGAGCGACCCACAAGTTGTTTTGAGTATCAAATATTATTTTTGCGATCGAATCACTTTGCAACTCTCCTGACGCTATTGAGAATGTATGAATGCTAGAACCATCGGGGGTAACTTTATGCAGGCCAGAACTCTGACTAGCAATCCAAATGTTTTTTTGCTTATCTTCATTAAAAAATAGGCTGTCGGTGATGTCGGGAAAGATAAGTTGATACTTGTTTTGGTTGATATCCAACTTGTATACACCAAAGTTAGTTCCTAACCAAATGTGTTTTTGGGCTGACTCAAAAATAGCAGAGACGATTAAACTATCTGCTTTATTGGTGGTGAATCGGCTAAATTTTCGTGCTGAAGGGGTTAATTGAACGATACCTTGTTCTGTTGCAAACCATAAATTTCCACTGCTATCTTCAAAAATATCATTAATAATATTAGGGGGGAAGTTACTTTTATTAAAACGAGTAAATTTTCCTGAATCAGGGTTATACATATTTAACCCTTGGCCATAGGTACCAATCCAAATTAATCCTAAACTATCTTGAAAAATAACATTTATAGCATTGCCCGATATTGTAGAGGTGTCACCTGCAATATGTTGGTAATGGTGAAATATACTTTTCTGGGAATTATATACGCTGATACCATCATCTGTACCAATCCAGATATTGTTCATGGTGTCTTCTGTTATGGTTCTAACAAAATTATGAATTAATCCTGAATTATTAGTTGTCTGTTTTATGTGTTTTACAGACTTATCAATATTGTTATAGATGTAAACACCTCGACCTAATGTAGCTAGCCAAAGTCTATTATTTGAGTCTTTGAATGTTGACCAAACTCCCGCTTGAGCGACGTTAATCGGAATTTCACTTTTATGTGATACTCGATGATTTATTAGGGTTTTTGTATTAAATATGTCTAAGCCACGATGTGAAGATATTAATATTTTATTATCACCACCCGGATGAATATTCCATAAACGATTTGTTTTTAAACTACTACTATCAGTAGTGCTCTTAAAGCGGGTGAAATTTTCATTATTTAGATTTAGTCTATTCAGCCCTCCTCCAAAGGTCGCCAGCCACAAGTTATAATTATCATCAGGTATGATTTTAAGAACGCTATTATTGGCAAGGCTATTTAAATTATTTCTTTCATGCTGGTAACTCCTCAGCTCATAGCCATCATATTTATGTAAACCATTGTTGCTGCCAAGCCATAAAAACCCCTTACTATCTTGTGAAATGGTGTTTACTTCGCCTAATTCAACGTTG
>NZ_JABSOV010000119.1 GCF_013215345.1 Colwellia sp. | reverse complement strand
TGGCCGGGTTTACTTTTTATAGCAATAACCTCATGACCACGGGCAGGTAAGGCAACTTTACTAATTAATTGCCCTGTTAAGTCAAAAGCCGCAGCAAAGAAATTACCTTTTTTATCACTACAGCCACTCACTAGCCAATTCTTTTTGCCTGTTAGCAATGAAGTAAGTGGTAAGGTGCTGATCGCGCCAACTGCACCAACAATACCTAAACCACATAAAAATTTTCGACGACTGATCATATTCTTATCTTCTTTTACTGCAAATTAAGCTCTTGTTTGAATTAAATGCTTTTTGAGCAAGGCGCGTGGAATGTAATATAGTTTTTCTATATAAATTCCTCGTCCTCACTTTTGATAAAAAGCGCAAGAAGCATTTAAACTAACAAGCTAGAAACTATATTTAACACCGACGATTACCTGCCTAGGTTTACCTGGGCGAGCGCCAAATGGACGACGAGAAACAATAACTGCTTCATCAGTTATATTATCGACTTTACCGTATAGTTTTATCTGCTTATTAACTTGATACCAAGCTGAAAAATCAACTTGTATTAACTCATCTGTCGTTAAACCCTCAAGTTCCGTATTGCTGCCTGCCGCTTCACTCATCTCAGTTATATATTTAAACATCAATGAGGCTTGCCAATACTCAGCTTGTAAGCCAGTTTCTATTGATAATTGCTGCTCAGGTAAATAAGGTAATTCATCACCTACTTCAACACTACCCCATTGAGAGAAAGTTGAATCGAAACTATTTTGAAAGTCCGACTGACTATAGGTATAAGCAACTTTAACAGGTACTTTTATGCTTTCAGTCAATTGCCAACTTATACTGGTAGATGCTTCGATACCATAAACATCAACTTCACCACCATTGAACTCTTGATCAAGTTTTTGTGTACAACCACTAGAAAAAGTACAAGCGCCTTTTAGATTACTGTAATCATTATAAAATCCGATTACTTCCCCTTGAATATCGTCGGTACTGTAACGCCAGCCAAATTCATAATTCCAACTTTCTTCCGGAGCAACATTACTTGCTTGTCCTGGGCTATTCGGCACATAACCTTTATTAACACCAACCAGTAAACCATGCTCTGCAGTTAACTGGTAAAACAAGCCTGCGCCGGGTAAAAACACCGTATCTGAATTTTTGCTAATGCTTGGCACATCAACACTAGCTTGGTAATCTATCGCCTCGCCTTCAATGTGCTCAACACGTAAACCAAGGGTAATATGAAAGTTATCAATTACCGCATTAACATTGGTAAAAGCAGCAACTGCCGTCGCCGTATCATCATTATGGGTAATAACCGCACTAGGTGTGCCGTTACGCTCCATAACACCCAATTTCATATCATAATAACTAGCTGTATGTTTACGAGTAACATTGTCTTGATGCAGACGAATACCGCTGTCAACAATCACTTCAGCCGAAGCAATGCTAGTATCCCAAGTTAGCTTAGTTTCGATACCTTTTGAGTAATAACGACGATCATTTAAGGTAAAAATTAACGCTTCTTTATCGGTTAAACTATCACGGTCACCGCGTAGCACTTCCATAAAGAGCTTATTCACTCCTGTATCAGGCGAAGTTAAAATCGTTTGCATACTGCGGTTAGTATTAAAGCTATTAAACCTGTCCCAATCACGATCAAACTCTCTGTGATAGGCCTGACTGAATAAGCTAAGCTCATCGCTTAACTCAATATAATGTGACAACTGAAATTGATAGTGCTCCCAATCCATTTGATCTTTTTGACTGGCGAGATAACGAACCTTGCCATCTTCAGCAAAGTCTTCATCGGTTAAGCCTAAGTAAGTTTCATTCGAAGTTTCTTCACCATAGCCCATTTTAAATTGGAAGAATTGATTGCTTTCAGATGAAGACGGCACATAGTTAAGCTTCATTATCACTTCATTTTTTTCAAAACCGGTATCTTGCGAATTACCCTGAGAATCGGTCAATGTTTTAAAACCATCTGAGCCCAAGTGAATGCCTTCAATGAGTACGCCAATCTGCCCTTTGCCGGTTAAGGCATTATCACTGGCGATGTTTTGTGAATAGTAGCCATGGGCTTTTTGATAGTTGTCTTGACCGTAAGCCAAGTCAATCATGCCTGATCCGCCCTGATCGACAGTATTTTCAGTAATACCACGGGAGACCATATTAATTGCACCGCCAACCGTATTAGGTCCATATTGAATAGCCGATGGGCCTTTGAATATTTCAACTTGGGTCATGCGTGACATCATAGGGAAATAATAAGCCGCCGGCGCTGCATAAGGTGCTGGCGCAATTAAAATACCATCTTCCATTAAAGCAATTTTACTACTTCGCTCTGATGTTGCGCCGCGCAGACCAATATTAGGACGTAAGCCATAACCATCTTCTTCGCGTATATAAACGCCTGGCACACTTTGCAATACCCGATGTATATCATCAAATTCGAATAATTCTAATTGCGCGGCACCAATCACTACAGCAGAGCCTGTCGCTGTTTCCAGCTGATTATGACTACCAAAAATACTGATCACTTCTACTTGCTTACTTATTGGTCTGCTTATTGATGAGCTTGCTGATAATTGCTCATCGCCGCTTGGGCTTGCCTCTTCAGCGGCAAAACTATGCTGACTAGCTAATGTTAAGGCTAAAGTCAGTGCTAGCGCCACTGGTGTCTTTGCTACTACTAAGTTTGTCATTTCCTTAACCTCTAATCGCCATCATTTGAGTTAAAACCAATATTGATATCAGTAGCTTGGACAAAATCGACGGTCAACACATCTCTAATTGCTCGCAATGAATCAATGGTCGCAGTGATTTCTGCACGGCCTTCAGCGGTTTTCAATAAAGTTTCGTAGTTAGACGTTAGTGCATTAGCTGAGACAATAGCGCCATCAATTGCCGTTAACATTTCAGTGGCTATATTTTGTTGGCTTAAATGGTCAATTAAAATGTTATCAAAGCCATGCCCTCCCCCTGCGCTATAAATAACCTTGAAGGTAGCGATATTATTTTGAATACTGCTAACTGACTCATCACTAAGTACATGCTCGGCAATCGTTGGAATACCTGGACTGGCAACCGATAAAGGTACCAACATTTTCTCGTCTTTAACGCGCTCAATTTGCTCAAGCCAGTTAGTGACTAATTCTTCAACAGCATCTTTTTTACTGCTGAAATCACCTGTGCCTTGGGTAAGTTGTGCATGATAATTACCTCCAGCTACTTGCCATTCACTATTAACTGCTGCACTGATAGTGGCAACGTTGGCGCTTATTGCCGTTAATACTTCACAGCGTTTGTCTTTATCGCTGGCGTTAATCAAGCTGTCTTGATTGCTTTCAGGAAATAACAATCGCTCGAGCGCTGGTAAACCTTGGCTGCCAACACTTTGCTTGGCAATAAAGACTTCGTTAACATCTTCACTGCTAGCAAGTAAGTTAGTCACACCGCGGCCGACATTGTCTTTACTATCTGGCCAGTAATGCAGTCTAAAAATGCGATTATCATTCACAATCGGGCCTACTTTTAACCAGGCAATGGTTTGCCAACTTGCTACCACTGCACGCCATGATTGTTGTAGTACTACCAGCTCGTCACTGTTATTGCTTGCCTTAGCACAAAACTCAGTAGTTTGGCTGCTAAGCGAAGCTGAGCTATCTTGCAAGTTTTGATAACTTGGCAAAACATGATTATTGGCTAAATCAGTTAGCCACAAGCCAAACTCATCTTCGATAGTGGCCCCTGGTGTTGTCGGCTCTGGATCAATAGGGTCTATTATTGTTTCAGAGCTGCCGCCACAAGCTGTTAAAGCAGCAGCAAAGAACAAGCTAGTGAGTACTCGCGTTGGTGTTTTAGTTAAAAATTTCATGTTAGTTTTTATCATTGTCTGGTTAACTTCCATTGAATTGTCCTAGATTGCCTTAACAAACTTAACTAAGGCATCTCGTTGTTGTTTGGTTAATACTAGATAGGCCTGTTTGGCAGGTTCTGCTTCTCCGCCATGCCATAAAATAGCTTCGCTAATAGTGCGCGCTCTACCATCATGTAAAAAGCGTTGCTGCCCGGTTTTATATTTCTGTAAGCCAATTCCCCACAAGGGCGCGGTACGCCACTCTCGACCATTGGCACTAAATTCATGAACACCGTCAGCTAAGCCGGCACCCATATCATGTAAGGCTAAATCGGTGTAAGGCCAAATGCTTTGTTTAGCTAGTTCCTTCACTGGATAATTTTCATCGGTGACATAACTTGGTCTATGACATTGCTGGCATTGCAGTTGATAGAATAGTGTCCTACCTGCTTGCACGGTTTTACTTTTTAGATTTCTAGCAGGAGGCACACCGAGTAATTCATTAAAAGTGACGGTAAAGTCGAGGCGATTATCTGGTATTTCTAAATCGGCCAAACTATGGCCGCCATACTCAGCAGCATAGTTACAAGCCATTTGCGTATTAGTACAGCTTTCATCGGGGAAGCTAGTATTAGTAATACCAATATCGTCGCGAAAGGCGGCGGCGACTTGCTGATGTAAATTAGGTTGTTTAGCTTTAAAGCCAAAACGCCCTACTTCCGTAGCGCCAGTTATGACATTAGGCACACGGTTATACTTTGCCGAGATACCATTACCATCACGATCATTGATATCTTCTTGGCTAAGTAAATCAGCCGTGTTAATGGCATTGAGTAAACCCATACCAAAAATATTGGGCGCCAGCCTAACCGATAAACCAATATGCGGTGCAAGTTCGCCATAAGCTAACTTTGTTAGTTGATAACTCGGTTTAAGTAATTCATAAGACTCACCATCGGCAAACCTACCCGGTATTTTGGCATAACGTTTATCTAACCAGGCTTCACCAACGTTATCTGTGTAAGGTGATTTTTTTATCATCGCAGCATCGGTTAAACGGTAGCTTATTGCCCTTGGCTGAATTTGACCGCCATAGATAGGATCAACACCGGTTATGTTTGCATCCTTACTGCCTAAACGAACCACTAATGACAAAGGTAAAATATGACCTACTTCATCGATTTTGGCGCGTGAACCTGCGGTATGACAGGCAATACAAGAGCGAGTATTAAATAGTGGTCCTAAGCCATCACGATTACCCGTGGCACTAGGCGCCGCCACCCAAGGATCACGGAAAAAAGAAAAGCCAGTCCAAAAATCAAGTTGCTGTTTGCTACTAAGCTTCTCGCCCGGATAAAGGTAACTGGCATATAAACGTTTATGAGTGATACCACCACCGGTTTTAATTTCACTTTGCTCAAATACAGGTACTTGCGCTTTATTTTCCGTAGCGGTGTCCGGCTTATCACAGGCAGATAAAGGAGCTAGCAGCCCAGTGATAAATAGAGATTTTGTTATTAATTGCATTAAACTACAACGCCACTTCTTATAAGGATTCAAGGAAAGCAAGTAGCTGTTCACGCTCAGCTTTACTGAAATTCATAAAGGTTTCTTTAGAGTCTTTTGCTTCACCGTCATGCCATAAAACCGCTTCTTCAATGGTGCGAGCACGACCATCATGTAAAAAGCTTGCATCTTGATTGACTGTTTGAACCAAGCCTAAGCCCCATAACGCTGGAGTTTTCCATTCAGTACCGCTGGCATCACCTTGAATAACGCCATCTGCTAAGCCGTCACAGCGCTGCACATATAAACACTCTGCGCCCGTTGAACAAGATAAACCATCCGTTGTTTCTCGAGTTACGGCACAGGTGCCGCCCAAATCATGCAGTAATAAATCGGTATAAGGGTAAATGGTCTGATTTGACAATACCGCAATAGATTCAGCATGCTGAGTGTCAGTATTCGCGGTTAAACCACCTAAGCTTAACTCACCTAATTCGCTGCCTTTAGCATCACCAGTAACATGGCGCGGGGTATGACAGCCAGAGCAATTAGCTGTAAAAAACAATTTGCGGCCCGCAGTCACTTCCTCAGTCCAAATATCGCTATCTTTATCATAACCACGGCGGGCAGGAACGGCTAAAACACGGTTATAGAATTCAACTAAGGCAAGTGAATGATCACCCAAATCAACCACATTACCCGTTTTATTTTCTTGTTCGGCGGCAAGCAGACAAGCAAGTTGTGTGTCTAAACACGGCTCACTAGAAATGATACTAGTAGAAACACCCATATCACCGTTATAAGCACCGGCGACTTGTTGTAAAACTGTCGGATTTTGTGCTTTGTAGGCAAAACGGCCAATGACCTTTTCATCATTGCCTTTAGTCGAGAAAACATTTGTCACCATGGAAGCGCGAGCAGAAATACCATCACCGTTAGCATCATCTTCATCAACAAGGGCAAGTAAATTTTCTTGTGGAATAGCATCCAGTAAACCAACACCAAATGCTTGCGGAGCCACACGCGCAGAAAAACGTATATCGTCCATAAAAGGGCCATAACTTAAATCACGTACTTTATAAACTGGGTTACGTAAGGCGTAAGCTGTTCCATCTGGATATGAACCAATGATGGTTTCAAAAACGATGAATGGAAATGCTTCACCATAAAGCTGGACACCACTCACAGAACCATCATGTTTAGAAAAACCTGCGCTCAAAGCATTACCATCCATAAAACCATGAATGGAAAAAGGTTGAATTTGGTCACCATACATTGGATCAGCTTCACCTTTACCATTGGCTAATTTAACCAACATACTGCTCATTGGTGTAGTAGGTGTCGCGGGCACTACGCCTCGGCCATCATTTAAATGACAACCTTGACAACTACCTGTACTTAAAATTGGCCCTATATCATCATCTGGAGTGCGAAATAAGTGGTCACCTTGGGTAAAAAATCCGTCTAACTGAAAATCATCAATAATCAATGCAGGTTTTCTGCTAAAAGCATTCTCATTACTGACAAATACGGTGGCATCACCACCTGATAAATATTCAGACTTATCTATTACATCGATACTTATAGCTGTTAAACCACTATGGTCAAGTACTGGCTCTGGTGTTGGTGGTTCAGGTGCTGGCGTGACTTTTTCTACCGTATCAGAGCCTCCACAACCTGATAAAACTGTACTGAGTAAAAAGAAACCTAGGAAAATAACGACTGCGCTTTTATGCATTATTGTGCTCTCAATTTATACATGCTTGGCTTTAAACGAATTAATCCACATAAATGAATACTCACTTATGTGGATGATATAATTTTTGAAATTAACAATGGGCTCAACCAGAGCCCATTGCCTACAAACAAAATATTTACTAAAACAATTACGTTTTAGATATCTTGGTCTGTATCACCTCTAAGGTCATTTTTTGTAACACCAAGTGCATCAATTACCGCTTCAATATCATCAGTTTGTGCAACTAATGCGTCAATAATTGCTTTAATATTTGGTTGGGTAATGCCTTCTTGAATTAACATATCAAATGGCATGCCTGTTTTAGCTTTAGTATCAATTACCGCTGCAGCAGCCATAGTTGCTTCTAACGCACCACGTAATTTATTAGCTAATTCATGCTGCTCTTCAACTACTAGTAAGTCATAAATTGAAGCACCTTCAATCACTTCACCGTCAATGCGAACATATTTAGCGTTAAAGCTGTTTTGTACACCTTTGGCATTTAAGAAAATATCTCTGTGAGTATTATCACTAAAACAAGAATGTTCATCTTCTTGAGAGTTTTCAATTAAGGCAATATTGATACGTTCGCCGGCTAATTCACCAAAACTTAAACGACCCATGCCTTCAAGAATTTTTGCTAACGATACATCGCCGCCGGCAACAAAGTTTTTATAATGTGCACCAGAAACTGGTTCCCATTGCTCAGTTACGGCTTTCAATTCTTTAATAAGTAATTCAGCAGTAGTCACTAGGTATTGACCACGACGAACACAAATATTATCCGTTGTAGCAACCGTACCTGAAGTACAAGCGTTAACTGTATTTGAATAATCTGTTACCGGACGTTGACCAGCCGAATTATCACGTGTACCTGCACCCGATAAATCTTTGTTTAAATCCTGACCCCATAATAAAAACTCAATAGCATGGTAACCGGTAGTTACGTTACGGCCATCTTCACCATGCTCAAAAAGGCCTTCTAAGGTCGCAGCATCAATGGTTGAGTAATCAGTTGTGTTAGCAATAATGTTATCAGTGATTGCATTAGCTGGGCTTTCAGGACCAGATAAACCATCTACAGGCTCTACGTAATCAATAATTGCTTCACCTAATGGCCATGCATTGATTAAACCTTCAGGGCCTTCACCAGCATCATCTTTGCCTAATGTGCCATCAGCTTTTAATTCATCGATAGGACCTTGGCGAAAACGGTAAACTTCAGTTTGTCCGTATGGTTCGCGTGAAGCTAACCAAGCTTGTTTTGCTAAAGCAAAATTAGCCGTTGTTGGCGCTGCAACAAATGACTCAAGAACAACTTTAAGCTCAGTAGCACTAATTAGTGCATCAGAATAAGCTGCATAAGCAATATTAGCGTTAGTTTTAATAACATCGTCACGGGTAACAAAAGTACTTACACCGCTTTTACCGGCAGCACCGTCTACGCCAACAACACCTGAGATACCGTCATCGCCATCTTCGACACAAGCCGTTAAGCTTAAAGCAACGATTAATGCTGCTGATATTTTTGAAAAAGAACTAAATTTCATGTTTACCCTAATCCCTAAAAGTTAAATTACAAATGATAATGGTTCGCATTATAACTATGATTACGATTATGTCTACACTTTGTTACAAATTCCCAAGGAAAATTACGCTTTTTTGAGCTAAGTAGACTACTTAGAAACTCTTTACACAGATAATTGCATTTTTTTGGCTGTTTTTTTGACTCGGCTACTGTACTAGCGCAAAATCCGTTTGGTCTAAGGAGTAACGTCGCCAAAAGCGAGTTATTACCAAGAAATAACTAAAAATTTTTGTTAGGGAACTTATGAAAAAACTTAAACAATTACTTACCTTAAAAGTAATGTTGCCAGTACTAGCGCTTTGCAGCACGGTAGCATTAGCCGATGAAGGTATGTGGCAACCAAACCAATTACCAACAATCGCCAAAGAATTAACTAAAGCGGGTTTAAAATTAAACCCCAATGACTTAACCGAGCTAACCGGCTTCCCTATGGGTGCAATTGTTAGTCTTGGTGGTTGTACCGCATCATTTGTTTCTGACCAAGGCTTGGTGGCAACTAACCATCACTGTGTTTACGGCTCAGTACAATACAATTCAACCGCAGAAAACAATTTACTTAAAAATGGTTTTTTAGCTAAAAACTTCGCTGAAGAGTTACCGGCAACACCAGGTAGTCGCATTTATGTAACCGAAGAAATTACCGAAGTAACTAAACTGGTAAAGTCTGGCATTACCGAAAAAATGTCGGGTAGTGACCGTTATAAAGCGGTTGACACAAATTCAAAAAAATTAGTCGCTGAATGTGAAAACGATGATAGATACCGCTGTAGCGTGGTTAACTTCCACGGCGGTTTAGAGTATTACTTATTTAAACAGCTAACTATTCGTGATGTACGTTTAGTCCATGCGCCAGCGAGCAGTATTGGTAAATACGGCGGCGATATCGATAACTGGATGTGGCCACGTCACACCGGTGATTACGGCTTTTACCGCGCTTATGTTGGTAAAGATGGTCAACCTGCTGATTTCAGCAAAGACAACGTACCTTATAAACCTAAACATCACTTAAAAGTAAACAAAAGCAGTGTTGATGACGGTGATTACATCATGGTACTTGGCTACCCTGGCCGAACTAACCGTTACCGCACCGCTTATGAAGTTGAAAATACTTTTTCTTGGACTTACCCACACGCCAAAGCTTATCGCGAAGAGATTATTGATTTAATTCATACTCACTCCGAAGTTGGCAGTGAAGCACGTATTAAGTATGAAAGCACACTAGCAGGCTTAGCAAATTACGCTAAAAACTATGGCTCAATGATCCACAGCTATAACAAAGGCTCTTTCTTAGCGCGTAAGCAAGAGCTTGAAACAAATTTAACCAAATGGTTACATCGTAGTACTAAACGTCAAGCACAGTACGGTGATACCTTATCAGGCTTAAATAAGCTTATTAAGCAAGATGACAAACAACAAGCACGTGACTTGATTCTTGGTTATATGCGTTACAGCAAAATGTTAAGTACAGCTAAAAGCTTACACCGTTTAGCTATTGAGAAACAAAAACCAAATATTGAACGTGAACGTGGCTACCAAGAACGTGATCTAGCCCGTTTTGAACAAGGCATGAAGTCTGTTGATCGTCGCTATGATGAGAAAATTGATAAAGAAATTTTAGTTGCCATGATAACGCACTATATTGCGCTACCTAAAACTGAGCGTCTTAAGTCATTTGATCAGTTCTTCGGCTTAACTAACAGCACAGCTAAAAACTTCAATGAGAAGAAGCTTCGTAAGCAGTTAAGAATAATGTACAAAAGCACCAAGCTTAATTCTCAAGAGCAACGTTTAGCCTTGATGAATAAATCGGTTAGCGACTTTAACAACAGCAAAGACCCGTTCATTCAACTAGCGGTTACTAGCTTTAAAGAACGTAAAGCCATTGAAGATCAGTCAAAAGAATTAGCCGGTAATATTCAAGCTTACCGTCCTAAATACATGGCAGCGTTAATTGCTTACTTTAACGATAACAACTTGCCAGTATATGCCGATGCGAACAGCACTTTGCGTATTACTTACGGTAATGTTAAAGGTTACTCTCCGCAAGATGGTTTAACGGCTACGCCTTATACCACTCTTGAAGGTATTGTTGCTAAAGATACCGGTATTGCACCATTTGATGCGCCGCAAAAGCAATTAGACTTAATCAAGAACAAGCAATACGGCGAGTACGCGAAAAAAGCGCTTGGCTCAGTACCGGTTAACTACTTAGGTACCCTAGATATTACTGGTGGTAACTCAGGCTCACCGACGTTAAACGACAAAGCTGAATTTGTTGGTTTAGTGTTTGATGGTGTTTATGAAAGCATTATTGGTGATTGGGATTACGATACTAAGTTAAATCGCTCAATTCACGTTGATGTGCGTTACATGCTTTGGGTTATGGAGCACGTAGATGGCGCCACTAACTTAATTGAAGAAATGGATATTGTTGAGTAAACATTAGCTAAATTAAGCTTTAACAACCTCTGAACATAAAAATCCGGCTATATGCCGGTTTTTTTATTATCTTTGTTAAAAATAAGTTAGGTGCATTTTGTATCACTAACACTTAACTAATGTTAAACCGGCAACTAAGTCACCTT
>NZ_JABSOV010000118.1 GCF_013215345.1 Colwellia sp. | reverse complement strand
AGATACCTATTTTGCCAATGCTATTGTTGGCGCAATTAAAGAAACATCCACTGGAACTGCTGGCTACATAGACACTGTAAATGAGATACCTGAGCCAAGTAGCGCACTGCTATTTCTTGCCAGTCTATTCATCTTACCTTTGCGGAATAAAATAACTAAGCAGGGCTAACGCTAATGAAGTTGAGCCGAGCTAATTGAGCTGAGTAGAACTAATCACTTGAAAGTTACTTCATCGGTAGAAGCTGCACTCCCACAGCTTTTATCGATGACTTTATTTAACCCAAGTTAAGGTTAGTTATAACCTTTAACAAAACTGTCCTCTTCACTTTCTAACAGCAAAAATGATAATGGATAGCTTACTGCGATCACCTTGTCTGCTTGTTCATCAAGAATTGCGGGCTTGTCTAACTTATTCAAGCTATCTATCGCTTGCTGGGTTTTGTCCGGTGACGAGTACATTGGCTAATTTCCTTCTCGCTATAGTAATAGCGCCTTTATCGGTGAGTTATTTTTGTTAGTGCTAGTAACTTAAATAACCTAGTCAAAGAAAAAATGAAATTAGTAATGGTTTAAAGTGGCGATTTATTGTGTCGAATTGCCATTCTAAGGCAATTAAAATAAGACGTATTTTTATAAGCCGGAAAAATTGCAGCGAAGTATAAAACGTTTCAGGGGGAATACTTGCCAAGAAGTCATAATCTTTAACTATGAACTAATCAAGATATATAGTGGCTTAGCTTAAAAGTGTATTGCTCAATTAAAAGGAAAATGACGTGAGTCAATGAGTACCTTTGACGCCTAAATTGTGCGATACACGAATAAGATAAGTTACTATTTAGTGAAGAACGGCGCGTATTGGTAAAGCAGCACAAATTTTAGCTTCGGCAATTAGAATTTCTTCTAAACGCTGGTCAACTTCTTCTTTATCACAATACTCATACGCCAGCTCAACAAATAAGTTTTTATGTTTCTCTTCTGACTTAGCAATAGCGACATAAAGATCTTTGTCTTTACCTTCAGGCAGAGCTTGTGAAACTAACCAGAACTTCTCATAACCGCGCGCTTCAATTACTGCGGCAACCAGTAACCTATCCATCATAAAATAACTGGTACCGTTACGAAATAAGGCACGAAGCTGGTTGATGTAAGGGTCTTTTTTATCTTTACCTAAAGTGACATCGCGGGCGACAAGTAATTTTAATACTTGTTTGAAATGGATAAGCTCTTCAATGGCTAAATCTGTCATCGCACGAACCAATTTAGCTTTGTCTGGATAATGAGACAGCATTGCCATTGCCATACCTGAAGCTTTTTTCTCGGCTGCAGCGTGGTCTTGTAAAAATAGGTTAAAATCAGCCATAACAGCGTCAACCCAATCTTGGCCAGTGTGGTGTTTTAATTCAAACATATTTACTACTCTCTAAAACGATATTTATTTAATAAAATCAGTTAACGCTTATATATAACGTAAGGGCGTGATTTTACCTGTGAACAGGTATTGGAACAATCATTAATATGCACAGGAATGATCTCGCTTAATAAAGTACTTTATCAATTTTACCTTTATTAGTAGATTCTACTTTTAGCTTGTTATGAAGGCCTTGCCAGGCTTTTACTTTACCGCCAAGGTTAATTTGTTTAAAACCACCCTCTCTGGCGTTACTGCTATCAATATCAATGAACGCTAACATTTTCATATAACTGTTTTCATCACTAACATCTATGGTAAGTAAATCTTGTGTCCGGTCTTCAAAGTAAGCTTCAATACCTTGTTGATGACGGTTATAACAGTTAAGTAAAAACTCATCGCTGTTAAGGTTCTCTTCGTTTAGTGGTGAAAAAATCTCATTATAACAACGTTTTAAATGTGGATTAAAACCACCATCAGTGCGTTGTAAGTTAACAATCATCCGCTGTAATAATTGCTTGATTGATGGCAGCCATTTTTCAGGGGCACGAGTCAGGTAAATAAACTTACTATTAACATAGTGTTTATCCAATTTTTGGTAATCACAAAATATTGGTGTATCGGCTAATACCTGCGCTTGAATAAAAGCATCTTGGGTATAGGCATTATGTGCAGTTTTAAAACCCTGCTCTAACATTGCTAAGCAAACACTGGTCGTTGCTGTTCGGGGTAAACCTATGATAAATATTTTCTCTTGTGACACTAAACAAAACCCTTAATATATGAAAAGACATAAAACGATACATCAGTGAAATAGCAGTAAAATCACACGAAATCACGTTAAAAACAGCTAATTATAACTTATTTCATCATTTAACAAACGCACAATTGACAGTGATCAATAAATACCTTATTTATGAGAGCATACTGAGTTCATAGCAAGCACAAACCTAGTCCATTCTGAGAGTAGGCAGTAGCCAAGGAAATTTCATGACAGCACAAGATGAGCAGCGCGACAGTGTTAACTGGGCTGATTACCTAAAATCTGGCAATCGTATTTTTATCGGCTCCAATGCCGCGGTACCTAATGCCTTAATAGATGATTTAATTGCCAATAGCCAAGGCTTGCATGATATTGAAACCGTCCATATTTTAACCCTTTCTGAAAATGTTTGGGCCAAGCGTGAACATAAAGATTTATTTAAAGTAAATAGTTTATTTATTGGCGGTAAAAATATTCGCGAAGCCATTGCCGAGGGGCGTGGTGATTATACCCCTTGTTTTATTTCCGATGTGCCACGCTTATTTCATGAAAATATTTTACCCCTAGACGTGGCACTTATTATGGTCAGTCCGCCAGATGAATATGGTTACTGTTCGTTAGGCGTGAGTGTTGATATCGTTTCTTCAGCAGTAAAAGCGGCAAAATATGTTATTGCCCAGATAAACACGAAGATGCCGCGCACTAATGGTCATAGCTTTGTTCATGTAAATCAAATTCATGCTTGGATAAACGTTGCACAAGATTTACCGCAAGTAATACCACCAGAAGTGGATCGTCGCAACGAACAAATTGGTCAATATGTTGCTATGTTGGTTGAAAATGGCGCTACCTTACAAATAGGCATAGGTAAAATACCCGAAGCGGTTCTACGTTATTTAGGTAATCACAAAGACTTAGGTATTCACAGTGAAATGATCTCCGATGGCGTGGTTGATTTGATGTTAAAAGGCGTCATTAATAACCGCCGAAAGACTTACCATAAAGGTAAAGCTGTAGCGACTTTTTGTATTGGTAGCCAAAAGGTTTATGACTTTGTCGATGGTAATCCACATATAGAATTTTATCCGTCAGAGCATATCAACTCACCAGTAAAAATCGCTAAAAATGACAATATGGTATCGATTAATAGCGCCATTGAAGTCGACTTAACCGGCCAGGTAGTTTCAGACTCTATTGGTTATCAATTTTACAGCGGCATTGGCGGACAAGTTGACTTTATTCGTGGCGCATCGCTGAGTAAGGGCGGTATGCCTATTATTGCCCTGCCCTCAACTACCCGAGATGGCAAAATATCACGCATTGTTGCCCATATCACTGAAGGTGGCGGCGTAGTAACTTCGCGTGGTCATGTTTCCTATGTGGTGACCGAGTTTGGTATTGCCTCATTAAGAGGTAAGAGTATTAGAGAGCGAGCCTTAGAGCTGATCAGAATTGCTCACCCTAAATTTAGGGATAAATTACTTGCCGATGTGCGGAAACATTATTGGGTGCCGGAATACCAAGAAAGCTCACCTAGCTCGGTACCTGAACTAGGTTCAATTGAAATGAAGCGCTTTAATTTTGCCGATGTTAATTATATTTTAAGACCACTTGCACCAGCTGATGAGCGCAAGTTGCAAGAATTTTTCTATTCTCATAATAAAGAAACCTTGATGATGCGCTACAACCATCACATTACCCAGATGACACGGGAAAAATCCTGTAATTTGGTCAGTGTTAACCAACATGTAGACCTTGCTTTATGTTTCACTAAAAAAGACTCTTTAGGTGAAGCGATACAAGCAGTTGCCCGTTATTACTTTATCGAAAGTATGAACAGTGGTGAGGTGGCCTTTGTTATTAAAGAAAGTTTACGTGGCCGCGGCATGGCAAGTACCTTACTCGGTGAAATGATTGCCATCGCTAGAATTCGTCAGCTGGATAGCTTAGTGGCTTGTGTACGCAGTGATAATGGCTCTATGTTAAAAGTATTCGAACGTTCCGGTTTTGTCCGTCAAGCCAGTGACGATTATGATGAAGTGAGTTTAAAGCTGACACTGAATGAAGAGACAGTAGAAAGTTAATCACTATTTGATAGTTAAATTTTAAACGACTTAAATATCCAGTGACTGTTCAACTTTAAGCACTATGGTGCAAGTAAAAGGAAACAGCACGGAGTTGACGTTAGTCAATGAGTACTTTTGACGCATTAATTGCTTCATAGTGCGACAAGATGAATAGTCACTAACAATTATGAGAAAGTTATGCCAGTTGGAATTATAGGCCACTACCACTGTGGCGAACATGACATGGGTGAACATCACCCTGAAAATGCTAAGCGTTTAACCGCTATTTCAGACCAGTTAATTCGTAGTGGTTTAGACTATGTCGTTCGCCAGTTTGATTCAAAACCTATTGATAAAAGTTTGTTAGCTTTAGCGCATACACAAAAATATATCGATTTTGTTTTTGATAATGCGCCTACTGAAGTGAATGGCGAGGCAGGTGAAAACTTTACTGTCGGTGAAGATGCAGTAATGAATAGCAAAACACTGATCTCTATTTTATATTCTGCCGGCGCTGCTGTTGATGCGGTTGATTTAGTCATGGACGGCACTTTAGGCTCGGCATTTTGTGCGACAAGACCACCAGGTCATCATGCAGAACATGATAAAGGCATGGGTTTTTGTTTCTTTAATAATGTTGCCATCGCTGCAGCTTATGCAAAACAAAAGTATGGTTTGAAACGCGTGGCGATAGTCGATTTTGATGTTCACCATGGTAATGGTACTGAAGATATTATAAAAAACGTTTTTAAAGCTAGCCCCAAAGATGATAAAGGTTACCTTTTTTGCTCAAGTTATCAGTACCCGCTTTACCCTTTTGACATTGAAGAAAGTGATACTCCGCCGATTATCAATACCCCGTTAGCCGCAACAACTAAAGGCAAGGAGTTCCGTGAAAAGTTAAGCGCGCACTGGTTGCCGGCATTACATAAATTTAAACCTGAACTGATCATCATTTCGGCTGGCTTTGATGCCCATATTGAAGATGATATGTCGCAAGTGAGCTTAACTGAAGCGGATTATCGTTGGATAACCGATGAGCTTAAAGTGATTGCTAATGAATACAGTGGCGGCAGAATAGTTTCGGTACTTGAAGGCGGCTATGCTCCAAGTGCACTAGGTAGAAGTGTTGTTGCCCATATTAATGGTTTGATTGGGAACTAGCAGAAGTAAGTATTAAGCTAGAAACTCCCTGCCACTTTATTGCTTTATCAATAAAAAAGCCGGTAAGTATTAAAACTTACCGGCTTTTTTTAAATACTATTTTTAAATACTGTTAACTAAGCAGCATCCTAAAACGCTAGAAATACCAGGCTAAAGATAATTGCGCATGATCATCATTACTTAAGGTATAAAGTAAGTCATTTTCATCATTGCTTTGTAGCAATCTGACATCAAAACTGACAATAAAATCGTCTCCAAAGCGACGATTAGCTTCAATGAGAAAGCTAAAAGCATTGTGATCCAAATCACTACCAATACCCATTAAAAACTCGCTGCTTTGCATGTCGTTAAAGGCTAACCTAGCGCCGACAAATAAATCATTTTGCATCAGCGAGCCTTGCGCGCCAAGCGCAACCTCACCACGTGAATCCCAGCTATGCTCCATCAACAAACCTAAGTCGATATTTGATTCAAACACACCAATAAAGCTGTATTCAAAACGCCCTTGTGTTGCCCAAAAATCTTCCAGGCTGGTACTGCGATGTATTCCTTCAAATTTCCATAACCAGTCGCCTAAAGTGGCTTGAACATCGACACCTAGTTGATCCATTTGGCTGTAGTATTGCTGCAAGGAAGATTGTTGCAAGGTACTTTGTGACGATGGACTTAAATAAGCTTCACGGTTAGTACCATGAAACCAATAAGCACCTAAATCATAATCACCAACGCTAAGCGCCCAACGCAAAGCGAGATCAAGATGCTGTTGCCCTGCTGAAGATTCATAGCTAACGTTATCTTCATCAACCACTAACGGTCCACGTAAACGCCCTTCCTCGCCGCCATACGTTCTTTCTCGAAAACCTGGCAGTAAAAACACATCAACTATGCCCCAATCATTAACCACTGAAAGGTTAATCATTTGCTGACCTAATTTATCTTCACCGTCAAAATCTTCAACACCATCAGTTTGGTTAATTACATCAACCAGATGTTGAAACTCGGTAACACCCCAAAACTCTTTACGAATACCAACACGCAGTTCCCAATCATCACTGGCGTGCACATACGCCAGTTCACGAATATCACCATGAGTACGTTGCGAGTCTTGGCTATCAACACGATAAAAAGGCGTAAATATTACACTGTCGTCGCCACCATTCCACTGCCAGTAAAGCTCGGGCTCTACTGATATTGATGTTTGGCTGTGACTTAACTGCTGAGGATCCAACGCTTCTTTAAAAAAATAGCGCTGCTCTACAGTAATATTACCAGAGGCTTCAAATTCGACATCACTCGCTTGCGCTAGGTTACCTAGCAGTAAGCTTGCACTTACTGCTATTGCTATTAGTGAGCCGGTAAGTTTGTTACTTGACGACTTATTAAAAGGCTTTTTAAATGATAAGGACATCGACTTAACGCGCACGTTTTAACGAGTTTCGATTAAAGTCACTGTCAGTTAAGCCTGTTTTAAAGTCATAATTAGTCCACTTCAATTCAGTGCTTTTACCGTTTTGATGGTTGATCATCTCTTGGTTATCCGCGCGCCAGTGTTTAGCTAAATATTGCTTATAATCGCTGAAAGTTAACGTTTTAAGTAATGAGTTTTTACGGTCATAAAAATCAATTTTATGAATGCGATACTCTAACGTGTCAAGCCAAACGATACGACGAGTGTAACCTGAGTTTTCGTCTACTGGGTATTGCTCAACTTTGAAGTTAGTTAAACCATTAAGCTCTTCTACGCCTAAATATTTGTAGCTGTACTTTTCTACTTCAAAAGAACTTAAATCTTCAAAAGCAAACTCTGAGCCCATAAAAGGTCCTGATTTATTACGTGAAGAAATACGTTTAACACGTTTTAATGCCGGTAAATACAACCATTGGTCGTCAGCGTCAACGGGGTGAGAAAAGCTTAAAAAGGCAGTGCCTTTAACATCACGAGGTTTATTAAAAATAGTTAGACTTTTATCACCATCATCTAACACTTCAAGTGACTTCATCTTAATTTCACGAATACTTTCTTGGCCTTGCTTGTTACGTAATAACATCACCATATCAGCGGTACTATCTTGCCAACCTAGATCGCGTTTTTTGGCTTCCATGGAAATATCTAAGCCCTTTTTCTCTTCTGCGCTTAAGGCAAATGAGCTATTTGAGACCAGGGTCAAACTTAACGCACTTATCGATAATGCTGCGCTGAGTAATATTTTTTTAGTTAACATATAAATCCTTATTAATTTTCTGATAGTTTTTTCGACTAATTTGTTTTACTTAACTTTGCGACAACACGTATCGCAAAGTAATCTTGAGTAATAAAGCTATTTTGAGAAATAACGGTGAAATTACGCCGCTTCAATCGCTTTTTTAATCGGTGCTTCAACAATTGCACCAGTACTTTGTGTCGCTTTTTTCTTATCTTTATCAAGCAACATAAGTAATGGTGGCAAGAATAAGAAATCAACGATAAGTGCGATAAAGATGGTCAATGCTGTTAAGAAGCCCATGTCAGCATTCATTTTAAATGATGATTGTGCCAACACAGTAAAACCGGCTACGAGTACAAAAGTAGTTATCCATAGTGCACGTCCGACATTATCAAAAGCATAATGTACTGCTTCTTGCGGGGTCGCATTTTTATCGCGTCTCGCATGAAGATACTTACTTAAAAAGTGCACTGTATCATCAACAACAATGCCTAAAGTCATACCAATAACAACAGATAAACCAAGGCCTACTTGCCCACTATATAAGCCCCAAATACCAAAACCTATCGCCGCCGGTGCTAGGTTAGGTAATAAACTGATCAAACCAAAACGCCAGCTTTTTAAGGCTACACCTAATAAAATTGAAATTAAGATAAGTGCCAGTGTGGTACCGATAAGCATGCTAATAATATTACGTTGACCAATATGGGCGAACATTAGACTTGGGCTAGAAAAATCAACCTCATACTGTGGCGCGTGTTGAGCAAACCAAGCAATCATGTCTTCTTCAACATTAATCAATTCATTACTGGTCATATTTTTGAAGGTAGCAACAATTCTTGATGATGATTTATCAACATCTAATTGGTTATTTAAATCTAAGCCATAAGGTAGAGACATTTCATACAACAATAGGTATTGCGCTGACATTTCCTGGCTGTCTGGTAATTTATACCAACTAGGATCATCACCATGCATATTCTTATTGAGACGCTTTAAAGTATCGGTAATGGTATTTACATGGTCCGTTTCAGGACGGTCACGTAACCAATCAGTAAAGTCACTAACACTGTGTAAGTATTGCGGATTATTAATGCCACTAGATTTACCGGTTTTCACTGAGATCTCAACAACCATCATGCCCGATAAGTTATCTTGCATAAAATCAGTTGCCGCACGATATGGCACTGTTTCATCGAAATACTTAACAAAATCATCATTGAGTTCATTGTTAGGAATGAGCATTATTGAAGCGATAATGAGCACACTGGTTAAAGGTAATAAGGCTTTACGCTTGGCAATAACAAAGTCGGCCAATTTAGCCATAATGTCTTTTTTACCTTCACTCTGCATTTTAACGCGTACCGGCAGTACGGTAAGTAACGCAGGGAAAATAGTGACAGAAAAAACAAAGGCTAACATTACGCCAATAGCGACTAAATTACCTAAGTCTCTAAACGGTGGCGAGTCAGAAAAGTTCATGCTTAAAAAGCCAATCGCTGTGGTAATACTGGTTAAGAAAATAGGTTGTAAGTTTATTTTGATACTACGGGCAATGGCGGTACGTTTATCAGCACCTTGCCGCATTTCATAAAACATAGAGGTTAGTATGTGAATACAATCTGCTACCGCTAAGGTCAATATCATCGTTGGCGCTGATGATGATGGTCCAGTCAGATAAAAGCCTAACCAACCAGCAAGTCCCATGGTAGTCACAATACTCATAATGATAACAAGTACCGTTGCGATAGTGCCGGTAATGGTTCTTAGCAATAAGCCTATGGTGATAACAACCACAAGAAACATTAACGGAATAAGTGTTGTACCATCATTAATTGAAGCTTCACCAAAAGAGGTGTTCATCATAATCATGCCCGACAAATACACTTCTACTTCAGGATGTTCTGCTAAAAACTGCGCTTTTATAGCACGAACACTCGCGGCAACTTCAGGTGTTTCCGCCATAGGGTCAACACCAGGCAGCTGCACAGTAACGTTAACAACAGAAACATGACCTGTTTTAGAGATAATCTTATTAACCAGCAAAGGCTCGCTAATGGCAATTTGTTTGATTTTATCAAGCTTGTCGCTGGTTAAATTACGAGTAGACATAACAAGATCTTCAACGATCATGTCATCTTCTTCTGCATAGGTATATTGAAAATTAGTGACTGAATCAACCCGTGTTGAATAAGGCACTTGCCAACTTTCTTTAGTTAATTTTTTTAGTGCCGCCAAATGCTCAGCGGTAAAAACATTACCGTCTTTTGGTACCACGACAAAAGAAACATTATCACTTTTAGCATAGACCTTTTGCATTGACTCAAAAGCCGTTAACTGTGGATTTTCTTCACTAAAGAACACACGATAGTCACTTTTAAATTCTAACTTTTGTGCCCCCATACCAGCTACCATGGCGAAGGTAATACAAACAAGTATTACCCAAAATGGATTCTTGCCGACAAAATTATAGAGTTTGTCTCTCATTGTTTAGCTCCTTAAATTATAAATTTTTCTTCATTGAAAACGATTCTTTAGATGACGAATCGTCACTTGTTCTATCAAAAAAATGCGGCTAGACACCGCACGTTATTTGTATTCAGTTTCCTAAGAGATACTAGCTAAAACTTTCAAAATTTAGCTCGCGCCCTTTTGCTTTGATTTGCATTAGCTCTTCAGGGAATAACTCTGCCAAAGCGGTTTTTAACTCTGCACAATGGTTTCGATCTTTGCTTAAAGGTTGCCAGCCCATACCATCATGAAGTAAATTACTGTGATTAAATAATTCACGTTCTACAATCAAACTTGTTCTGCCACTA
Organism: Colwellia sp.; assembly: GCF_013215345.1. Taxonomy (GTDB): domain Bacteria; phylum Pseudomonadota; class Gammaproteobacteria; order Enterobacterales; family Alteromonadaceae; genus Colwellia. The sequence goes on along the minus strand of NZ_JABSOV010000118.1, from coordinate 921 downwards.
CACTGTTCAACTTCGCCTGAAAGCAAGGTGATAGCACCATATGCCATTGACCAATTGCTAAAACATATTTGCTGGATATCCATATTTAGTGGCAAGGATAAACTGCCATCATTTAAGCCATCTTCGACAATGCCGTGAATAGACGTCATTAACTTAACTTCTAATAGTTCACCCTCATTAATATGTTTTTCACTTGATTTACCCACTACATTCGGTGATTTAGAACACATTACACATTGAAAAAGTGCCGGGTATAACATTGCATATATCAGATAAGAGAAATTTAAAAGTAACATCCGTGAACGTGCACAACCCTTAAATTGGTAGGCGCGATAAAATAAATCACCTAATACTTTAATTGAGTAATTACTGATGGCTAACAATAAATCTTCTTTACCAATAAAGTGTTTGTAAACAGTACCTTTCGAAAAAGGTACTTGGACAACAACTTTATCCATGGTCAAGTTTTCAATACCATTTGTCTGGATAAGTAATACTGCCGAGTTGATTATTAGCAACTCTCTTTCCTTAAGTGCAGCTTCATCGAGTAACTTAGGTGGTGTCATAAAATCTACTTATATAATATGTGACGAACCGTCACTGACGAATCGTCATCATACTTCAAGTGTAATTATTGTCAACAGATTTGTAACTGAAATGTACATGTTAATTTTCTTTCATCGCCATTATATGTGTCACAAGTGATTTATGAAAAACACTTTCTGAACTACAAACTATCTAGTGGAATCTGGGAGTCAACTTTTACCGCTAAGGGAACATTGGCACTAAGTTAGGATTAGCGCCAAAATAAAACTACTTGGGATTGTCGGTTTATGATCACTTCTACCACAAAGAACTAAACCGCTCCGCGGTAATGGTGTGTTTGGCAAGCACCGTTCACCCCTTTAACACCTTCACTTA
>NZ_JABSOV010000117.1 GCF_013215345.1 Colwellia sp. | reverse complement strand
TTATCAGTGGCTTAGCCTTGCCCTTCATTGTGCAAGCTAAAGCGCCTCATCTCGCTGCTGAAATCAATACTTGTAGTCAAATAAGCCAGGACCAAGCAAGATTAACCTGTTTTGATGCACTTACCCAGAGCAAGACTTTACCAGCAGAAACTACTAGTAAGGCAGTAACAAGTGAAAAGTTGCCATTAACAGAGCAGCAAATTGATGAATTTGCCAAAGGTCATGTAGAAAAATCGAAAGAAGAACTGGCTAAAGAAATAAATAGCATTACCCTGACCATTAGTGAATTAACTAAAACATTACGTGGACAATGGAAAATAGTTTTTGAAAATGGTCAAAAATGGCAACAAAAAGATGGTCAGAAGCTTAAGTTACAAGTTGGTTTGAAAGTAAGTATAACCAAGGGCGCACTTGGCGCGGTATATTTAAAAAAAGAACATAGCAATAAACGGATTAAAGTCAAAAGGCTAAAATAGAGCGAGATTACTTTGAATAAAGGCACTTTAATAGATATTGGCGTTAACTTAACCAATAAGCGCTTCGATAAAGACCGTGAAGCAGTCATTCTTCGCGCACAATCGGTTGCGCTCAGTGGTTTACTGATCACGGGCACCAGTGTTGCAGAAAGTCAAAAAGCCTTAGCACTGTGTCAGCAATACCAAGAAGATTTCCCCTATTTTTTATATAGCACCGCAGGTGTTCATCCACACGACGCTGACCATGTTTCAATTGATTACATAGAACAACTGCAACAATTAGCTATGCAAGCCCCGGTGAAAGCTATTGGTGAATGTGGTTTAGATTTCAATCGTAATTTTTCTGCTCCGGCACAACAGCTTAAAGTTTTTAGCGAACAAGTTGCTTTAGCGGCAAAGCTACAAATGCCGCTATTTTTACATCAAAGAGATGCTTTTGAACCTTGGTTCAATATTCTATCGCCATACTTAGGTAAAGTACCTGCTATGGTCTCTCACTGCTTTACTGGTGAGAAAAATGAATTAATGCAATGCATTAAAGCTGATATGTATATTGGCATTACCGGTTGGCTATGTGATGAGCGCCGTGGTCAAACTCTTCGAGATATTGTCAGCTTAATTCCGTTAAATCGTCTATTGATTGAAACGGATGCACCCTATTTAACGCCTCGAACGATTCGACCAAAACCCAAAAGTAGCCGTAACGAACCTAGTTATTTACCTTACATCCTGAAAGAAATTGCTAGCATTACAGGTCTTGACCAAGAAGAGATTGCTTGGCAAACTAGCCGTAATGCCGAAAAAGTCTTTAATTTTCCTACAATGAAAGAATTAGCCTAAATGAAGCCAATTGTTATCGCTAAAGTCACAGGTTATGTATCCTTACTGATGCTATATACTCCTGTGAGTATGGCAATGACAGATGAGTCGACCGAACGCCTATGTTTTGGCATGGGTTTTTTCTTAGGCAGCGTAATAACTGGCTTAATTTTCTGCTATTCAAATCGTCACTTTCACAAAAAATATCAAAAAATGTTATTGCGAGTTAAATTAGCAAAAAACAATAGCAAAATAGCCGATCAGGCAATGCAAAGTTTGGCTCAAGAGCAACAAGACAATCAAGATTTATTAGAAGAAAGAGTACAAGAGCGTACTCTAGAGCTTAATATTGCCCTGCAAGAATTAGAAAGTGCCAACCAAGAGCTTGAACGGAAAAATGTCCTAGATGAACTTACCGGCTTACACAATCGACGACATTATGATCAAAAAATATTAGCCGAGTACCGCCGTAGTCGCCGTAATCTAACGCCATTGAGCTTAGTGTTAATTGATATTGATCACTTTAAATTAGTGAATGATAACTACGGTCACTTAGCCGGAGATCAGTGTCTAATTTGGTTGGCTAAACATATAAAGCAAAGCTTGAAGCGTAGTGCTGATATAGCCTTTCGTTATGGAGGTGAGGAGTTTTGTCTTATTCTGCCTAATACCGAGGTAGAAGGTGCTTTACTCATGGCTGAACAATTACGTTTGCTGCTCAATGAACAAGCATTCATCTTTCAAGAAATAGAGATACCACTCACGATTAGCTGTGGTACCTGTACTTACCAGCAAGAAGTTGATGTCGGGCCCGAGCAAATTTTCTCTGGCGCTGATAAAGCGCTATACCAAGCTAAGCACAATGGCCGCAATCAAACACAACAATATATATTAACAGAATAATTTTTAGGAATACTTATGTACCACAATGGTAATTCGGCTTTTGGCCAATATCCAGCTCGTCGTATGCGCCGTATGCGCGTTGATGATCATACTCGTCGTTTAATGGCGGAGTCTCAGTTAACAGTCAACGATCTTATTTACCCTGTTTTTGTGCTTGAAGGCGAAAATCAGCGTGAAGCTATTGCTTCAATGCCGGGTGTTGAGCGTAAAAGTATTGATTTATTGTTAGAAGAAGCGCAAGAGCTGGTCGATCTAGGCATTCCAGCTATTGCCCTTTTCCCGGTAACGCCAAGTGATAAAAAATCATTGATGGCGGAAGAAGCATATAACCCTGAGGGTTTAGCTCAACGCGCAGTACGCGCACTTAAAGCTAAATTCCCACAACTTGCCGTGATTACTGATGTTGCCCTTGACCCTTTTACTACCCATGGCCAAGACGGTATTTTAAGTGACAGTGATGACAATAAAGCGGGTGTCAGCGGTTATGTTTTAAATGATGTCACCAAAGATATTTTAACTAAACAGGCTTTATCACATGCAGATGCTGGGGCAGATATAGTTGCACCATCAGATATGATGGATGGTCGTGTCGGTGCAATCAGGCAAGTTTTAGAAGAGAATGGTTTTGTTAACACTAAAATTCTAGCTTATTCAGCAAAGTATGCCTCTAATTACTACGGACCATTCCGTGATGCCGTCGGCTCAGCTGGTAATATTAAAGGTGGCAATAAACATACCTATCAAATGGACCCTGCTAATAGTAACGAGGCATTACATGAAGTGGCTCAAGATATTGCCGAAGGTGCTGATATGGTAATGGTAAAACCTGGTATGCCTTATTTAGACATAGTGCGCCGTGTTAAAGACACCTTTCAGGTGCCAACCTATGCTTATCAAGTCAGTGGTGAATATGCCATGCATATGGCCGCTATTCAAAATGGTTGGTTAGAGGAAAAACCTTGTGTTATGGAAGGTTTATTAGCATTTAAACGTGCAGGAGCCGATGGTATTCTAACTTACTTTGCCAAAAAAGTTGCTCGCTGGTTAAAAGAAGACGCTTAATTTTTTAATTAAAACTTAACTTTAAAGCCAATAAAAAAGCGCGAATTTCTCGCGTTTTTTATTGGCTAGCATTCGACTTAGTCGGAAGCTTTAAGCTTGTTATTAAAGTTTTTTAGCTATTAATACTTTCTGGCAAGACGGTCTTGTCATTAAATTAGCTAAATATTGCTCTACCTTAGGAAAGTCTGTCAGCAGGTTAAAACCAGCAGGTAAGCAAGATATATAATGCAATATGGGCGCTAATAAAGCATCGGCAATGGTGAATTGTGCAGATGATAACGAGTTTTCCTCAGCAAGTATCTTTTCAATGATAGCGAGTACGGTTGCAGCTTTAGGCTGAACTTCTTTCACCACGTCAAAGCGGACACTGTTGTTGTCCCCTTTGGGAAAAGCAAACTCCAGCAAGTATTCTCGTACCAATACTTTATCAATATCTATTGAGATTAACGCACAAAGGGCATCGTGCTTGGCAACAGCCAAGCTATTGTCCGGCTGCAACGCCTTATCTGCATCCAAGTAGCGACAAATACTGGCTGTTTCGGGCAGAACCAAGCCGTTATCTAGTAACACCGGTATCTTGCCAAAAGGGTGCCAGCTTAAGTGCTGCTCACTTTTAAAGGCGACTTCCTTTCCTGCCACTTCAAAGCCAACGCTGTAAGCAAGTTTTTTTTCTTCACATACCAGCATGACCGTGCGGACGAAATTTGAAAAGCTTGGTCCGTAGATATTTATCGTTTCAGCTGTCATTTTATTCTCCTTTATTTATCAAATTTACTGTATAGGAAATAACTTAACCTTAATTAAAATATGTTAAAGAACATATTTTAAAAATATGGAATACTAGCAAGGTAATTAATCAAACAACTGGGACATGGCAATGGCGTGGCAAGATACTCATAAGGCACAGTCAAAAGATAGAATTTTAACCAGTGCAGCTATGCTTTTTACTCATCATGGCTTTGAGCAGATATCCATTGACCAAGTGATGAAAAATGCCGAGTTAACGCGCGGGGCTTTTTATAGTCATTTCAAATCAAAGAGTGACTTATACGCACAAGCAATCAGAAAAGCAGCAACTGTCGCCTTTCAAAGAAAGCCAGTAAATTGTCCGCAGAATATGAAGTCGTTTGCGCAGTATTATTTAAGTGCTGAGCATAGAGATGATCAATATGAACAAGCGTGCCCGTTAGCTTTTTTAGTCTCCGATATTAATCAGCAAGATAGTCAGGTCAAAGCAACTTATACTAAAACGTTACAAGCTTTTATCGCCCAAGCCGACTCGTTATGCCTAAGTAGAGAAAAAGCACTACAAAGCGTGGTATTGATGGTTGGTGGCTTGGCTTTATCTAGGGCATTAGATGATAAAAATTTAAGCAATGAGCTTTTGGCCGCTTGCCAAGCAGGGGTTAGCACACTATCAAATGAGGAAGGCACTGATGTCAGCTGAATTAACTATAATATTACTTAATACTGTAATTATTGTAATTGCTTATGTCTCTGTGTATCCGAAATTGGCCGGTAAAAACCTGAATAAAGTGGCGCTATTTGATTGCCTGGCTTCTGGCTTAGCGTTAGTTATTGTGGCAAATAAATATTGGGGGACAGCTGTGGAGTTTGATTTTTTAATGTTTGAGCTAAACTGGTTTTGGTTCACTTTACTGAGTTATAGCATTATTGAAATTCCAGTGGCGCTTTGGTATTTCAGGGATTCACTTCCTAAGGGTAGCTAAAGGTATCTTAAGACAAGTAAAAGATAGGGAAGATAAGTAACCTCAACTCTGGATAAGCAAAGTTACTCAATAAGTTATTTTAGCGCCTATCTTTGTTAGTTCTGCTACCAATAGCCAGCTATTGGGTACACAGAACCGCCTTGATAGACACTAAACTATCAATATTGAGTGATATAAAGAGACTAATATTTTTTATTGGTATTGCAACTAATTGATATTAATAGTTACTTTGCAAGTATCAAACATTCATTAACCAGAGTTGAGGTTAAGTAATACTAGAGAGTATGGATAATTTTTGCGTCAGGAACTAATTCAAAGAGTAAACCTTCACGAAGAGCGCCACTTGAAAGACATAATTCTTTTATACGCAGACATTTAAACAAAGCTATCAATATACTTAACCCGCTGGCTAATATTGCTTTGCGATCAGCTCTTAGTCCTGCTATTTCGATATTGTTTATGGTCTGACAACTTATCAGAGTTTGCTGGATTTCATTAAGAAATACTAAAGTGATAGTAGGTGCTTGTTGACGTTGTTTAAGTATCTCTATCATGGCTTGCATGGTACCTGAACTGCCAACAGCAGATTGCCAACCAAGTTGAACAAAATCATTGTTCACTGTATTAATAACATTCGATGCAGCGGCGATACAGAGGTCAAAATTTTGCTGATTAAGTACGCCACCAGCAAAGTATTTACCAATATAGCTAACACAACCAATATCTAAACTAACCAATTTTTTTGCGGTACAGCCTGAACCAACGATAATTTCAGTACTAGCACCACCAATATCGAGTACCAACTTTTTGGCATGTGATTGGTGTTTATTGCTGATAGAGGTATGGGCAACCCCGGCATAAATTGTTTTGGCTTCTTGTTCACCGCTTAATAATTTTATCTGTTTAGGTAAGATCTGTTTAGCAGCATCAAAAAATAGCTGATTATTCTTAGCCATGCGTAATGCAGCTGTGGCAACAATAAGGATATTATTTACTGGGATAGTTTGTAGATGTAGAGCGAAGTTTTTCAGACAGTCAAGGCCACGTGCAATGGCTTCGTCAGAAAGCAGGTTGTTATCATCTAATCCTGCAGCTAAGCGTACTTTTTGCTTAACTTTATTAACGGTTTTTAGTGATTTTCTATTTGATTCACCTATTGGTTCTGCACTTGACTCAGTAATCAAGCAGGTAATAAGTAGGTGGAAACTATTAGAGCCTAAATCAACCACAGCGTAATGGTTCTCATCATACTGTGGTATTGCCTTTGACGTGGCTTGATTTTGGCTCTCTAAATCACTCAATGTGCTTTAAATCCAGGGAATAGTTTAGCGGTTGCCGCGATTGCTATTACCACTACGGTTGGCTGGTCGAGTATTAGAACGACCACCTTGGCGGTTGCCACCTGTTCTTGACGTATTAGATCTATGACGACGTTGACGAGGTTTAGGTCTAGGTAAATCAGTCAATAATGCATCATGATCATACTTAGTTACTGGTAGTTCATGCTCAATATAAGTTTCAATTTCAGGTAAATTAAAAACATATTGCTCACAAGCTAAACTAATCGCATGACCGCTTGCACCAGCACGACCGGTACGACCAATACGATGGACATAATCTTGACAATCATCAGGTAAGTCATAGTTAAAAACATGAGTTACGCTAGGGATATGTAAACCACGAGCAGCAACATCGGTTGCAACCAGAATGTCTATGGTACCTTCAGTAAATTGCTCTAATATTTTTAAGCGCTTTTTCTGTGGTACATCACCGGTTAATAAACCAACACGTATTTTATCGGCATTCAGGTGATCATAAACTTTTTCACAAACATGTTTGGTATTGGCAAAAACAATCGCTTTTTCAGGCCAATCTTCTTCAATCAATGTTTGTAACAAAGACATCTTGTCTTCGTTAGATGGATAGAAAAGCTCTTCACTAATACGAATATTGGTTTTTTGCTCTGGCGCAACTTCAACACTGGTAGGATCATTCATATGATCGAAGGCTAATTCTTTTACACGGAATGATAAAGTTGCCGAAAATAGCATGCTTAAACGTTCAGTAGCTGGAGGCATTTTATTAAACATATAACGAATATCTTTAATAAAGCCTAAATCAAACATTCTATCGGCTTCATCAAGCACGATGACTTCAATGTTAGTAAGGTTATAAATACCTTGCTTCATGTAATCGATCAAACGACCACAAGTGCCAATAAGAATATCAACACCAGCTTCTAATTCTAAGCGTTGACTTTCATAACCTTCGCCCCCATATACAACACCAAGGCGTAAGCCAGTGCTTTTTGCCATCTCTTTAGCATCACGGTGAATTTGTATAGCTAATTCACGTGTTGGCGCCATTATTAAGGCGCGAGGTTGGTTATGTGTAGGCGCTTCTTTTTGCAGAAGGTGATGAAAAGTAGCAGCTAAAAAGGCAAGAGTTTTACCTTCACCTGTTTGTGCTTGGCCAGCTATATCAGTGCCTTCTAGCAGAACGGGTAAAGACATCGCCTGAATAGACGTACAATATTCGAAGCCCATAGCTTCTAGTCCAGTGACAACTTGCGGGGCAAGATTTAGGTCAGTGAATTTTGTTTCAGTTAAGTGTGTTTTTTTCATGGCGCAAGCTTAACATTTTTGTTTACTAAATAGTTGCTTAAAAATTAATTAATTAGATTTTATACTAACTCTATTGAGTTATTTCTAATGCAGCGAGAATTAAAAGCTTTAGCTTGAAGATAATGGTTATGCAGGAAATTACTCCTGCATTAGCTAATAAGGTACTTGTTGTAGCGTCCTTATCGAAAGCAATAACGCTGTTTATAAGTATTTAAACTTGCATACGGGCAGCTTGTCAGACAAGTAAGAACGACACAAGTTTGTTTAATTTAGAATAATTAGACCTATGAAAACTTTATTTATTCTAACTTCCATAATTATAGCTCTGAGCTGGAAACTAACTTCTTAGAATCGCTATTACGGCTTAATTAATAACAATGTTACAGAAAACAGTATTGGAAAAGCAGTGAATCACGGTATAATTACCCCCAGAGTAATTACCACAAAGGCGTTTTCGCCATAACAACGGAGAATATGATGAGCGATAAAATTGTTCAGCTAACTGATGATAGTTTTGAAGCAGATGTATTAAAAGCATCGGGTTTAGTATTAGTTGATTTTTGGGCTGAATGGTGTGGTCCATGTAAAATGATTGCCCCAGTACTTGATGATATTGCCGATGAATACGAAGGCAAAGTGACTGTTGGTAAATTAAACATAGATCAAAACTCAACGACACCACCTAAATATGGTGTACGTGGTATTCCAACCTTATTACTTTTTAAAGATGGTGAAATTGCTGACACGAAAGTGGGCGCACTATCGAAAACTCAACTAAAAGAGTTTTTAGATAAAAACTTATAAATGATAAGATTTAAAAAGCCTGATAACTGCTAGCTAAGTTACCAGGCTTTTTGTTTTTGGCTGAAAAAATATTTACTTAGCTTTTATTCAGCCTTTACCTAATCAAATTTTAGTGCTAAATTTAGCCCCTGAGTACAAAATAACATCGCTTTATCTCTATTCTTATTGTAACAAATACATTTAACATACACTTGTGTCGGCAATCGCCGAAGGCACTATCACTTAAAATAGTTTAAGAAACCCCCTATGAACCTTACCGAACTAAAAGAAAAATCCATTAATGAATTGGTTAGCCTTGCTGCGGAAATGAAGCTTGAGAACCTAGCTAGAACACGCAAGCAAGACATAATATTTGCTATTTTAAAAGCACATGCTGAAGGTGATAATGATATTTTCGGTGGCGGTGTTTTAGAGATTTTACAAGATGGTTTTGGCTTTTTACGCTCAGCAGACTCTTCATATTTAGCTGGGCCAGATGACATTTATGTATCACCAAGCCAAATTCGCCGCTTTAGTATGCGCACGGGTGATACCATCCAAGGTAAAATTCGTTCACCGAAAAAAGGCGAGCGTTACTTCGCTCTATTAAAGGTGACTGAGGTTAACTTTGACCGCCCAGAAAACACCCGTAATAAGATATTATTTGAAAACTTAACCCCGATTCATCCAACCGATCGCTTCATCATGGAACGTGGTAATGGTTCAACAGAAGATATTACCGCTCGTGTTATTGATTTAGCGTCACCCATTGGTAAAGGCCAACGTGGTTTAATTGTTGCGCCGCCAAAAGCCGGTAAAACCTTATTATTACAAAATATTGCACAAAGCATTGCCCATAATTATCCTGATGCCGAGCTAATGGTATTATTAATTGATGAGCGTCCAGAAGAAGTAACTGAAATGCAGCGCTTGGTGAAAGGTGAAGTTATTGCTTCTACCTTTGATGAACCAGCAAGTCGTCACGTACAAGTGGCAGAAATGGTCATTGAGAAAGCAAAACGTTTAGTTGAACATAAAAAAGACGTGGTCATTTTACTTGATTCGATTACCCGTTTAGCCCGTGCTTACAACACAGTTATTCCTTCGTCGGGTAAAATTCTATCTGGTGGTGTTGATGCTAATGCTTTACATCGTCCAAAACGTTTCTTTGGTGCAGCACGTAACATCGAAGAAGGTGGTAGCTTAACAATTATCGCGACAGCGCTAGTTGAAACGGGCTCTAAAATGGACGAAGTTATCTACGAAGAATTTAAAGGTACAGGTAATATGGAATTACACCTGTCACGGAAAATTTCTGAAAAACGTGTATTCCCAGCAATTAACATTAATCGCAGTGGTACTCGTCGTGAAGAGCTTATTACTAAGCCTGCTGAATTACAAAAAATGTGGGTTCTGCGTAAGGTTGTTCATGAAATGGATGAAGTTGGTGCCATTGAGTTCCTTATCGATAAATTGGCCATGACTAAAACTAATGATGAGTTTTTTGATTCAATGAAGCGTAAATAATCGCTTTATTTATAGCTCAACCTTAATTAATGAAAACCAGTCTAATGACTGGTTTTTTTATCTCATACCCGTTATCAATCAAAGTGCTCAAGCACTCTGAAACCTGCATCTTGATTGATAATGGGTATAGTACCTTACCTCTTACTGGTAACTTAGATGAAATACAGTGATTTAAGAGACTTTATCAGTCAACTTGAAAAAATAGGCCAGCTTAAGCGTATTACTCAGCCAATATCTACTCATTTAGCAATGACAGAGATTAGCGATAGAACGCTTAAAGCGAAAGGTCCGGCATTACTTTTTGAAAATCCGGTCGATGAAAATGGTAAGCCACACAGTATGCCGGTACTTACCAACCTTTTTGGTACCCCTGACAGGGTTGCTCTAGCCATGGGCCAAAAAAATGTTGCTGCCTTACGCGATGTTGGCAAGTTGCTGGCTATGCTTAAAGAGCCTGAGCCACCAAAAGGTTTCCGTGATGCGCTAAGTAAAATACCTGTGTATAAACAAGTATTAAATATGCCAGTAAAGGTCATCAAGAAGCCATTGTGTCAGCAAATAGTTTTATCTGGTGATGATGTTGATTTAACTAAACTACCGGTACAAACTTGTTGGCCTGGCGATGTCGCGCCCCTAATTACTTGGGGGCTTACGGTCACTCGAGGGCCGCACAAAGAACGTCAAAATCTAGGTATCTACCGCCAGCAAGTACTGAGTAAAAATAAAGTCATCATGCGATGGTTATCACATCGTGGCGGCGCACTTGATTTTCAAGAATTCAAAAAAGAAAATCCAGGCGAGAAATACCCTGTGTCTGTTGCCTTAGGTGCCGATCCAGCCACTATTTTAGGCGCAGTAACGCCAGTACCAGATACGTTATCTGAATATGCTTTTGCTGGTCTATTACGTGGTGCTAAAACACAAGTGGCTAAATCTATAAGTAATGATTTAGAAGTTCCCGCTAGCGCTGAAATAATTTTGGAGGGCTATTTAGACCCCGATGAAATGGCGCCAGAAGGGCCTTATGGCGATCATACTGGTTATTACAATGAAGTGGATAGTTTTCCAGTGATGACAGTAACACATATAACTATGCGCAAAGATGCTATCTATCATAGTACCTATACGGGCAGGCCACCTGATGAACCTGCCATCTTAGGTGTTGCCCTTAATGAAGTCTTTGTGCCTATTTTGCAAAAGCAATTCCCTGAAATCCAGGACTTTTATTTACCGCCAGAAGTTTGCTCTTATCGACTTTCTATTGTCACTATTAAAAAGCAATATGCCGGTCACGCTAAGGTAGTAATGATGGGCGTTTGGTCATTCTTACGGCAATTTATGTACACCAAGTTTGTCATAGTTTGTGATGACGATATCAATGCTAGAAACTGGGAAGATGTTATCTGGGCAATGACCACAAGAATGGATCCGAGTCGTGATACTGTATTGATAGAA
>NZ_JABSOV010000116.1 GCF_013215345.1 Colwellia sp. | reverse complement strand
GATTTTCAATTGAGTTTTTGGAAGAGTGTGTTACTAATACAATTTCTTTAATGCCCGCAGCTACTGCTTCATTAACCACGTATTGAATAAGTGGTTTGTCTACTAGTGGCAACATTTCTTTAGGAATAGCTTTTGTTGCGGGTAACATGCGTGTGCCTAAACCGGCAACGGGTAAAACGGCTTTTTGAACTTTCATTATTAATCCTGTTTTGGGCGGGTGTAAACAGGCTGAGAAGAGATTGGGTTTAAGTTAAAACTAACTTAACTTAACTTAACTTAACTTAACTTAACTTAACTTAACTTAACTTAACTTAACTTAAACTAACATCCGTTTACTGCAGCACATCCATAGTAAATATCGAGGCGATATTATATAGAGCCGATAAAGTAATTTCAACAAACATCGTAAGGGCACAACAAAACAGCACGAATCGAAACAAAAAACAACATTTCACAAGTATTCTATTTAACCCCTAAGTCATCTTTAGCTGCGTATTACTTGGCCTTGTTAAACAATATTCAGCGTTGTGCTTTCGTGTAAATATATGCAGAAATAGCTTTAAACCCTGCGGCAATTGATCAACAACGAGTAACGCTGACATAGCTCCAGTAAGGGATTTTCAGCAAAACAAAATGGCCCGACATTTTTCCGTCTGCCGATATTATATTTTTGTTGATTTATAATCATGAACATTATTTAATGCTTTTCTACGGTTAATTTACTTAATAATTAACTTGGCATTTTTAACTTGGCACGTAAGGAGTATTTTGAAAAACGTTAATACCCTACTGTGTTTATTGTTAATCATGTTTGCTTGCCCCTCTTCTAGTCAATTAGATGATTTCTTCTCGGATTCATTTTATCAAAAACTAACCGCTACTTACGGTGATGAAGCAAAGCAGCGTGCTGAAAAATGGCGTGATGTATTGATTGATAATCAGTCTGATAGTGACTGGTCTAAAATTAACAAAGTGAATCACTTTTTTAATAAAAGTATTACTTACCAAGATGATATTCTCCTTTGGGGAAAAAAAGATTACTGGGCTTCACCTGTTGAAACCATTGGTCGTGGTAAGGGCGATTGTGAAGATTTTGCCATTGCAAAATATTTTACTTTGACCTCTTTAGGCGTAGACGAAAACAAATTACGTTTAATGTATGTTCGTCAGCTAACCGTCAACCAACCACATATGGTATTAATTTATTTTGAAAACCCAAAAGATGTACCTTTCGTTTTAGATAACTTTAATCCTAAGGTGTTACTGGCGAGCAAAAGACGAGACTTAAAACCTATTTACAGTTTTAATGCACAAGGTTTATGGATGGCTAAAGCAAAAGGCCTAGGTAGAAAGGTAAAAAATAGCCGAGGAGTTTCCGCTTGGAACAACTTAGTACAGCGCATTGAAGGGGGTAAAATGCAAACATTCGCTTCCGTTAACTAATCATTTAATAACTTAAAACAAGATAAAAATAAAAATTTCGCAGGGAAATAATAAATATGACTATTTCACTTAAAACAGGAATAAGTTTAAGAACACAGCTTTACAGCTTAGTTATTGGTATAGCGTTAATTACTTTTATCGGCGCTTCTTGGGTAAGTGTCGATACCACACGTACTTATTTAAACGATCAAATGAAGAGTCATGCTCAAGATGCAGCGACCAGTGTCGGCCTATCAATTTCACCTTATATGGATGGTGAAAACTCGATGATTGTTGAAACCATGATAGTGGCAATTTTTGACTCTGGCTATTATCAAAAAGTGTCACTGATCGACGTTGATGATAAAGTAATGATGTCTCGTGAAAATAATAGGGTTATTGATGGTGTGCCATCATGGTTTATTAATTTTTTTGAATTAACACCGCCAATTATGTCAAGTGAAGTAAGTAATGGTTGGAATATTGCCGGCATAATAAGTTTTCAAAGTCATGTGGGATCTTCTTATCTAAAACTTTGGCAACATGCCATTAATAATTTTTATTCCTCTTTAGTGATTGCGCTATTTTCATTTTTAGTTGCCCATTTGATATTAGGTTCTGTGTTAAATCCATTAGCTCAAGTAGAAGCCCAAGCAAACTCTGTTAGTAAGAAAAACTTCATTTTTATTAAAAAACTTCCTGTGACCCGAGAGCTTAAAACCGTTATTAATGCCATGAATATCATGGTGAGTAATATACAAGCATCTTTTGACCTAGCCAGCAAACAAGCGAATAAACTGACTAAAGAATTATATATTGATGATTTGACCCAATTAGGCAATCGTCGTGCATTTCAAAGCCAATTTAAAATCTCAGTTGATGATATGCAATCTAACGATTATGCGACTTTGGGCTTAGTACAATTACACTCATTACAAAGTATTAATGCTGAGCTTGGTTATAAAGCTGGTGATAATTACGTTTGCCAGGCGGCTAAATTAATTACTGAGCAGTTAAACTCTTTTATCGGTGCTAAGGTTTATCGGGTAAATGGCGGTAGTTTCTTTTTTACTATTCAAAGTGTCGGTGAAGAGGTAATAGCGTTTTGTCAGCATATTAATAATGAGTTTTCTATTTTGAACTCTCAATATTATGAAGAGGGTTTTGGTAAGTTAGTAGCAACCAATTATAATAATAGCGAAGTGCTGACTGAGTTATTAGCAAAATTAGATACCCTGTTAACCCAAGAAAACTCTGCAACGTCGTCAGGTGAGATTTATAACGATAATAACAGCCAAACATCGCATGGGTTACATGCATGGTCGAGCATCATTGATAATTTAGTTAAAACAAACCATATTGAATTTACCTTTCAACCGGTAGTTTCAAAAACTGATAGTGCTATTAGTAATGATTCACCCAGTGATGATGACGTTTTATATTATGAATTATTTAGTAAATTTTTAAACAATAATGAAGTTGTCGCTAACAACCAGTTATATTCTATGGCTGAGCGTACCAACAAATCTCAAGAATTAGATAAATTGGTGTTAAATAAATTAGTCAATTTAACTGATATCTCTTTAGATAGTAAAATAGCGATTAACCTAACTCATCAATCATTGCATAGTGCAGAATTTAGACATTGGCTGGCAAGTTTTATTGAAGAACATAAAAACAACCTGCCCCGCTTGGTGTTTGAAATTAATGAAGAAGCGATTCTTGCTGGCATAGATTCAAGCATTAAATTTATACAGTCGGTAAAATCTCTAGGTATTGAAATATGTATTGACCGTTTTGGTGCCAGCTTTACTTCTTTTAAGTACCTTAAGGGCTTAGATGTCGATTATCTAAAAATCGATGGCGCTTATATCCATGAACTTGAGATTAACCTTGAGAACAAACATTTTATTCAAGCGGTGACACAAATTGGTCATGGCGTAGGCATTAAAATATTAACCAGTCATGTAGATAGTTTAGAAACCCAGCAATTATTGTCAGAGCTTGCTTGTGATGGACTGCAAGGAAACTTCATACAGAAAACATTAACGTTGATGGGAAAAGATACTAGTTTAGGGTGTGTTTATTCGCCTGTTAAGTTATCATAACCGAAAATATAGTATGGAAAGGAAACATCGCTATGAACAAGAACATTTTAGCTGCCGTAATTTTCGGTTCATTAAGCGCAATAACTTTACCAGCTCAAGCGAAAGATATTAACCAAACAGCACAAAGTTACATTGATAGTTTTTCAGAAAACAAATGTAGCGTAGATATTACAGAATCGAAAGAATGTGACCTTAATGAAGCATTAATCGCTGCAATTTCTCAGTTTCCTATATTTGCAGAGTCGCTACTTGCGGCAGCAATTAAAGTTGTAGGTGCAAACACTGAGGCTGCTGAAACGCTTGTTGCCTCAGCAATATTTGCACTTGGGGTTGACTCACCTTTAATTGCTAACATATTAAAGGTTGCAACTGAGGCAGGTGTAGATGGCGATACACTAACGGCTATCGCTATTGCAAGTGGCGTTGATGCTACCATCGCTTCAGAGGCTACTGCTGCTGGTAATCCTGGAAATGATAACGTTATTGCTGGAAACACTGGAAATAACACCGGTAACACTGGCAATACTAACCGTGGTAATGCTGGCGGCGGCGGCGGCGGCGGCGGTATTTCAGATAACCAATAAGTAGTTTGCTTACTGTATAAAAAAGATCCTACGGGGTCTTTTTTAGTATTAGCTCTACCACTTTGCTTTAGCTCTTAGTTCCTTTGTTTAAGCTTTCCTCTATACCACTACACAGGTAATAAGGTTCCGTTGAATAACTTTTTTTTTTATAGCCTATGTGCACTTATTATTTATGCCCCCATACCTTTAGGGGCGAATAGAATTTGGGCAAGCTCGACACTTGATTTTTTTATATTTGCATTGTTTTTAGGTCATTTGTTGGTTAGCATCAAGAACAAAAAGTCCTTTATTCCGCCTAGGTATTCACTTGCTATACTTGCACCGCTTAGCGTAACAGCACTGTGGTTAGTGCTGCAAATTACCCCAGGTTTGGGCACTCTTTTAGGTCGTTCATTTCCAACACTTTCATTTGATCCTTCCATGACTCATATCATGTTGTTAAAGACGCTCGCTTTAACCCAGTTTGCTTGGTTAGTGTTTTATTATGTTAATACCAAAACAACCCTTTATGAATTTGCGCTCGCCATTCTTATATCTGGATTATTTCAAGCTTTGTATGCCAGCTGGTTAAACCTTAATGAGGGTATGATATCGCCTATTTTTTCTATCCCTTATTCAACAGCTGCGGTAGGTAGTTTTATTTATAAGAACCAATTAGCTAATTACTTAGCGCTGTGTTTGTCTATTGGCATTGGTGTATTGATCAGCCAACTCTCTTTAAAAGGTTCTGGTCATCAAGTACGGCATAAAATCCGTGATATTGCCTCGGTTTTATTAAGTAGTAAAATGCTGATTCGTCTTAGTTTGATTATTATGATCATTGCTTTAATCTTAACGCGTTCACGCATGGGTAACTCGGCTTTTTTCTTGGCTTTGGCTGCCATCAGTATTTTCTCTTTTTTCTTTTATAACCGGAAACCTAAAAACTTACGTTTGTTGATATTGAGCTTCTTTATTATCGATCTTATCTTAGTTGGTACTATTTTTGGTGTTGAAAAGGTGAAACAACGTTTGTTAGAAACCAGTTTAGCGTCTGAAACAAGAGATGAAGTGGTACGTGATTCAATACCTATGATATTAGAATACCCAGTATTTGGCATGGGTGGAGGAAGTTTCTATTCAAGCTTTTCTCAATACCAAGCACAGCCCTACTCTGGCTTTTATGACCATGCTCATAATGATTACATTCAATTTTCAGCTGAGCTTGGTTTACCTATCACGTTTTTATTAGGCGCGATGGTGCTGTATTGTTTGTTTATTTCATTGAAGACAATTGTAAAACGTAAAACCCCCTTGTATCAAGGCGTCTCTTTTGGCTGTGCGGCTGCTATTATTCATATGCTATTACATGCAACGGTAGATTTTTCCTTGCAGTCACCTGCTATAGCTTTACTATTTATCAGCATATTATCACTGGCTTTAATCTCTGAAAATTTGAAGAGAGAACAAAGGTAAATTTAACCACTTCAATTTTCTTGCTAAGTGCTTATTCCCTTCAATTCATCGTTGCTCACGCGCTTCTTCGATGGGTTTACAATGACTTTATACGACGTTAAATAATCAAACCGTAAAATGACTATGCTTAAATCATCTTCCTTGACTAAAGTCATTTAAATTGCCACTTCATCTTTTATTATCAAAAGTATTCATACTGATAGAAATTTCATTAAATTATTGCTCACTTTTGCTGGTTAAAATACGCCATATCAGCGTTGCTCTCAATCACACACGCCAGCTATTGCTCAATCGAGCGCCTTGCCCTGATTTGTTTTTTCTACGCACAACAAGATCACAAACTTAATGAGACTGTTATGATAATGGCGCAGTGTTTATAAATACTGCTCGCACAAAAAAGCCTGAATAATTGCTTATTCAGGCTTTTTTTCAAACTTTCTTTACAGAAAAATGTATAAGAAATATTTCTATCTCTTAGCCAATTTTTCTTTAATACGTGCTTTACGGCCAGATAGCTCGCGCAAGTAGTAAAGTTTAGCTTGACGAACATCACCGCGACGTTTCACTTCAATTGAGTCAACAATTGGGCTATGTGTCTGGAATACACGTTCTACACCAACACCGTTCGAAATTTTACGAACAGTGAAAGCAGAATGTAAGCCACGATTTTTAACAGCAATAATTACACCTTCAAACGCTTGAAGACGTGATTTCTCACCTTCTGTAACTTTTACTTGAACTACAACAGTATCGCCCGGAGCGAATGTTGGTAGATCAGTTTTTAATTGCTCTTGCTCGAGCATATCAAGAATTTTACTCATAATACCTTCTTCCTAGTTTGCACAGTCTAAGTGGTTTGCTTCGCTTGTTTTTTAATTAAAGCGAGTGCTTTTTCCTGCTCAGCTGTCAGAGCTAGGTTAATTAATAATTCTGGTCTTCTAGTCCACGTTCTTAGCAAAGATTGCTCTTGTCGCCATAAGCGTATGTGTTCATGATTACCACTAAGCAACACTTTTGGTACTGACATTGCGTCCCCGTTAGGAGTAGTCATTACTTCTGGCCGAGTGTAATGAGGACAGTCTAATAAACCGTTAGAGAAGGAGTCCTGCTCTGCTGATTCTTTATGTCCTAAAACGCCTGGCACTAAGCGTGCTACGGCATCAATCACATTCATCGCAGGGAGTTCACCACCACTTAAAATGTAATCGCCGACCGACCATTCTTCGTCAATATCTGACGCGATTAATCGCTCATCTATGCCTTCATATCGCCCAGCAATAAATACTAGTCGATCATGTTGTGCTAATTCACTTACGCCTTGTTGATCAAGCTTTCGTCCTTGCGGAGACAAGTAGATAACTTTAGCCTTTTTACCACCATGAATGGCAGCATCAGCATCAGCAGCTTTACGCGCTTCAGCTATTGCATCACGTAATGGTTGCACCATCATTAACATACCCGGACCACCGCCATAAGGACGATCATCAACGGTACGATGTTTATCATGGGTAAAGTCTCTTGGATTCCATAACTGAAATTCAATTAACCCATTACGAATCGCTCGACCTGTTACCCCGTACTCCGTGATAGCATTAAACATTTCGGGAAAAAGGCTAATAACCCCAATCCACATTTTGTTTTTCTCTTTAGTAGAGGTAGTGCTAGTCACAAGTTAAAAACCCGGATCCCAGTCAACACAGATTTGTTTATTTTCAATGCTAACCGACTCAATTACTTGTTCAAAAAGATAAGGGATTAACCGCTCTTTTTTACTAAAGCCATCATTTAAGTTAGCTTTCACAACCAGTACATCGTTAGCGCCAGTTTCCATCATGTCTGAAACTACACCCAGGTCGTAACCCTTGTTAGTCACTACAGACATACCTATTAAATCGCGCCAGTAAAAATCATCTTGCGATAATTCTGGCAACGCTGCTTCACTGGTTTGTATTTCTGAGCCGACTAATGCTTGCGCTACGTCTCTGTCATCAATACCCGCCACTTTCACAATTAGGCCTTTGTTATGCTTGCGCCAATCAGTAATTTCTACTGTTTGTATCTTATTCCCTAATTTTAATGACCAAGGAAAATAGTCAAGTATGGCATCGGTTTCACCAGTGAATGAATGAATTTTCAACCAGCCTTTGATGCCATAAACAGCGCCTACTTTACCCAAGGTGATTTGTTGTTCTTTACTCACAATTTTCTCCCTCTACCTACTAAGTAATTAAGCCGCAGTAGCGTCTTTAACTAACTTAGCCACACGATCAGATACTGTCGCACCTTGACCTACCCAATGGGTAATACGGTCTAGATCTAAGCGTAATTTTTCTGCTTGACCTTGTGCTGTTGGGTTGAAGAAACCAACTTTCTCGATGAAACGACCATCGCGAGAGTTACGGCTATCTGCAACAACAACCTGATAGAATGGACGCTTTTTAGCGCCACCACGAGCTAAACGAATGGTAACCATATCGTCCTCTATATATGTTAAGTGTTAAAACGGATTTTCCAGACACTTTCTGCCTATAATCGACAGAAAAGCTCGCGTATTTTACGCTTTTAGTGGGTTTTTACAAGCTTTATTTACCTAATTGACTAGTTCGGCTTATTACTGCTCTTATTTATTCTTGAAGAAATGGCGTAAAAAGATAGCGACTAAACTAAAAAAACTTAACTACTAGGTTAAGTTTTCTGCCAGGACGGGGATTGCAATAGCTGCTCAAAGGCTTTGGCATCAATGGGGTGACTAAAGTGATAACCCTGCATAGAGTTCACATGACTAACCGCCATAAATTCACGCTGCTCGGCAGTTTCGACTCCTTCAGCGGTTACGTGTAGCTTTAATTGCCTAGCTAGAGCAATCATGGCTCGAGTAGCCATGACATCAGTTGCACTTTTAGGGATGTTTTTTATAAAACTACCGTCTATTTTCAATTTGTTAAGTTTAAATTTAGATAAATACTTTATTGAAGAGTATCCGGTACCAAAGTCATCAAGGGCGATAGAAACACCTAAAGCACTCAATTGCCTAAGTTGCACGATGGATTGTTTGGCATCCTTCATCAGAGTTTTTTCAGTAAACTCTAACTCTAGGTATTGCGGCTCTAAGTTACTATCAGCTAGCGAGCTGGAAATGGTGGCAGCGAAATCCGTTATGCTTAATTGCATCACTGACATATTAATTGATATCACCAACCCCGGATATCCCATCTTCTGCCAAGTTTTGTTCTGTAAACAAGCCTGATTAAGCACCCAATCACCTATTTGTGCCATCATGCCTATATCTTCGGCAATGGGGATAAAAACATCCGGTGCCAAATTACCAAGGAATTCATTATGCCAACGTAATAAGGCTTCAACAGCGATGATTTCATTAGAGTCTGTTGATACTATTGGTTGGTAATGTAAAGTAAATTCATCCTTCTCCATAGCCTCAAGTAATTGTTCGGCAATTTTTTTCTTAGTGTTGACTTGCTGTTGTAACTCTTTAGAAAAGAAGGCCAAGCCATTACGGCCTTTTTCCTTGGCAAAACACATCGCAGTATCTGCATGTTTTATTAATTCTTTACTGTGCTCTCCATCATTAGGATAGACAGCAATACCAATATTACTGGTTATATACATTTCTTGCATCGAAATTCTGTAGCATTTAGTAAGTTTTACCAATAACTTAGCTGCAAAAGAATTTATATCTTCTGTGGGCGAAAGTGATTCAAGTATTATTAGAAACTCGACACCAGTAATTCTCGCTAAGGTGTCACCAGAGCGTAACTCACTTGATAAGCGCTTGGCGACTTGTTGCAGTAACTTATCACCACTCTCGTGGCCTTGTTTATCATTGATAGACTTAAAGTCTTCAATGCCAATAAATAACACCGCTATTGTGGTATTGCTTCTTGCTGCCCCTGCTAAGGCATGCTGTAAACGATTTAGGCAAAGTTCTTGGTTCGGCAGGTTAGTTAAGCTATCAAAAAAAGCCAGGCGTTTAATTTCTTCTTCAGCAATAAATTGTCGCTTTATTTTTTTACGTAAATATAAGCTGTAGCGAGTTAATAATATTAATAAACCAAGGGCAGAAATACTGGCGAAGATAATGATTTCATCTAAGCGCCAATATTGCTGTTTACTAGACATTTGCATGACAAATTCAGGTACATCGACTAAACGCGTTAGCCAGAGTGAGACGGCAGTAAGGAGGATAATAAATATGCTTTCGAAAACAAAAGCAAAGCGTTTGAAAAAGCCGACACTTTCAGCCTTTGCTGCATGTTCTCGAGTAACATTTTTACTGGCTTTGCTTTTAGCCATATAGCCGAATACCTCAATTAAATTTCATAACTAAAGGCCACGGTTTACTTGCATGATTTATTTGCAGAGTTTCATGACATACCTAAACAGTGAGCTTACTGTCGACAGATCACGTTAATTGACGAAGCGCTTTACACAATAAAAACTTATAAATTAAGTGACTGCTAAAGAGTATAGCTAGCCTATAAGAAAATAGTTAACAGCAAGTTATAAAGAAATATTTTCTCTGCTATCGCTTAGGGATAAGACTTTGAGCAGCCTTTTTGAAGGGTTCAAAATAGATTTGCAGCAAACTATTATGACCTTTGTGATTAACACTAATGCCATAAGTTATTTTATCTACTTGCGATGCTTTAATATGACAGAAAAACAACCTATCCCATAGAGCAAGAGCTGAGCCGAAGTTACGATCAAAATGCTTAGGGTTATCACTGTGGTGTATTTGGTGTTGGGCTGGGCTTATCAAGTAGCTCTCTACTTTATCACCCCAACTTAACCAAATATGGCTATGGCGTAAATTTGAGCCAAAAAAGTTAAACAAAAATACTAAAGCGTTTGCCCCTAAAATGTCATACATCTTCAGGGTAGGACCAAAGAAGTAATAACAGAGCCCGACTACAAAGCCTTGGGTTAGCGTCATTCTAAAGGCGTACAGTAAACTCTCAATCGGATGGCTGCGATATATGGTAAAAGGTGTTAGCACTAAAGCCGAATGATGTACCTTGTGAAACTCCCACAACATCGGGACTTTATGCAAAATATAATGTAATAAAAAACGGGTAAAATCATCAAATAAAAATAGTAATACGGTAAAAATGGCAATAATAGCGGTAGTAGATAAAGCAATGGGCTCTAGATAACCAAATAAGTATTCTATTGTCGATGAAATACCAATAGCAATGGGTGCCATGGTAATGACTACAAGTGGGAATAATGCTGATTTGATCAGCTTATTTACCACTAATAGGACATAATCATGCCGAGCCGATTTATGGGTGTAAATAGATTTAGGAAAAACAAAGCGTAAGAAAGGTAGCAGAGAGAAGCTAGAAAACTTCAGCCAATAAACAGGAACAGCCAGCGCTAGTGCAGAAAGTAGATAAACAATGTAAATACGTTTATTGGCATCAAAAAAATATTGGCTGAGTTCCGATATATTAATTGATAAAAAATCCAGCACATAACCGCCTAACAAGTTTAAAAAGAAGTGTTCTAAAAGGCTATGCTAAATCAAAACAGCAAATTCTGTTTTGATTTAGCGCAACGTTATAACGAGCCTAATAACAACTTTTTAACTAGAAGCTATATTGATAACCGACAAACATCTGTTGTGGTTTACTTGGTCTTGCGCCATAGGGTCTACGGCTGACAATTTCTTGGCTATCAAGGATATTATCGGCTTTGATATAGACTTTACCATACTGGCCAAGATAATAGCTTGCTGATAAATCAACGACTACATAAGCTTCCGTTATTTCACCTGATAAAGTCACATCTTCACCCGAAGCCTCAAGCATTTCACCGACATAACGGGCGATAAAGTTAATATCCCATTGCTCCGCAGTAAGACCAAGGTTTAGCGTTAATTGATGCTCTGCTAAATAAGGTAAGCCATCGCCAGCGGTGATAGTGCCCCACATAGGAAAGTCAGACTTAAAGCTATTTTTAAATTCTGAATCAGAGTAAGTGTAAACAAGTGACATAGGTACATCTAACGTTTCGGTTAGCTTGGCATTATAACTTGTTGAAAACTCCAA
>NZ_JABSOV010000115.1 GCF_013215345.1 Colwellia sp. | reverse complement strand
TATTGTTAGCGAACTGCTCTTGCCATTGTGACTCGGTATAGGTGTGTAATGCCAGCGCATGAATTTTTTCAGCTAGCTCTTCTGCCAGCACTGCATTGATTAAGCGATGACACTTAATCAATCGTTCACCTTCAAAAGCCTTAGCAACAATAACCACTTTAAAGTGAGATTCACTACCCGGTGGTACATTATGGTTATTACTTTCGTTGATCACATCTAAGTGTGAAGGCTGAAAAGCATCAAGCAGTTTTTGTTCAATAATAGCGGCAACAGTCATTCTTTTCTCGCTGAATTAAGTGGATAGACCAACAATATGCTGTGAATTATGACACAATAGCGGGCAAATTTTCACTGCCATTTTAGCCAATTATATGATCAGCCCTTTTATTGTTAATGATAAGAACTTATTCCTAAGCCGTTTCCCTGCTGCGCAAGTAAACCGTAGTTTACAAGCATGGGACTCAGCCGATGAGTACCTAATAAACTATATTGAAGAACAAGGTTTAATTAACGCTAATACCAAGGTGGCTATTTTTAATGATGCCTTTGGCGCATTGGCAACGAATTTTTGCCATTCAGGTAGTGAGAATGCTGAAGTAGTTTGTATTAATGACTCTTATATTAGTAGCCAAGGCATAAGCTACAATATAGAGCAAAATTATTTAGACGATAGCAATATTACCCAGCTAAACTCGCTTGATGCCTTACCTAATGACATTGATGTCATTTTATATAAAATTCCTAAAAGCAAAGCAATGTTAATTGAACAGCTTATTCAAATTAAGCAATCAGTTAGCGATAACTGTATTTTTATCGCCGCAGATCGCGCTAAAGAAATACACAGCGCCACCTTAAAAGTGTTTGAAAAATACCTAGGTACAACTAAAACCTCTTTAGCGGTAAAAAAAGCCCGCTTAGTATTTTGCCAGTTTGACTGTCATCTAACTAATCAACAGGTAAATCACTCGCCTTTTCCAACGGTATGGACCATAACGCATAAATCTACCAATGACTCACCTTCACGTGAACTTAGCATTAGCAATCATGCCAATGTTTATGCCAGAGAAAAGTTAGATATTGGCGCGCGATATTTTATTGAAAACTTACCTGAAGTTGCCGCTAACAGCAAAGTAATTGATTTAGGCTGTGGTAATGGCGTGATTGGTCTAACCGTATTGGCTAACCAACCTGAAGCACATGTTCAGTTTATTGATGAATCAACTATGGCCATCGCTTCTGCTGAAGAAAATATAAAAACAAATCTACCTGAATCAATTGAAAATTGTGAGTTTATCCTTAATGATTCATTGACTGATATAGAAGGTGGCAGCGTTGATTTGATTTTGTGTAATCCACCTTTTCATCAAAATACCGCCACCACAGATCATATTGCTTGGCAGATGTTTAAAGACAGTCATAGAGTATTAAAGAAAGGCGGAGAGTTACGTATTATTGGTAACCAGCAATTAGCTTATCATATTAAGTTACAGCGCCTTTTTGGTAACGAAACCTTAATTGCCAGTAATAATAAGTTTGTCACGCAATCTGCAATTAAACGATAAGAGAAGATAGATAAAATAATGAATTTATACAGATTACAATCAATAATTCTAGCTTCATTACTTATCAGCATTGTTGGTTGTAGTGCCGCGCCTACTCATTTAATAGTATCGCCACAAGTGAACATAGCGCCATCGAACCAGCTATCTCATAAAGAAGCACAGCTCACTGTTGTTGATATGCGGACCAGCACCCATATTATTCAAATACTGGAGAAGGATGAAGCAGCAACAATACTTTCATCCGAACAGCGTCTTGAAGATATTATTCAGGGAATTTTAGTTAAACAGTGGCAACAGCAAGGTTTATCTTTTACTGATAACGCAACAAACAAGATGACGGTTACTATAGAAAAAGCAGTCATCAGTGTTGATCAGGAAAGTGTTAGCTATAACACCCAAAGTGAAATTATCATTAAAGTTTCTATTGATAACAGCAAGCAAACCCTGACCAGTCGCTTTAAAACGCGTGGCCATAGCGAAGGTGCTCTTAATGCTGATATCGCGGTGTTAGAACGTGAATTTAATCAGCATTTGAGTAGTTTATTAACACAAATTTTGTCCAGTAACGACATTAAAACTTTTTTATAGCAGATTGCAAGGGGGCTATGCGCCTCCCCCATAATCGGTAGGTAATTATGAAACTTTTTTTTCAATTTATTATTTTAAGCACTTTGCTAATCAGTAGTACCTTTAGCTATGCGGTTGATCCAACGAACATCTATCCTAAAGTAAAATTGCAAACCTCTATGGGGGTAATTGTTGTTGAACTTGATCGAGTGAAAGCCCCTATTACCGTGGATAATTTTCTCGAGTATGTGGTAAAAGGTGAATATGACAACACCATTTTCCATCGAATTATTGAAGACTTTATTGTCCAAGGTGGTGCTTATGACGCTAAATTTACCGCCAAGAAACTAGGTAAAAACATCATTAATGAATCTGGTAATGGTTTAAAAAATGAAATGGGTACCATTGCTATGGCTAAAGAAAACCGACCACATACAGCCAATCGCCAATTCTTTTTTAACCTAGCAGATAACACCACATTAGACCCAGGCAGAAAATGGGGCTATGCGGTGTTTGGCGCAATCGTTGAAGGTGAAGAAGTACTAACAGCCATAGCTAAAGTACCTACCGATTACAACGAAGAAATGGCTTGGAATGATGTACCACTAAAACCAGTCATGTTAATCAAAGCAACTCTTTTACCGGCAGATAATTAAGCCAAGTTTACTTTATCTATGCTAACCAACATTTTACAAAAAAGTAACAAAAAAAAGTGCTATTTTTTTGACAAAAATCCAATTATCACCGATAAATAAGATAGCCAATAAAAAAGATCACAAATAAAAATAAAAATGTGAATCAATAATAAGGCGCTAATTCTTTGCCGGTGATCACCATTACCCTAGCTAAACACCGCCATTCGTAGTGCCAAGTAGTATATGTATTAAGGGGACTTCATGATAATTGAGCAGTTTATCGATCAAAAAATACTAGAAATGCACGCCTATGTTGGCGCAGTCATCGAACAAAAGCTTCACTATACTGAGTTAGACCGCTTTATTTTAGACACAATGTCCGAGTGGACTTTATTAAATGTTGTTGATGAAACGCCACACAGCGCTAAAGAGCGGGTATTTTGGCATTTAATGCACGAAGTGAGCTTACATGGTGCGCAAGCACTAGGCCAAGATCTATTTTTCAAAAGTGAAATGAACACTTGTTTAGATTTCTTCAACGGCTCAGGTAGTTACCCTATTGACTGTATTGGCTGGCGCCCCATCGCTTAGCTAAACGGAGCTTAAATTTAACCAATCATTAAATAATCACTCAAATAACATGATCCTCTTCTGCTAGTAGCAAGCCTCTGATAGACTGAAAGTATTACCTTTTATCATCTTGAATTACTTGTTAATGCCAACGAACTCTCCAGCAAAAACTAGCTCTTTTAAAGAAGCAATCTTAAATAAGCGTATGCTTATTTGTATTTTTACCGGTTTTAGTTCAGGTTTACCGCTGTTTGTTTTGTATCAATTGGTGCCTGGGTGGCTGCGTGATGAAGGCGTTAGCCTAGCAGAAATTGGACTGTTCTCACTCATTGGCATCCCTTATGTGTGGAAGTTTCTGTGGTCACCACTCATGGACCGCTACTCACTCGGTATACTTGGCAGGCGCCGAAGCTGGATGTTAGCAACACAGCTGCTACTTTTAGGTTCTATTGCCGGCTTTGGCTTCGTTAACCCGATAATGGATATATGGTCTGTTGCCTATTTAGCGGCAGCCGTGGCCTTTTTTAGTGCCAGCCAAGATATAGTGCTTGATGCTTATCGACGAGAATTATTACCCGATAATGAACTTGGCTTAGGTAACTCGATTCATGTACAAGCCTACCGACTTTCGGGGCTGGTACCTGGCTCTCTGGGTTTTATTTTGGCCGACCATATGAGCTGGCAATCCGTATTTATGATAGTCGCGGCCTTTATGTTAATAGGCGTATTGTTAACCCTGTTCATTAATGAATTAGAATCAGAGCATAGTGCACCAAAAACCTTACGAGAAGCCGTGGTTTTACCCTTCAAAGACTTTATTCAAAGTAAAGGACTTAAATCTGCGGGCTATATACTTTTGTTCTTAGTGCTTTATAAATTAGGCGACAATATGGCGACGGCATTACAAACGCCATTTTTCATTGATATGGGCTTTAGTAAAACTGAAATAGGCGTGGTCGCCAAAACATCTTCATTAATTGCCATGACCATTGGTATCCTTGTTGGCGGCTTCGTGATGATTAAACTCAGTATCAATCGTGCCCTATGGTTATTTGGTTTTGTTCAGATATTCAGTATTTTAGGCTTTGCCGCCCTAGCTGAAATAGGACATAACAACTATGCTTTAGCAATAGCCATGGGCTTTGAATATTTAGGTGTTGGTTTAGGCACTGCGGCTTTTACTGCATTTATTGCTAAAACAACAAACCCGGCTTTTGCAGCCACTCAAATTGCCTTATTTACCGCTTTGGCAGTAGTACCACGCACTTTTGCCAATGCTACTACCGGCGTTATTATAGAGCAAATAGGTTGGACAAATTTTTACTTTCTCTGCACGGCGTTAGCTATCCCTGGCATGTTAATGTTACTTAAAGTTGCCCCGTGGAATGAAACATCCCTTAACGAGAGCATAAATAAACCACTATGATAAAATTTTTCTTCTTACTGCCAATTATTATGTGCGCCATTTGGACTTGGTATCTTAGCGCTAATGATTATTCACTAAAGCAAGGTGTCAAAGGCTTTACCTACATCCTTGCATTCAACACTATCATTGTTGGCTTCTTTGTCATGATGATTTATGTAACCCACTGATTGACCCTAAATACTAAGATTAACTATCAGCAATACCGAGTTATTTAAAGCGTAATGATTTATTCTGACTTGCTAAGTACTGGTACCTGACCAGACATTAAATTAACCCGTTATATTGATAAGAATTAAAGCAAGAGCCCTTTTTATGTCATACACTTATACCCAGCCACTTCAAGATACTCGTTTCAAGACGCCTGAACGGTTCATGATCAAGGCGCGTATTTCATTAATGGTTGTTCAGGAGAATATGCTCCTGAATTCTCTATTAAGCTGCATCCATGCAGCGTCCTTAATGAACTACGCAACGATGAACATGATTTGCTCAGACGTCCCCGAAGGGCTGGTTTAGAAACGCTTTATCCATCGTTATTGATTTCGACAATAGAAAAACTATTCTCTTCAATCAATGCCTGCCTAAAGACGTTTCTAATTCCAGTTGAATCCTGTATCTTGAGGTGGTTTGGGTATAATCTATGTTTTTATAGGATTTTATTGGTTTATGTTAATTGTCGATCAAAGTGTCTTAGATGATATCAGCCGTGGATTTTCTGTACCGGCCCAGCCCAAATTACTACTCGAATTACTTAAACTGATGGCTGAGACTAGCCCGAATGTTAATGCTATTAGCGCCGCTATCAGTAAAGATATTGCCGTCAGTGCAGCTATTTTAAAAACCGTTAATTCCCCTTTGTACGGATTAAGTAGAACAGTGACAGATATCAAGATGTCGGTAAATTACATCGGTATTTATGGTGTAGTCATGCTCGTTACCGGTAGTTTACTTAAAAAGAGTTTTGACCCTAAGTGTTGTAGTATCAAACTAGAAGATTTTTGGCAGTTTACTTCTGATATAGCCAGTGCAGCGATGTTAATTGGTCAAAGATATAAGCCGCAAATAGCTAATGATAAATTTTTTAGTTTAGGTCTATTTCATGCTTGCGGTGTACCTGTGATGGCAATGAAATATAATGATTATCAGCAACTATTAGATCAAGCATTAACGACTCCTAAAATAGCGCTTACGGTAGTAGAAGAAGAGTACTATGGCGTGAATCATGCGACTATTGGTTATTATGTTGCCAGTTCATGGCGCTTACCCAAAGACGTCTGCCAAATAATTTTACAACACCATGAAAGAGACTTTTTAAGTGTACTTAATGGCTCGCCAGGACAAGATTTATTTGCGGTTTTAAAGTTAAGTGAGCAGCTAATCTCATTAAAATATTCAGATTGTACATCGGCAGACTGGCCTTACGTACAAGAAAAAGTATGTGCACTGCTAGGGATTGACGAGGGGTCTTTAAAGACTCTTGTTGCGGAGTTTACTGATAGTAAATAGTTTCATCGCTAAAGACAGAAATAGTGAAATGAATAAAGGTGCTTTCTTCGCACCTTTATCTAGTTTAAATTGATTTAGATTAGTTGAATAGCTTTACGATAAACCGTTAGTGAATTGCCCCCAAGAGAGTAGTAAGGCTCTAAAATCATCTAAACCACAAGCCGCTATTTCATTTTGATCTAGGTGAATATGCTCATCAGTTAACATTTCAGGTAAACCTTCCCCGGTACCATTTAATGAACCATTCATGCTGACGTTTGTTTGAATCGAAACATCTTCGTTATTTAAGGTAATAGAGTATTCGCTACCGGTGATGAGTATCTCTTGCGACTGACCGGTTTCAATATTGTCTATCGCAGTGAGTAAATCGGTAAGTTTGTTGACGTTATGTCCTACTTCAACTTCCATCCATGGGCCTATGACCTCATGCTCTAATGAAAAGAGCGCTCTGGCTTCGCCTGTGATGGCATCGTGTACAAATTCATATTCCATAGCCTTTCCTATAAATGGCAGTATAAAAGGGCCTACATTAAGTGTAGCAAAGCTTTACAGCTTTAAGACCAATTCTAATAAATTAAAGCGACTATTGCGCTTGCCACTGGCAAGTAACTAAGGCACTGATAGCCATTTGGCTATCTTCTTGTTGTAAGTATATTTGGCCAACAAAGCTATCTTCAGTAGCAATAACACCGACACCTTTAGGTGTGCCTGTCATCACAATATCGCCGTCTTCCAGGCTAATAAAGCTCTGTAATTCTTTTAATATTTCAGCTGGCTTAACCAGCATTAAGCTGACGCCGCCTTGCTGTTTTAACTCATCATTGATAACTAAAGACAAGTTTAACTGGCTGAGTCCTTCTTCAGGTATAGCAACAAAGTCACTAAATACCGCCGAGCCATCAAAAGCTTTAGCACGTTCCCAAGGCAGGCCTTTAGCTTTTAACTTTCCTTGAACTTCGCGCTTAGTTAAATCCAGTCCTAAGGCCACCGCAGTAAACTGCCCGCCTTGATATAAAAAACTTAACTCGGCTTCATAGTGCAAGGCCTCATCATTATGCATAGCACTTAGTGTTGCACTAATGGCTGAATTTGGCTTTAAAAACACCACCATTTCATCAGGTATTTCATTGGCAAGCTCTTTGATGTGGTCGACATAATTACGGCCGATACAAACCACTTTTGATGGCGTGACTTGCTGTACCGATTTATCAATGGCAACTAAGGTGACTGTATTCATAAATGAACCTATTTAGCTTACTAAGTGGTATTAGCGGGCATAGTAATGAGTTACGCCTTATTGGACAAGTGGATTTTCTGACTAACGGTAAAATATAAATGCATACACTTGATCATTAAAAGCAATAGCCAAGAAAATTCAAGTAAAAGTAAGAATGCAAAGAGCCCATACAAGCTGGGCTCAAATATTACCGCCAACAATGATAAACCACTGAGAATATGTAGATAGTAGAGCGCCAAGCCCTGTTTTTTATTTAAAAAATCATGCATATGCGGGATAAACTGCATCACTGAAAAACCCATTAAACAACGCTGTTGCAAGTGGGTGTAACTCAAGAATGGCAATATTTTTAGTAACATAGCCTGTATTACTGATAGCAGGTAAAAGTAGATAAAAATAGCTGTTAACAGCATGGTTTTGTCTGGTAGTGCAATGAATAACGGAGTATCAGCTGAACGATAAAAACTATCGGGCAAGAAATACAGAACATTAAGTAACAGCAGTGTTGCCGCAGCCAGTTGCCAGTATTTAATACTGCTGTCGGCTATTTTACGCTTGCGTTGGTTGATCACATAAAACAAGGTAAGTGCAAACACGCCATGACTAATAACAATGAGCCCCAAGGCAAACTCGGCATAGACCATATAAACCAGCAAGAAGATAAAAATACTGATGCTAAGATACTGCCTGATATATTTCGGCATATTAGGAGCGACATGAAACATAGGTAACACTTGAAAACTCACCGAAATAATTAAGATACCCGCCCAACCAACTAAACCGAAAAGCGCATGGATATTGGTGAGCTGCTTATCAAGCAGTAAATGGCATTGTAATGCCTGCCCTACTTACTAACAGTAATACTCCTAACAGCAAAACCACAACCAAGGATGTTAGCGCTAATCGAAAGCTATTAATGCTATCACTCTGGCTTATTTTTTTTACTAATAACCAAATAATAGCGCAGAGATAAATGCCCAAACCTAAACTGAGCAGTATTAATGCCGAAACCGTTAACCAGCTTTCTGCAAAGATAAAACTTAACATTAAGACAATCACGCCAGCACTATATAGAATATGACTAGTGCTCGCCATAAGTCTAGGCTTGGCCAAGCCAATCCCGCCAATAACGGGCAGAAATTGTAATAATGCCCCCATCATTACCATAGTTAAAAAGCCTAAGGTAAAACCGTGAGTGAGCGCTAACATATTAGCTTGCCACCGACTTAGCCATAGTGCTTCACCGGAAAATAAAATGAACAAAGCACAAGCAATGATAAAAAGTGGCGCACTGATAAAAAATCTGAAAGGTAAGTCGATAGGAGGTAAAGCATTAAATGATAAGCCGGACATGTTCATGGCGAGCCTTTATTTTAACAAGGGAATGATTAACCGCTGCAAACAATCGCCTAAAGGGGGTTGAATACTTCACCGTCAAAGTGCTGCTCAAACAATAGCTGATCAATTTGGCGGTAGATAAACAGCGAAATATTATCCTCATCATGCACTTGGCAATGATAAGCCCAAGCCGCTTGATGTAATTTTTCATACAAAGGAAAAGGCTGTCGTCTATGAGTCACTAATAAGCAATGATCTGCTGGCAAACGCGCCAAGGCCGTAATTATCACAGTCATTGGCTCTGGCGGGGCAAGCTCAGTTACATCAACAACGACAAGCTTCATTATCGTTAAGCTACTTTGCTGGCCTTAAAACCTTCAATAAGCTGATCACCATCGCTTAAGTGTTGCGCCATCATAGGATAAAGCATCATCTCTTCTTTCATATTATGCTGTTGCATCATCACCATTAAGGTTTCAGCTAAACCTAGGTACTCATCTTTGGCTTTTACCGCCAGCGCATTATCTAACTCTTGCACCAAAGCACGCATCTGTTGATGTTCCATACGCATAACTTGAGTTGGCCCTGCCGTCATGCCCGTTGCTTGTTCAAATTGTGGAAATAATACCTCTTCTTCTTGCGCAAAATGCTCAGTTAATTCACTGGCAAAACATTGCCACTTTGTTAATGCTAATGACCAGTTTTTCTCTGCCACAGCGGCTTCGGCTTGACAAAAAACTTCATCACATTCTCTATGTTTTTCTGTCATATACTCGGGAATTGAACTCATAACATTTCCTTTTTTACTGTCTAATACCAATTATCAATATTTGTATAGTAAAGCAGCGACTGAGTTTGAGCTTTGACCTACATTAATAAAAGCGCGACAAATTAGTGTTTATTCGAAGAAAAAGTATGAAAAAAATAACAGTTCCACAATTGTTCGACAACAGCCTGGTTCACAAACTAGTTACCAATTCTCACTATTGATAACAGTTCTGGTCTGACCTTTGCGGTAGGCTCATTACTTTATATTATAATAAATGGTCCCAAAATCATGACATTCAAGAAATCCTTATTAGCGCTATCGTTAACCTGCTCATCTTTTTACAGTGTTGGTGCTGCCTTTCAGTTAGCTGAGCATAGTGCTGCTGGTTTAGGTAGAGCTTTCGCTGGTGAAGCTGCCATTGCAGATGATGCTTCTGTTGTTGCCCGTAACCCTGCCCTTATGGCGCAGTTCGATACCATGGAATTCTCAATATCAGGCACCTATGTAATGCCTGACGTTAGCTTAACCGGTATAAATGCGTCAAACGGTACAGACCCTGCTGCATTAAATAGTGACAGTATTGCGCCAAGTGCATTCATTCCAGCTATGTACCTAGTTATGCCACTAAATGACAAGTTTGCTCTAGGTTTTGGCACCTTCTCTAACTTTGGTTTAGCGACTGAGTTTCCTGAAGACTACGCTGCTGGACAACTAGCCGGTGAAACATCAATTACTACGGTTAACTTTAATACCAGCCTTTCTTACAAAGTGAATGATAACTTTGTTATTGCTGGTGGTTTAAATGTTATTTATGCCGAGGCTTCATTGGTGCGTAACTTTGGCGAAACCGGAGGCAAACTGACTTTACCTCCAACTATGATTCCAACACCTGAAACAGTAGCATCAGATTTAGCCGGCGATGATATCTCTTATGGTTGGAATATGGGCCTTTCTTATGATTTTAATGAAAATCATCGTTTAGGTTTTAGCTATCGTAGTGAAGTAAAACTAGAGCTTGAAGGTGAATACACTAATGACTTACCTGGTTTCATCGGTGGCTTCGAGGGGAAAGTAGTTCCTGGCGCTATGGATATTACTTTACCGGCTATCATGGAATTTTCTGGCTTACATCAACTAACTGATACGGTTGCTGTGCATTACTCAGCAATGTGGACAGGCTGGAGTAGCTTCGATAAACTAGCTGGCTATGAAGTTGGAGTTGATGATCCAGTATTCGAAAAAGAAGAAAACTTTTCAAACTCAATGCGTTATGCCCTCGGTGCCACTTACCAACTTAGCACTAATATGAAGCTAAGGACGGGTATTGCATATGATGAATCACCAGCCGATGAAAATCACATGTCCATCTCAATTCCTGATACCAACCGTATCTGGTTGAGTGCTGGTTTAAATTATACTTTCACCAATAAATCATCAGTAGATTTTGGTGTAAGTATTGTTAAAGGTGACACTCAGACCTTTACTGAAACTGATGATATAGGCCAAGATTGGACATTTGAGTCACAAGGCGATGCTTACCTTGTCTCTGCACAATATAACCACGTTTTTTAAAGTGGCACTTTAGGCTAGAAGACTAATCATTCTTAAATCATTGAATAGTTAATAGTTTTTTAAGAGAGTCCTCATCAACTTACTGAGGACTTCTTTAATGCTTAGCTTTACCGCTAGTCTTTTACCGCTAAAAGATTACGAATAGACTGAGTAATTTCTTCAATATTATCCACATCAACAGGGGCAATGAAAATAGTATCATCGCCAGCCAGTGTGCCTAAAATCCCCGCAGATTCACCCATACTATCGAGCATACGAGAAATTA
This sequence comes from Colwellia sp., assembly GCF_013215345.1. Lineage (GTDB taxonomy): Bacteria > Pseudomonadota > Gammaproteobacteria > Enterobacterales > Alteromonadaceae > Colwellia. The sequence goes on along the minus strand of NZ_JABSOV010000115.1, from coordinate 278 downwards.
GTGGCGCTGCGCCAATACCGGTCTTTAAAATTATTTGCATATTATTATGCTTAACACTCAACACCACTGATTCAATTGACTGTTTAGACTTAGGTACCGCTAGCTCATCTGGCAGAATGTAAATCATTTCATTATTAGTATTACGCGTTTTTACTGCGCCAAGCTTAGACAATAAGCGCGATATTTTCGCTTGTGACATATCATCAAACCCCTGTAGGGCAAGAGCTTGTGCTAACTGACCTTGAGAGCCATAACATTGCTCTTTTAATAAACGCTTA
>NZ_JABSOV010000114.1 GCF_013215345.1 Colwellia sp. | reverse complement strand
GATAGGTAAAAACTATCATTAGATTTAAAGTTAGTTTTACGGCTTGGCGTCGCGGTGGCGACCACACCCAAGGGGCGACGTACCGCCGCGCCTCCCCTTGGAACCCCTGCGACGCCCTACTCAGTGAAAACATAAATCATCAATTTTGTGTTTACAGTCAATACCTGCCGATATTCGTCCATGAAAAACGGCAGTCTTCACCATCCATGGCTCAGTTTGACTGACACTTTACAAAATTGAGATTTATTCACTGAGATGGGATTGGGAGTGCTTGGTAACGGTGGTGTAAACCAACTAACAAATAGTTTTAATTACAGATTAACGTCCAGATCTGAACGAGCATAACTACAACAGGGAAGAAAATCACCACTGCCATCTTCGGTATCAATCGCCATGGCGTTGGGAGCGTGCAACTCACCATTGACCAGCTTGCTATTGCAGGTGCCACAAATGCCCGCTAAACAACTGTAATCAGGAGTGATACCTGCCTCTTCTGCCGCTTCGAGAATCGTCTGGTCGCCTGATATTTGTACTTCGATACCCGACTGCAAGAAATTAACTTTATAAGTACGGTTAGAGGCATCGTGCTCAGGAGGGGCGACATCAATAACAAAACTTTCCTGATGATACTGAGAACCAGGTAGGTCTAATTGAGTCAGCAGCATTTGGGCGTTTGTCATAAATTCATCCGGACCACAGACAAACACTTCTCGCTCCAGTAAATCGCTGCTGAACTGGTTTAACATATCGGTCGATAATCGACCATAAAAGTGGACAATGTCACAGTTAGCGGCATCGCTCTGACGGGTAAAGTTACAAGATAAATGTAAATTATCATGCTGAGTTGCCAACAGTTGCAACTCCTCGAAACAGATCAGATCTTCATCAGTACGGGCACTGTGATGAAATTGAATATCTATGTTCAAACTCAGATCGGTAATGTAACGAGCAATCGACAACATAGGCGTAATGCCGGAGCCTGCGGACAATAACAACAACTTAGCACGGCTGGAACTTTGCAAGTGGAATACACCGCTGGCTTTAGTGCATTCTATGCTTGAACCTACGGCAAAAGAGTCATGCAACCAATTTGAGAACAAGCCACCCTCGACCCTTTTCACGGTAATTGAAATCAGATCTGGTCGAGAGGAACTTGACGATAGTGTGTAACATCTGTTTTCCAGTTGCTTGTCTATTTCGGCGTGCAAGGTGATGAATTGTCCAGGTAAATAGCCAAATCGAACAATAGGGTCAGCGATAAACTTGAAGGTTTTAACGTCTGCTGTTTCATCAATAATCTGTACACAGCGTAATAATTCTTTGTTGTGGATTGTGCTTGCCGCATCGGTACCAGGTAGGGTCTGGCTGCTATTAGTATCGGCGGAGATAGTTAACTGTTTCGCTAACCTTGCTTGAGCCGGTTGCCAATTATCCTGGTACACAGGTCTGGCTTTAGTGCTAATAACTTCAACTTTGTCACCTATTTTGATAATGCCGCTATTGAGCGCCAACATGTTTTCACCAAACATCACATTAGTACCATCTTGCTCCTGACGATAACTGGTCAAAGTCTTTAACGGCTCAAGATTTTTATCCGGCAGCTGAGTATGAGGATCAACAGTGGTGAATACACAGCGGCTGCAGGGCTTGGGTAGCTCAAACAATACCTCTCCTATGCGAATTTTCGCCCATTCATCTTCCTGCCAGGCAGGCAATCCTGCGATGGTGATATTAGGTCTGAAGTTTGCCATGCTAATCGGTGCCGGTAGACGCTGATTTAAGTGCTGCAACGAGTTATCATTGACCAGTAACAGCGGAAAACCATCGGCGAAGCCCACTTCGTGCACTTCATGCTTATTTACCTTACGCTTTGATTGCTCGCCAAAATAGAGAATCCGCAGTGGCTCTCCAAGTAATTCACTGATCCATTGATCGGCTGACAACCCGCAACCCTGCCCCATAAATGATGTGCCCCAAACGGAGGTAGGAAAATAACTGCTGGAAAAGTGTTGTGGCTGCAATAACAGCTCTTCACAGCTTGGATGCTGTAAAACTAAATCATCTCCACGGTAATAAGAGCTGATCGAGCTGATTTTTGGGTGGGTTCGACCGGTAATAAAGCTACCGTCTAACTTAGTCAGCATAAAACGTCTATCTCCCTGTAAACCGGTGCCAAGCACTTTCACCGTTTCACAACTGATAGCCGCGGAAGATTTCAGTGGGTAAATAGCTAAACTACTGACATAAGCGTTCGACATTCTATGACCTTTTACTAGTGATGTTTTTTAACAACGAGGGTAACTGATTGCTGTCGATTAAACTAGCTCAGCTAGGAGTTATAAATAGTTATAAATGACACTCACTTATCTACTAGTCAGCAAAACATTAAACTTACAATTTCAACTTGCGTAAACCAAAATTCCTGCCGCTGAGCTAGTGGTATAAGTCTTCCATGAACAACGCCGTGCACTTTTAGCAATTATCAGTGAGTGTCATTGTTATTAGCATATAGGCACCAGTATTATGGCACAGAGCCAAATTTATTGAGATCATAAAGTTATCATAGGAGGCATAGTTAATTTGTAATAGATTAATTGCAACAGTAACCAAAACCTCCCCCACCAAACTGCAATCAACGTGTTGCAAAAACGTTAACAAGTTGTTATTTTAATGTCAGTATTATTGTTTAATACTACTTTGGAATATTAACGAACAAGGAGAATAAAATGGGTTCAAGAGTTTTTGACTGTGGCAATATTGAAAAAGGGTATGCTGCTAGCTCGGGTCGTATTTTCGACAGTGGTAATATTGAAGTTGGCTATGCTGCTAGCTCGGGTCGTATTTTCGACAGTGGTAATATTGAAATTGGCTATGCAGCTAGCTCGGGTCGTATTTACGACAGTGGTAATATTGAAGTTGGCTATGTCGGTGATGGCCTTAGTATTGAACTTAAAGGTGGTGCCGCAAGGTTATTACTACTGAAGTAAAGAGCGGTATTAAACTTATAACTTATTAGGCCACCCATAATGATCTTTCATGGGTGGCAAAGTTAACATTCTGCGCTGCAATTTAGCGCATTCTTCAAATTATTTAACGCTAAATAATCACAGTTAGCATAAGAGTCATACCGCATTCAAATTAGTTCATTTATAATTCTGAAACTTGGTTTATCAATTTTAGATAAAGTTCAAAATTAGAGGTGAATAATGCATATGTAGCTTCACGGTGGCTAGGTTCTATGGGCGTACCAGTAGTAATTAACACTTCAATAAAGGATTTCAATCTGCTGATTTCAATCTGCCAGCCATAATAAATAACTATAAATACAGATAATAAAAACAGACTAGGTATGGAATTGATCACAGCTAAAAGCTGGGTAATTATTAAGGGATAGTTATCAACCGTACGCTTAACACACTAGAAATAGCCAAAATTTAAAATTTAGGCGAGTTAAAGCCGCCATTTAAAAATAACAAAGAAGGTCTGTTTATTCGTTATTGTGTTGGTGGTTACGCGCTATTCAAGCAGGCTTGAGCATTAACGATACCATGGGTTCGCTGCAAGCCAACATGCTCGGTAAATTTACTCAAGTGCTCTGCGGTACCTACCGCGCCAGTGAAAATATATTCAAAGTCTGTGGTCAGCTTTAACCAGCTTTCTTCATTAATGTGTAACCTTGCTAAAATACGCTCAGATTTCTGACTAATCGCGCGTCTTTTATCAGCACGAATAATACGTCCGGTCTCATCCACTAGGGTTAAGTAGTCTTGTAAACTAAATCGAATACCTTTATTTTTTTGTTGGTGTTCATTACCTGTGAATGGTAGTAAAGCTTTGGGTTGCTCACCTTTTATCGCTGATTTTATACGTAGTTGGATACTAGTAAAATCAGACTTCTCGGGCGTGGCAGTAATACCTGCACGCACGGGGTTTAAATCAACATACGCCATACACGACAATATAGCTCCCTCATCAAGCAACGCTTGGGATTTAAAGCGCCCTTCCCAAAAATGGCCGGTGCATTTATCTTCTCGATTGGCTTGTCGGGCGATAGGCTCATTTAACGAGCGCATAAACCAACTGATATCCTTCAAACGTTGTTTGTAAACATTCGCAGTAGTCTCAACCATGGCAAGTTGGAATTTATCAAGCGACTGTTTATTTTGATATTTTTGGGTGAGTAATGTGCCTTTAAATAATTGATGCCAACGTTCAAGTACCTCAGCCGTTGACCAGAATTTCGCGCGTTCACTATCAACATGCAAAACTATATGTAAGTGGTTATGCATCACGGCATGCGCACAAATATCAATAGCGAAGACTTGAGCTAATTGAAAAATCCGTTTTTCAATCCAGATACGTCTGTGCTCATAACTAATGCCTGACTCTTTATCAACACCGCACAAAAACGCTTTTCTCACCGTGCGACTGCAAATATGATAATACGGTGTATCTAACAAACTGATCTGTTGCGAGCGAGGCTTAGGCATAATAATCACCAGACTTAATGAAGGTAAATTAAGCCTAGTTTATTGATGGAAATATATACAAGTTATTATGGGTGGCAGAATAAATTTGCCTAATAAATTTAACATAGTTGCTCTATACAATGATCGATACAAATAATGAGGTACACCGGTAGAATATTTATAACTAAAACCATTATGATGAAGCCATTTATTAACACCTCATGCCTTGTACCGATAGTTCTAAGCTTTGTGCAATACTCATCAATTCCATCCGGCATGTTTCTAATGATTGGGAATGGTTATTATTATGTTTAGCCTCATCTTCGAGACGATTAAGGTTGTCACATATCTCAACAGATACCGATGTTTGTTGCTCAGTTGCCACCGCAATGGAGTTATTTAATATTGAAGTATTATTGGCTATTTCTTTTGCTTTACCGATAAACTGGGTCAGTTGATAAATGCTTGTGGCGTTTAACTCACTCGCATCGACACTTAACTTTATTTGCTCTGCCGCTTGCTTAGATTTTTTTTGCAGGCTTTTGATAATACTTGTTATATCTTTGGTGGCCGCCTGTGTTCTTTTTGCTAGGTTTCGGACTTCATCGGCCACAACCGCGAAACCTTTACCACTATCACCCGCTCTAGCTGCTTCAATAGCTGCATTTAATGCTAATAAATTTGTTTGTTCCGCAATATCACTAATCACTTGCAAGACACTGCCGATATTACCACTCTCCTGATTCAACTCGTTTATTATAGTGGTACTTTGATCCATGTCTTGTACAAGTTTTCTAATACTTTTTGTCGCTAAACTTGAAATATTCAAACTTTCATCAATTTTGTTATTCGAGCTGATAGAACAGCTAGCTGCGCCTACAGCATGTTCAGCAATTTCATCAATACCTAATTTCATTTGTAGCATAGCTACATTCGCTTGTGATATTTCGTTATTTTGGCGGTCATTACCTTTTCTACTGATAGTAATTACTTCATCTATGCGATTTGCAGCGAAAGATAATTGGTCGATTGATCTGATGATGCCTACAACAACACTTTGAATATTTTCAATAAATAAATTAAAATTACTGGCAAGCTTTGATATTTCGTCATTACCTTTAATGACCAGTTTATTTTGTAAGCTTGCCTCACCTCTTGCTAAGCTCAGTACCATCTCATTAATACTGTTGATTCTAGTTTCTATCGTGCGCATAATCGTAATTATGCCTATTAAGGTAATTAAAAAAATAGTGATGGCCAAGCTATATAATTTAACATTCAAATAATTAACGGTTTCTTCAATAAATTGATTAAGCTCATCTTTCATGAGAATTAGTTCTTCTTCCGCATCGTGTACCGCTGAGCGCAATTGACCGATTATGCCCGCAGAGGGATTAAGACCCATATTGACTCTTTCATTGGTTAATTTAATAAAACTGCGGCGATAATTTTCTAAGTCGGCTTCCAGTGTCGCCAACGTATTTATGGGCAGTGAAACTTGTTTTAATAGCTCGATACTGCGGTCAAATTCAGTGGTGAACTTTATAATGTACTTGCTCTTGGCACGTAACATGAAGTCTTTTTCATGTCGGCGTAGCATTAACATTGAAGCAAGTAATTGATAGTCTTCAAGTGCATTAATTTCATCTTCCGCTAGATGAACTGCATTGCGAAGTTCACCATATAAACCCTCCGTTGGAGTGAGCCCTATTTTTAGTTGTAAAGAAATTAAGCTATGAAAGTAACTTTGATAGGCGCTAACCTTGGTTGAAAATTTATCAATAGAGCTGACATCGGCTCCCTCACTTAACAATAACTTTTTAGTATTTGCTAAATTTTCGTTTAATCGCTTACTATTGTGAATAAACTTTTGCTGATATTTAAGGTTATGCCGACTAAAAAAGTCTTTTTCATTCCGTCGTAACATTAATAAATTAGCTTCTAAGGTAGCAATATTAACACTCGCACTTTTTAATAAACTAACGTGTTGTAATGATGAATAAGTGACATAGGAGAGCATCGACATAGCAAGTATAAATATACTGCAAACAATTAATATTTTAATACGAATAGACATAATTTTATTTAAACCAACAACTTATTATTTGAATCTTGGGATAATATCAATTACAAACTGTAGTTTTATTAAGCTTTTATGAAGGTTTTATTTCAACTTTATTACGATTTATTGCTGTTTTATTTGTAAACGTATCGGCAGCGATAACATCTATGGCGCTATGTACTCCTTAGTGCCATAGAACTATTAAATGTATGTTCTCCGAATTAACAATGCCACCGAAATCAACTAAAAATCAACTATGCCATCCATGATAAATCCAGCAATAACGAAGCACTGATTGTTTCCTTTGCGATTGAATATAAAAGAATTGATTTAGTAAGTGGGTTGTTCAGTAAGCAATTATCACTACTAATTATCAAACCACTAAATTTTGGCCAAGGAAAACCTTCACCCCAAATAATATTAAGGTTTCGTTATGTTTTAAAAAAATAGGCGTTACGCGCTATTCAAACAGGCTTGAGCATTAGCTATGCCATGTGTCCGTTGCAAGCCAACATGCTCACTAAATTCACATAAGTGCTCTGCTGTTCCTGTGAAGATACATTCAAAATCAGTGGTCAGTTTTAACCAGCTTGCATCACTGATATGTAGTCTGGCTAGAATGTTTGTTGGTTTAAGGTTAATAGCTCCGCGTTTATCATCACGCAGTATACGGCCAGTTTCATTAACGAGTGTTAGGTAATCTTTTAAGCTAAAACGAATACCTGTAGGTTTATGTTGGTGTTCGTTACTAGTGAAAGCTAATAACGCGCTAGATTGTTCACCTTTAATCGCTGCTTTTATACGTAATTGAATACTAGTGAAGTTTGACTGCTCTAGTGTATCTGCAATGCCTGCGCGTACAGGATTTAAGTCAACATAAGCCATGCAAGATAGCAACGCGCCTTCATCAAGCAGTGCCTGAGATTTAAAGCGTCCCTCCCAAAAATGTCCTGTGCATTTGTCTTCTCGGTTTGCTTGTCGGGCTATCGGCTCGTTCAATGAACGCATAAACCAGCTAATGTCTATTAACCGTTTTTTATAAATATCAGCTGTACTTTCAACCATCGCCAGTTGGAATTTATCAAGCAGTTGCTTGCTGGAATACTTTTGAGTAAGTAGTGTGCCCTTGAAGAGTTGATGCCAGCGCTCAAGCACTTCGCCCATTGACCAACTTTTCACTTGCTCACTATCAACATGTAAACGATATGTAAATGATTATGCATCACTGCATGAGCACAAATATCGATAGCAAACACTTGAGATAATTGAAAAATACGTTTTTCAATCCAAGTGCGCCTATGTTCAAAACTAACACCAGTCTCTTTATCTACCCCGCACAAGAAAGCCTTTCGCACTGTGCGACTACAGATATGATAATACGGCGTATCTAATAAACTGATTTGTTGTGAACGAGGCTTCGGCATAATAATTACCAGACTTAACAAAGGTGAATTAAGTCTAGTTTAGTGATGTAAATATAGATAAGTTATTATGGGTGGCCTAATAAGTTAGCCTAATAAGTTTACTGATTTATTACATTCTTCCCTAATAGCATTGTTTTTTTAATATAAAACGGCTCGATCCTATTTATTTTAAGCATATCCATAGCTGGATAAGCACTTTATCAATTGCGGAAATAATAAGGATAAAGAAGATAAATATTCATCGTCAATAATTTCACTATGTTTAAAAAGCACTCAATAAAATAGTGCATTACTTCCCCAATATTATAAAAAAAATAAGGAATTTATTGATGATTACGATTACCCCCCCAAGAAAAATGACAAAGCTGCTGCTATTTATACTACTGATGCTAACAACAGCTATATCAAATGCTACTGATTTGGCAGGCTTATTATCTGGTATTACCGGCCAACCAATATTTAAAAAATCAGATCTATATACCACTGATGATGACGTTGTCATCACGGCCTATGACAATATAAAACTGCAGGCCAATATTTTTCAACCAAGTACCGGAGAAGCACATTACCCAGCAATTATCTTTATTAATAGCTGGGGCATGAATGAATATGAATACCTTACTGAGGCGGCAGTTTTTGCTGAAAAAGGTTACATCGTACTAAGTTATGAAACACGAGGTTTTGGTCATTCAGAGGGGAAAATATCAACAGCTGGACCTGAAGATATTGATGACGTTTCAGCAGTTATTGATTACTTAGAAGCAAATACCAATGTTGACAGTGAACGCATAGGTATTGCTGGAATTTCTTACGGCTCAGGCATTAGTTTACTCAGTGCGGCTAATGAAAGCCGAATAGCAGCTGTTGCAGCAATGAGTACATGGGGAAGCTTAACCGAGTCACTATATGGTCAACAAACACCACGCTTAATTTGGGGAGGTTTACTCACGGGTTTAGGGTATTTAACGGGTAACCCTAGTGATGAAATTGCTCAAAATTATCTGGGATTACTTAAGCAAGAACGTATTGATGAAATAACCGAATGGGCCGATATACGTTCACCTTTGACTTATGTTGAACAGCTTAACCAAAGACAAGTGCCAATATATATTTCAAATAATTTTGGTGATAACCTTTTTCAAGTCAATAGTGTTTTATCACTTTTTAATGCGCTTTCTGTCCCTAAACATTTAGACCTTAATCAAGGAACACATGCTATCGCAGAAGTATTAGCAATGGGCAATGCAGATCATCATGTATGGAGTAATGTTCATGACTGGTTTGACTATTGGCTTAAAGATATTGATAACGGAATCATCGACAAACCGCAAGTAGAAATGGAAGTAAAGTTTGCTGATTATGATACTTTTGAAAACTGGCCGTCAACAAATATTAGTGATAATACATGGTACTTACATGAAAAAGAATTAGACGGTGACGGTGATATAAAAACCTCAACATATAATCCATGGTGGCCAAAAACAGACCGTTTCTATGGTAGTTTAGATACTTTTGCCACCTCAGGAATTCCAATACTTTCCTATATCACAGAAGATTTTCTTGATTTGCCCATTATATCAAATATGAATTTTATCAGTACCATACATGCCATACGATGGGAGTCTGATTGGTTAACTGAGAAAACTTCATTACGTGGTATACCTAAAATTCACATCAACCTTACACCAAGTGCTAGTGACGTAATGCTAGTCGCATATCTTTATGACGTTGACTTTACTGGCACAGCAAGACTTATTACTCATGCACCTTATACTTTAGTGAATGCATCTGCCCATACAAAAATAGCGGTTGATATAGAGCTAGGAGCTACCGCCTACGATGTACCTGCGGGACATTATATTTCTCTAGTCATTGATACCGTAGATTTACTTTATAGCCAACCATCCTCATCTTTTTATCATATAGACATTAACTATCAAGGTGATCAACAAAATACGCTAACGTTACCAATTAAAGACTAAGGCAACGTAGGGTATAGCTAAAGATCGACAAAACCTTTACACATTAATGACTTGCTAAACTATCAAACACAAGTCAAGAAGTTATCGTTGCTTCAAATACTTCTATGCTGATGCCCTGCGCAAACTATTTTTTCTTAATTAGTACTGGTTGTGCAACAGATCTTTGTGGGCAATGAAAGTTAATTATGAAGGTAAACAAAGCGCTGTCGGCACATGACGCTGATGGATGCAGCTTATTAGACAATGCAAGAGCATATTGTCCTGATGTGCCATCAGCGCCTTGACTTTAAAGAGCCTCGAATACACATGAGTGAACTGAAGAATACGTTTGTTAGCAGCGCCGACGGATTCCAAAGGGCATAACTTAGGTACTATGCGTTTAGCCCCCCTTCTCTTTTGGGTGTCGTCGCCACCGCGAAAAGTCATTTAAGTGCACCTGATCCCGTTTATTTATATCGGCAAAATTTTGGCGTGAAAACGAAACTAATTTATGTATTTAAACCGGGACTGAAACAGATTGTGTTACAGAGTCTATTCCATTTTTTGCTCAATTAATTGTAGTAGCTGCGAATTTAACATAGCTAACTCGGCTTCCATGCTCTTAGTTCTTTCTTCATCACCGTTTCTGCGCTCTTGAGCTATTTCTGCGATTAATTCGGCTATTTTTTCTTGCAACTCAGCAATTTTTTCATCTATCGTCTTTTGTTCTTCACCATTCGTCCCGCTAACTTCTTCTTGCCCTAGTATTTTTCTCATTGCTGCTTGATTTTTATCATTAGTACTTTTTTCACGCGCTTCTTCTGAAATGGTGACTTGATCCGTTTTTAAGTGCTCTGAGGTGGATGTGTTTTTTTCAGCGGAAACCTCCATAGATGCCTGCTCTGAAGCAGACATTTTTTCCTGGTATGCTGGCGCAATATAAGCTTGCAGCTGTTCTGTACGTAATTCCATTTCTTTTCTATCCCTAATCAGATTATTTACTATTTCTCTGTATCGGTATAAAACTAAATAACTTAAATATTGTCAAAAAGTTTAACATTACTTAGCGTAGCGGTGGCGACCACACCAAAAGGTGAATGACCGATCCGCTACCCTTCTTAATCCCCAGAACGCCCACTATTTATCTTTCTGGTGATCAACTGATGGGCTTGGAGTGTGATTTTCTGCTTGACGTCGCGGTGGCGAGCACACCCAAGGGGCGACGTACTCAGCAGAACATTCAATTTTCAATTTCAACTAGCGTACACCACGATTCCTGCTGCTAAGCTCGTGGTATAAGCTTTCCATGAACAGCGGCAGCCCTCGACGTCAGGACAATATGCTCAGGAGAATATGCATCCTGCATTCTCTAATAAGTCACATCCATGTGACGTCTGCATTGTCTAATAAGTTACGTCCATCTAACGTCTGTCTCGGGTCGAGGTCTACCTTTGCTAGTTGGTGATTGAATTGCTGAGATGGGATTTGCAGCTCTTTTATACTTAACTTATCGGCATAATGCTTGTGTATTACCTATTCTTTGATATTTAGCTCTACCTATTTAGTACATGCGATTATAATGGCGACTTTTTAAATACGAGTAGTATCAGATGTCTAAAATATTTATTATTGGCTTGCCTAG
>NZ_JABSOV010000113.1 GCF_013215345.1 Colwellia sp. | reverse complement strand
GGCGGTGTCGATTTACAAATACTAGGTATTGGCGCCAATGGTCATATTGGCTTTAATGAGCCAACTTCAAGCTTAGCTTCTCGTACCCGCATTAAAACACTCACTCAACAAACACTTGATGATAACAGTCGTTTATTTGCTGCTGATGAATTTCAGCCAACATTAGCCATGACTATGGGTATTGCTACTATTCTAGATGCTAGATATGTACTACTTATGGCTACAGGTAAGAACAAAGCTAAAGCAGTAAAAGATATGGTAACTGGTGCATTATCAGCCGTCTGTCCGGCATCGTCTTTACAGCTGCATGAAAACGCTATTGTCTTACTTGATAAAGAAGCAGCAAGCGAGTTGGCAGATCAAGAATATTATATTTGGGCTAACCAGCAAAACCTGAAGATAAACCAAGAGTTTGGTCTTTACCATAACTACTAAAACAATTTATATATTGCTGTAGTTATCAATGACAAAACAGGCGCAAGTTAATCAGTTGATGAACTTGCGCCTTTTTCGATTCTAATCATGGTAAGTAGTTATAGCAAAGCTGAAACAAAGGCCCTATGAGCAATGAACCATGGATTCCCGACTAAGTGATTACGGGAATGACAGTTGATTAACTTGCGCCTTTAAAAATTTATTTATTGGCAGTTTAGCTAGCGTTATTCAGTGCTAATAAACGGCTTTACTCAGCCATTTTCAGTAGCTCAGGTAAGAAATTCTCACTTTCCTGCGCTAGCTGACATTGCTGCTCTAAAATATCCTGTAAAATTTCTTTAGTCGTTAACGGATTGGCTAACACTACTCTAAAGACAATCACTTTTTCACCGCCGTAACGACTCACTTCAATACGCGTACGAGAGACAAAAGATCGACCGTCTTCACGTTGGCGCTTTTGAATAAACTTGGTTAATTTACCCAATAACAAGTTCAGCGATTTGTTAGCGTCATCATCATTGCGAGCTAACAAAGCTTGTACTGGCTTAGGTGCATAACGATAGGTTAATAGACAAAGCTCTGGGCGAGTAATTAATTCAAAATCATCATGTTGATTAATAAGCTCAGCAAAATATTCGGCTTTTTCAATGGCCTGATTAATTAGCATTTCATAACCTGGTCGGCTAATTATATGCAAACTTGCATACACTAACATCGCCATGCCCGGGCGAGAGCCTTCTAATGTGTGACTACCTAAATCTTTTGAACCTTTACGTAATATATATTCCGCGTGATGTTCAATGGCACTCACAGAGGCAGGATCTTTAAAAATAACTAAACCTGCGCCCATAGGCACATACATCTGTTTATGAGCGTCAATGGTCACTGAGTCAGCTTGTTCGATGCCTTTAAGCAAAGGACGGTACTTGTTCGATAACAATGTTGCTCCGCCCCAAGCGGCATCAACATGAAAATGACACTGAGTTTGCTGAGCAATTTCAGCCATTTTATCAAGAGGGTCAATATTACCGGTTTCAGTGGTGCCAGCAACACCGACAATGGCGAGCACTTTAATATTTTGCGCGCTAAGTTGTCGACATTTCTCCGCCAACTTTTGACAATCGATTTTATTATATTTATCGGTTGCTATAGCGATGACATTCTCTTGGCCTATACCGAGTATATCAGCAGATTTTTTCAATGAGTAATGACCACGTTCCGATACTAAAATCACTAAGTCTTGATAGCCATAATGTTTCATCGCCCGGTGTAAGCCTTCTCGGGCTACGCCTCTAAAGTCACCGTCGGCTTGTAACAGCTTATTTCGCGCTACCCATAAAGCGGTAATGTTGGCGACCGTGCCACCTGAGCAAAAAGAGCCCAGAGAATGCTGAGCACTATGCATCCAGCTTTTATAAAAATCATCATCCTGCTGATAGACCAAATTGTGCATCATACCTAAAACTTGGCGTTCAAGCGGAGTAAAAGCCTTTGAGGTTTCAACTTTAACTAAGTTCTGATTTAAACCCACCATCAACTTAGACAGCGGTAAAATAAAGGAAGGTAGTGCTGAGGTCATATGACCAATAAAGCTAGGGCTTGAGGTATGAACTGATTGCGCGACTAATTTATCGAGCAAATGATGCATATGATCAGAAACGAATTCAGGCTGCTCTGGAATATGAGGATTAACAAAATCTTGCTCAATATCCGTTAAGGCATTTTTACTGGCAACAATATGGTTGTTTAAAAAGCCAACCAAATTTTGTGACATTTCTTGCTCAAGACGTCCTAAAGTAGAATCAGGCGCTTCCGCAATGGTAAAAATTCGATGTAATGACTCTTGCGTTGCTTCAGCAATGCGCTTAGTTGCTCTCATAGTTTTTCACTTTACTTTACTATATTCACTTGCTTGGCCAATTCCTGTTCTGTCCACACGCAAGTTTTATAATTATTGGCTATTTGTAGCTCAGACGAAAAACGCACTTTAATAAAAAACACCGCAAAAGTCCCGTAATTTCGTCAACAATCCTGTCAATATTCATTATCTATGTAGCGTTAATTGCCAACATATCTGGCCACTAGCTTGGTATTTCGCTTCAAATGGCGTTAACGCCGCAGAAGAATCAGCAGCAGGTAAAGCATCTATTTCACCTTGCAAACCAACAAACTTAGCAGCTTGTTGAAACTCTGCTAAATAAATACGCCAATTACTGCGCAAAATCAGTTGCTGACCAATACTGGCCATTTGTGGGAAAACAGCACTACCATGCCAACGGCGCTGTAAGTGCTTAGACTTAGGCCAAGGATTAGGATATAAAATGTAGTGCTTTGATACCGGCCAGTCTGCGGCTTTCACCAAACGATAAAAGTCATTGAGATCGGCACGTACTAAATGATAATTTTGGGCGCTAAAGCCATCATCGGCAGCAAAACCTTCAACATTACGATTAATTCTATGATCGGACTTATCTACACCAATCACTAATGCTTGTGGATTTTGTTGGGCTAAAATACGGGTACTTTGCCCTACCCCACAGCAAGCATCCAAGATAATTTCACCATCAGGGTTAGCGGTTAGAAAAGCTTTAACAAAAGCATCCATTTCAGCGAAGGCTTGTTCTGTATGCTTTTGATAAGGTTTTTGAAAGGCATGAGTAAGGTGTTTTTTCACCACATCATCAAGCTTCTCATGAATGCCCTCTTGATTACTAATAATCGCCTTAGAGTCACCCATTGTTTGGCTGTCATCTGTATTAGCTGTCATTTTTTCAGTCTTCTTTTTGGTCATTTTTTCGGTCATAGTTAGCTTCTTAGTCCTATACCTTTAGAGATAAGTGTCATAGCGATAGTAAATAAAGTGACAATAAAGAAAATAATCACTGCAAAAGCCGTCACTAAGCTGACATCCGATATACCTAAAAAACCGTACCTAAAGGCATTAACCATATAAACTATTGGGTTTGCTTGTGAAACGCCCTGCCAAAAATCCGGTAATAAACTGATCGAATAAAACACCCCACCAAGGTAAGTTAACGGCGTTAAAATAAAGGTCGGAATAATGGAAATATCGTCAAAGCTACCGGCAAAAATAGCGTTAATTAAACCGCCTAAAGCAAAGGTTGCCGAAGTCAGTACCACAGTAGCGATAATCACCCAAATATTGTGCAGCTGAATATCAACAAATAACAATGACACTAGGGTAACAATTAAGCCAACTAAAATACCACGACACATACCGCCGCCAACATAGCCAGCAACAATAACCCAGTTAGGCACAGGCGCTACTAACATCTCTTCAACATTTCGCTGCCACTTGGCACTAAAAAACGACGAGGCTACGTTAGAGTATGAGTTAGTGATAACACTCATCATAATAAGGCCGGGTACAATAAACGACATATAATCAAAGCCGCCCATTTCACCGATACGCGAACCAATTAGTGAGCCAAAAATAACAAAGTATAAGCTAATAGTAATGGCTGGCGGTACTAAGGTTTGCACCCAAATACGCATAAAACGTTGAATTTCTTTGGTTAAAATACTTTTTAAAGCAATCGAATTGTTCATTTAGTTCGCTCCCACAGTAGCGCTCTGCGACTTGTTTTTTGTCGCGCTTGATTTTTTATTGATCAAACTAACAAATAAAGCTTCTAGGCGGTTACTTTTATTTCGCATACTCTGTACTTCAATGTTGGCGACATTCAATTGTGCAAATACCTGATTAAGGTTTTGCGACTTATTTAAGTCAATTTCCAAGGTGTGATCATCAATAACGCGATAAGTAATTTCTTGTGATTGCTCTACAAACTGCTCAAGTTCGGCCACAGTTGCCGCTACTTTAATATCGAAAACAAAGGTTTCAACATCCAGTTGCGCTAGTAACTTTTTCATACTGGTATCTTCGACAATTTCACCACCATCAATTATGGCAATATTGCGACAGAGCATTTCCGCTTCTTCTAAATAGTGCGTGGTAAGGATAATGGTAATACCCTGCTTATTAAGCTCACGTAAAAAACCCCACATAGAGCGGCGTAGTTCAATATCAACGCCAGCGGTTGGTTCATCTAGAATAAGCATCTGTGGCTCGTGCATTAACGCACGGGCAATCATCAAACGGCGCTTCATACCACCAGAAAGTGCCCGAGCGGGTTCATCACGCTTGTCCCATAACTCGAGTTGTTTTAGATATTTTTCAGCTCTTTCAATGGCCAGAGGCTTAGGTACGCCGTAATAACCAGCTTGATTCACTAAAATATGCATCAAGGGCTCAAACTGACTAAAATTAAATTCTTGTGGCACTAAGCCGATAAAGCTTTTCGCTTTTTCTAAATCGGTATCAATGTCATAGCCAAATACTTTTACTTGGCCAGCCGTTTTATTCACTAATGACGTTATCACACCAATAGTAGTAGATTTACCGGCACCATTAGGGCCAAGTAAGGCAAAAAAATCACCTTTTTCTACGGTTAAATCAATGCCTTTTAAAGCTTGAAAACCGCCTTTATAGGTTTTTGCTAATGCGCTAATTTCTAGTGCGTAGGTCATACTAGCTGCCAGTAAAAATATGGATGGATTATAAATATGGAGCCTAACAATTCTATTTCAATAGCGCGAATATTATATTTATCAGCTAAAGCTAATTTCAACGTTAATCCAACGTTAATTCAACGTTAATTAAAAGATAAGTATTTCATCAATAAAGAATGGTGACTCATCGCCTTTCACTTGAACATGAATTGTATACAATTTATAGTGCTTGCTTGAAATTACAGCCCGTATTGCCAAGCTTAAGGAAAACTATGCTACAAACACACTTAACCTCTTCATTCTCTAAGTTATCGACAAAAATTCTGCTTACTGCGGCTATTGCTTTGTCACTTTCAGCTTGTCAAAGCACAGGTACAGAAGATGAACAATCAATCGCTAAACAAACAGGCTCTGCGCTTACCCTTAAAAGCATTTATCAAGATAAAGCTTTTAAATCAGAAGAAATTGGCCAAATTCGCTGGCTAAAAGACGGCAGTGGCTATCTTGCTATAGAAGACTCAAAAGAAAGCGAAGCTAGCGATATAGAAATAAAGAGCGAGCACGAACAAAAAGACCAAGTTGACCATGAAGAGAGTATAAGTAAGGACATAGTGCGATATGACTCTAAAACATTAACTCGCACTGTACTCGTAACCGCTAAGCAGTTAACACCCCAAGGTGCAGAAGCATCACTGACTATAGACGATTACCTTTTCTCAAAAGATAACAGCAAATTATTAATTTATACCAATAGCGAAAAAGTTTGGCGTTCAAACAGTCGTGGCGACTATTGGTTATTTGATTTCAGTAATAACAAACTTAGCCAACTGGGCGGAAAAAATGTAGCTAAGAGCCAACTGATGTTTGCCAAGTTCTCACCTGATAACAAACAAGTCGCTTATGTGCTGAACAATAATATTTATGTGCAAAGCCTTAACGACATGAGCATCACTCAACTAACCAACAGTGCTGGCAACGGCATTATCAATGGTTTATTTGATTGGGTTTACGAAGAAGAGTTTATGATCCGTGACGGCTTTCGCTGGAGCCCAGACAGTAAAAAAATCGCTTACTGGCAACTAGACACCAGTGGTAGCAAAGATTTCATCATGATCAATAATACTGATGCCTTATACCCAACATTAATCAAATTCCCTTACCCGAAAGTAGGCGAAGACAATGCCTTAGCAAAAGTAGGCATAGTCAATTTAGCCAGTAAAAAAACAACCTGGACAAAACTACCAAACAACTCGCGTAATATGTACATCCCACGCATGAATTGGTCAGGTAATAGCAACGAAATATTAGTTCAACATGTTAATCGCAAACAAGATACCAACCACTTATACCTAGCCAACGTCACTAGCGGTAAAGTTAAGTTAGTAATGACCGAGCAAGAAGAAAACTTCTTAGACTTTTTTGACGATGCTAGATGGTTAGACCAGGGTAATAGCTTTATTTGGACCAGTGAACGTAGCGGCTGGCGTCACCTTTACCGTATTTCACGTGACGGCAAAACAGTAACCAACTTAACTGAAGGTGAGTTTGATATTACCAGTATAAAAGCCGTTGATGAAAAATCAGGCTGGTTATACTTTATTGCTTCACCAACAAACGTTTCGCAACGTTATTTATACCGCAGTAAATTAGACGGCAGCTTATCTAACCAACGTGTTACGCCAACTGAGTATGCTGGTTTTAACCAATATCAAATGGCAGAAAACGGCAGCTGGGCAATTCATAGCTATTCAAGCTTTACCAAACCAACCAGCAAATATTTAGTTAGCATGTCTGCTGATGACAACGTTTCATCAGCAGAGCAAAATTTTCATGAGAAAAACGTGCATGAGAAAAAACACAGCTTAATGACCAACGACAAGTTAAAAGCTAAGTTAGCACAGCTAGATATTGCGCAAACAGAGTTCTTCCAAGTTAAGGCACAAGACGGCCTAGTACTTGACGGTTACATCACCCGCCCGGCAAACTTTGATGCTAGCAAAAAATACCCAATCATATTTTATGTTTACGGTGAAGCGTGGGGACAAACAGTACAAGACAAATGGCGCGGTAATGCTTTTATCTGGGACCAAATGTTAACGCAGCAAGGTTTCATAGTAGCATCTGTTGATAACCGCGGTACCCGTGCACCTAAAGGGCAAAAATGGCGTAAGTCAATTTATGGCGGTGTCGGTATTTTATCTTCACGTGATCAAAGTGATGCGTTAAAAGCCATGGCAAAACGTTGGTCTTACATAGACACAGACCGAGTTGGCATTTGGGGACATTCAGGTGGCGGCTCTATGACTTTAAATATGTTATTTAGATACCCGGAGCAATATCATGTCGGCATTTCATCAGCGCCAGTAGTTGATCAATTACTTTACGATACGATTTACCAAGAGCGTTACTCAGGCTTGTTAGAAGATCATGCTGAAGGTTATAAGCAAGGCTCACCGATTACTCATGCGGAAAACTTGCAAGGTAAGTTATTGCTAGTACATGGCACTGGTGATGACAACGTGCATTACCAAGGCAGTGAGCGTTTAATCAATAAATTGGTTGAGTATAACAAGCAGTTTGAGTTTATGTCTTACCCTAACCGTAGCCATAGTTTACGAGAAGGCAAAGGCACTACGCTGCATTATAAAACGATGAAAACTGAGTTCTTTAAAGAGAATTTGTTAGAGAAGTAACTTTGCTAGCTGAGAGCTAAGGATCTGTGAGTGAAAAGCTGAGGCAGTAACGTTTAATTCAAGAATAAAGGGCAACTAGTTTGAAGCTAGTTGCCCTTTATTTACTTATAAGAAGCTAATATACAATCTAAATACCCACTTGAAAATGCAGTTTGAACACTTTTATACCTTACTGTACCTGCTTGACTATCAGATAGAGCTTCAAAGGCGATATTTATAGATGGGGCTTTCGATAGTACTAATATATGACCTTGTTCGTATGCACACCCAGCGCATTTATGACGCCCATTAAATTGACTTTGATCATAAGGAATTGATTCAAAGTCAGTGCTATACCTGTGCTGTTGCGGACAAGACATTATTAATTCCTATTAAATTGTATTTGCGTAAGATTACTTTTTATAAAAACCTAATCCTTACAACCACTCTTATCACAAGTGACTTTTTGCTGTGAATCGATCCAATGATTATTATTCCTTGTGGTATCAATGCCACAGCCGGTAATGCCACCTTTTTTTTCTTGGTGTACTACGTCTGTAGGGATATGTTTAACAGCCATGCTTATCTCCTTTCTCGGTTTTAATAAATTGATTTAATACGGCTTATGCTAGTAATTTTGATAACTTATTTTCCAACTAAAACGCATAAAACATTTGAGCACTAACACCCTCAAGTTCTTCGATTGATATTGGAGAAAATAAGAATTCAAACCTATTTTTTGACTTAGTTAACTGATCTAGAACATAGTTATGTGCACAATTAGGCTCTAGGTTATAAAAGTGCCAATATGCTGCATCAACTACTAAGCGTGCTAGTGTTAGCTTTATCCTCTACTCACTATTGCTTCATTTATCGCTGAAAAAACCTGTTCAATCTGTGTTCTATCTTCACTAGTTAATGCTTGGTTTTCTCCCGATGAAGTACTTAGAACAACCGAATATTTATTCCTAGCTCCTATTAAAGCTAAAGTAGCGAACATCATAATAACTAGTCCCCCATAGAAAAGGTTTCGCTGAAAATAAAACGAAAACACCAATTAAGCCAATTAAAATACCTGTGCCTTTCTTGGCTTGTTTTACTCCTGCATTTACCGAAGTAACGCTATCTATTGCATAGGTTTGCCCATCGACAATAAATCGGCTGTTGGAGACAGAAATATTACCAGCGTCGAAAAATATTTTCTCTTCCATGACCGCTCCTCATTTAAATTCATAACACCATTAGTGAGATATAACTAAACGAACTTGGCTCTGAAGGGCTAACATTGACCACGGCATCATAAGTAGTAACCCCTGAATATCTTGCTGCAGCGGCTACGTCTTGTTTCACTTCAGCGATGATTCTGTCTTCTTTTACCGTTGCTCTATAATTGGTGAACCAAGTTGTCGATACATTGGCAAGTTTCATCCAACCACTACCTCTTATGTGGGCATAGAACTTTTCTCGTTCTGTAGTAGTGGTCTTTTTATCTAGGTCTAGCGATAACATTGCATACATTATTTTTACTCCCTTGCCCACGGAGGCGAGAATAATTGAAAGGGAAAGTTATGGTTCGCTTTGTTATTTGTTCGACAAGTTATCGTCAAGTTTTTCACAAGATGGGAAAGGCATACAAAGTATGATGATTATTAGATCTTTATTATCAGCACCAGTAGTGCCTTTAAAGTCATTTAATTGAGCAGTGTTTTGAGCTGAAGCGCTGCTAATTAATAGCGCAAGGGATAATAAACAGATAATTTTTTTCATAGCTTCCATCTTTAACTTATGATTTTAGATGGATTTAAGTTACTGCAAATTAGCGAAAAAAAATAACTGCCGTTTACTACTTTTTACTGCCTTCGGCTGTTATTTGAGCGATATATGAATCATTTAGTATTTTTTCACTAAAATATATATTTGGGGATGCAACGTTAAAGCCTACCATGTTTACATTGCTCATGTACTTTTCTGGTTTAGTCCTAGCCTTAAGGTTTATTGAGTAAAGTACCCTTTGATCTACAAAGTAGGCGACATTATTTTCTACTAACCACTGCCTGCCACTACCAAAATAATAATCAGCTAAAAGAGGTGTGGCTTGAATATTGTCCTGTAAGTTTTTTAATAAAAATACGCCAAACTTTTCTTCTTGGGCAACATAATATTTATCATTTTTACAATCCGATTTAATACTCGTTACACCTTTTAATAGAATATCCACAGTTCCTGTTGACGGTATAATTTCAGCTAAAGACCAAACATCATTTACTTTAGTAGTCGCAAGGATAGTCTCGTTATTGCAATGCCATATAGGACTTCTAAAATGTGTTTCATTGGTGGTGATTTTTTGAAAAACATTCTCACTTAAATCAAGCACATTTACTGTTGAATTTGTTAAATAAACTAATGAAGTATTATCCCCAGACAAATTAAGTTCTTTGATTAATAGCTGTTTTTTATAATCCGTCAGCTGCTTTAAGCTGCCGTTATCATAAAGCCAAATTTGCTGTAGCCCAGAACGATTGGAAACAAAGGTATATTGTTCTGGTGCAACACTTATTGGTGTAATTGAATGATCATTGAAATGGCTTTCTTGAAGTTGTACTGTTTTATAAGTACCCAATCTACGTTTATATAAATCACTTATATAAAACTCACCAAAACCCACCAAAAAACTACCATTTTCAATTACTTGTATTGTTTGCGAGCTTTGGCTCAATTGGGTTATTTTAGTTTTCACTTTGCTGTCTAAGTTGAATTGAACGATATAAGCATCTTGATCTATATAAAAGAAAGATTTGCCATGTTTTGCCCAATCAACATTATATAAAAGGTGCTTATAACTAAATGCCAAAACTTGTTCTTTGGTCTGCAAATCCATCGTATACACACGACCAATAGCGGAAGCGTCAAACGTTAATATCGCTAAGGTTTTACCATCAGGACTCAAGCTTAAACTATAGTCACCGTAAGCATCCTCAGTTGGGCTTGTTAACTGCTGTTCTTTGCCGGTATTTAAATTGATTCTCTTAATATACATCGCTTTATTTGGCGCTGTTTTATAAGAGAAATACAACCACTCATTATTTTTGTCTACGGCCAGTGGGCTTTCACTTTTTTCTTTACCGCATGACGTAATAACTTCAGGTTTACTAAACATCATTTCTTCGATTAGCTGAACTTTTTTAACTAAACATTCTTCATTTCCGAATGCCTGATAATATAATGTCGAACCGTTGGCACTCCAACTAGCAGAGCTTGAAAAGGATGCGTCATCAACAGATAAAAACTTATTATTTGACAATAACTTTACTTTCACCTGATATTGTAAAGTTTTATTTTTAGCATGAGTAAAAGCCAGGTATTTACCATTAGGAGATAGGCTTGGTTTTAGCTCCTGCCCTTTAATATAGGTAATTGGCTTTGTGTTAAATTCTCTAACTGTGTCAGGCGGATTAGCGCTAAAAGCAAAGTATTGCATTGTTATAAATACTACGGCTATAACAGCAAATACCGCTGCATATACAGATTTAGTTATGCCGCCTTTTTTTACTGTTTTATCCACTAGCTCTTGAGGTGCTACTGTTTGAGTGTATGTAGGTTCATTAACTTCTATTACTTCACAAACTAAACGATAGCCCTCACTTCTTTCATTAATAAGGTTTTCACCTGCTCGCCAACCCAAACTTGTTCTCAGCTTGGTTAATGCGGCCTGTACCGTTTTATCTTCTACCTGACGATTTTTCCATATGCGGCTATGCAGGATTTCAGAGGTTACTAGCTGCCCTTTATACTCAATAAACAAAGCTAAGATGTTGGCTCGTTGCGGTCTCAACTTTACAATTGAGCCATCCGGCTTGGCAATTGTTTTAGTTGCTGGGCAGAAAATCAAATTGGCTAGGTGATACTTAATCGAATTATTCATTGACTGACCGATTCATATATATTGCTCAGCATACTAGCCAAACAGGTTTAAAATAAAATATGCAGCTTAAATTTGATAATTTTAATGCTCTATATTAATAATAAAATAATACCTTGGGCAATTGATTGTATATAAATACCCGTAACTCTACTAGTGAAGATGATAGGTTCTGATATGGTTTTCTGACTAATATGGTAAAGCTATAACTGGAGCCGTTTTCGACGGTGAAAACTCAATATAGAAACAAGTTTCAGGGAATGATTAGATATAAAAAAGGCTATAGCCTCTTATTACTCTGAAGCGGGATTTTATCGAATATAATAGTCGGATAGAGTAGTTGCATTGAATAGCTTGGGATTGCGTCCCGCTATCAGCATATAAGCCAATAGTAATTAAGATGTCTTGAGAGAATAAGCTCTTATAGACTCAAACCTAGACTTAGAAGGCTTTTTCTTCAAAATTTAAGTGACATAACAGCTTAATAAATTTCTCAGCCTCAGCTAAGCTGCCAAAACGACCTATAACATCTTCATTAGCGTCTTCCACCTCATAAGAAGTTCTTATGACGTTACCGC
>NZ_JABSOV010000112.1 GCF_013215345.1 Colwellia sp. | reverse complement strand
CCATGAAAAGGAAGCTGAATTTAAAGCCTGCTTAGCGCAAATTTTAGCACTATTACCTACTATAGATGGTGTTGGAATATCGGGCTTTATGAAGTTACCTTACAAAGACACCCGATTCTTTGAGCACATTAGTAGCATGCCAGATAAGTTTTACCCGAAAAACCCTAAGCTAAGCTTGCACCAAGACCAACAATGTTGAGGTTAAGTGGGTTGAGTAGCGTTTTTGCGAGTAGGGTTTTGGCAATAGTATTTCTTGATAATTACTCGAACTTACCATATTTTTAATCATTTATTAGGAGCGGCGTTATGTATGGAGAGAAACTAGGTAAAATGGCTTGGATGGATTTATCGGTTGCCGATGCCGAAGTGGTGAGCCATTTTTATCAAAGTGTTTTAGGCTGGCATCGCGAGCCAATATCAATGACATTAGGCGATGAAAAATACCGTGACTTTGTCATGACTTCAGCAACTGAACCTAATGCGTTAAGTCAGGCTAGTAGGCCAGGTAAAGAGAATACTAATAACGGCACGGCAGAAAATATACCAGCACCTTCAGCATCACCTTCAGCAACAGCCTCAACACCAAAAAGCTTAGTGACAGGAATTTGTCATGCCAGAGGTGAAAATCAAGATATGCCAGCGTTTTGGTTACCCTACTTTTTAGTCAAAGACCTTGATGAATCGGCTGATAAAGTTGTGGAAAATGGCGGTAGTCTAGTAACTAAAGTTAAAATGTCGGCGCTGATCGATATCTAGTGATAAAAGACCCAGCAGGTGCTATGGCAGCTATATACCAAAAGGCTTGATTGATAATAATTTAGCTAAATTTAAAGCTAACTAGCTTAATTTCAATCAGCTAGCAGAGCATGATTATTCTGCACTGATTCACTCACTAACTACTCACTAGTTTACTCATTTATTAATTTACCAAGAAGTTAGGATTTAAGCTGTTCTTGGTAGCGAAATCTGAAACTCTAACCTATGTTTATTTCACTATAAGAAACTAAATGAAGGTTATTATGCTTAAAATATCTAAAATTTTTGGTCAATACCCGCGCTATGTTTTGTTCTCCGTCATGATTTCAACCTTGTTATTGTCAGGTTGTGGCGGCAGTAGTTATGGTGATGATAAAGCAGCTGCTGATACCGTAGCTCCGGTAATCACTTTAACTGGGGGAGCCGAAGTTAATGTGTTAGTCAATGGGACTTATACCGATGCCGGCGCAACTGCCACTGATAATGTCGACGGCACAATTAGCGTAGTAACCACAGGTAGTGTTGATACCATGACTGTCGGTGTCTATACCCTGACATATACCGCCACTGATTACGCCGGTAATGTGGCCACGTTAACACGTACTGTCACTGTCGTACCGCCAACTCTAACTGGCACCGCCGCCGCAGGTGCTGCTATCGTTGGTACTGTTACTATCAAAGATTCTTTAGGGGCTACAAAGTCTGAATTAATCGAAGCCGATGGTACATACTCGGTTGATGTGACTGGTTTAACACCACCATTTAGATTACGTGCCGAGGGCACTGTTGGCGGTAAAAGCTATCGCTTACATTCCTATGCAGAAGAGGCGACCTTAGATGGCACGATAAATATTACTCCTTTTACTGATTTGATAATTGCTAATGCCGCCCATCAAATAGCAGCAGCTTATTTTGATGAAACCTCGCCGACAAACTTAGATCCAGCAGAACTTGCAGCGCAAGAAGATGCGCTGCAAGCAAAACTACAAGCAGTATTTGATGCCCTTGGTTTAGATTCAGCTATTAACTTACTAACCACTACTTTTAGTGCCGACCACTCTGGTTTAGATGCCGCGTTAGATATTATTCAAATTGAAACTGACCCGACGACGAACATTGCTACCATTCAAAATATTTTAGATGGCTCTAGTATTGAAGATGACATTACTGACAGTGATGATAACCAAGCAGTTATTATGGTAGATGTTGCAGCATTAACTACGGCGGTAACAGATATTCAAGCTATAGCGGATCTATTTAATAACTTTGCCTCGGCATTTGCTGACGGTTTACCGACCTCCACGAGTATTGATAACTTTTTTGCAGATACTTTCCTTCATGAAGACCAAGCTAAGAGCCAGTTTTTAACCGATATTACTACCGACCCTAGTGTCATTGGTCTTGCCTTTTCCAGTATAGTTGTACGGGATCTTGACTCAACAGCTGGCACCGCAACGGTAGACTTTAACGTCAATATTAACGGTATTGTCGACGTTGAAGTGGAAACATGGTTGCTACAAAAAAATAGTGGTCAAGCTTGGCAACTATTAGGCAATCAACAATTTTTTGAAGCAGATCTTTTGACTTTCCACTGTAACGATTTTGATGGCACTGATGATGTATCAGGTGGTTGTGGCTTAAATGTTTCCTTTTATGATAATGACTTTAGCAATAATGGTACTAATAATGCGCCTTTAGCCTCTGCCACTATGACTATTATTGATGGCACCGACGGTGAAACCGTGAAAGATATTATCTATTTAGGTAACCCAGAGCACATTGGAGCAGGTGAATTGCAAGTCTATAACCAAACTACGCAAATGTATCAGTGGGATTATGCCGGCTTTGGCGATTCGGATGGCGACGTTGACCCGGCTATCTTTGTCGTCGGTGATATCATCAGATACAAGTTATATACGGAGCAACTAGACCTAACGGTGCCGGGTCAACCTATGGTGAGTACCGGTAGTGAAGTGGCAATGTTTGATAAAACCTTATTGCACCTACCCGAAACTACTGGCCGCTACCCAGCATTAACTGCTGAAAGCATTACGGCTTTAAATAACTTTGCTTTAGATGAAGACTTAACTGTGTCATGGACCTTACAAGCTGGCACTGTCATTGACTCTATTTGGGTTGAAATTAGCGACAACCAAGGCAATTACTATGATGTTGAAGATGAAGCTATTGCGCTAGATGCAACCAGCACGATAGTTGATTCATCGGTGTTTTCACACAAACTGTTAGATGACCTAGATTTTGATCAAACTAACATGACCTTATTAGTGCGTATTTACTCAATAGTGCCAGCAACAGGACAAACACATTCTACTGACTATCGCAGAAACTTCGATGGTACCAGTGGACCGGGTGATGGTACTGGTGGTAATAGTGCAAATGTGATGTGTGATACAGAATCGCCTTGGGATGATGAGAACGATAAACCAACGGTATTTTATTCTATTAACGATTTTGAAACCGCTATTGCCGATTGTGCTAGCCAAGAAAATCTACCAAGCTTTACTAAAGCTAACCTAGAGGGGCTTACATGGTATGTCGATGATGAGCGTATTGTCTTTGACGCTACTGCGGATACATTTGTTATAACTACCTACGGTGATGATGGCATTCTTGGCAATGCTGATGATGAAACCTTTTATGGCACAGTGGCAGACTATGCTAGCAATGTAATAGAGCTTTCATTTTCATTTACTGAAGGCGGAGATATTGTTGGTCGTGACTTGATAAGAGTGAAGGGAGAGCAGACCTTCGAGGGAAAATCGGTCTTTACTGCCGTTATTCTGTGGGAGTTCTACGACTGGACTGAATCCGATGGTGATAAAGTCGACAAAACACATCAAGGAGGCGAGTTACACACTGGCTCTTATGCCCTTGATGCCGACTTTGATTGGGATGCTTGGGATGCGACACCATAAAGTTAATGTATTAAATGTGTGAACATAATAAAGCCAGTAGTAATACTGGCTTTATTTTTAGAGTCTGCTATCACTAAGCGGACAGGTGGCTTAGTGATAGAAGACTCTAGAGCATTTTTTTCTTAACGCTTCTTAACGTTTTTTAACCATTATGATATATATTAAACCCATAATCATAGTTAGAGCTAGACCTGATAATATGAAAGGATCTACAGGCAGATTCAGCTGGAATTCACCAGCGGACACCTTTTTCCACCCCATGAAATGTTGATTTGCGGCAACTACGGCACCAAAAAAACCTATGACAAGTGCTGCATACTTCCCAATCCAATGGAAAGATATAGGTAGTATCAAAATCAAGCCTAATATGCCTATAACAGAACGTTGCACACGGCAATAAGGGCACTCATAAACCATACCGCCTATATCCATAATCCAAGCGATAATAGCAATGGCAATAGCGATTAATGCGACAATTTTACTATGTTTTATATAAGTATCTAATTCAAATAATTTCAAGACTTTCCCGTGTACACTTTTTTAGTAGTTATTAAATATTGAAAATAAAAAAGCCAGTGTAATCATACTGGCTTTGATAATTTATCTAATATATTTATTGCTGAGCAGCTATTTAACTTCTTCACCGGCAGCTTGTTTGTCAGCATGGTAACTTGAACGAACTAGTGGTCCACAAGCCGCATGGACAAAGCCCATCTTTTTAGCTTCACGTTCGAGCATAGCAAAATCATCTGGATGCACATAACGTTCTACCGCTAAATGGTCTTTACTCGGTTGTAAGTATTGACCTATAGTGAGCATAGTAACGCCATGGTTGCGTAAGTCTTGCATGACTTCTAAAATTTCTTCGTTAGTTTCACCTAAACCGACCATTAAGCCAGATTTAGTTGGCACAGTAGGGTTAGCATCACCAAAATTCTTCAGTAAGTCTAATGACCATTGATAGTTTGCACCGGGACGAACCTTGGTATAAAGGCGTGGCGCAGTTTCCATATTATGGTTAAAAACATGCGGCGGATGTTGATTAAGTATTTCTAATGCTCTATCCATACGGCCACGAAAGTCAGGTACTAAAATTTCAACTTTGGTGTTTGGTGCTTGCTCGCCAATTTCTTTTACGCAATCAGCAAATTGTTGTGCGCCGCCATCTCGTAAATCATCTCTATCTACCGAGGTGATAACGACATACTTTAAGCCCATATCTTTTAAACTATTGGCAAGTTTTTTCGGTTCATCTTTATTTGGAGGTAGTGGACGACCATGGCCAACATCACAAAAGGGACAACGTCGTGTACATAGGTCACCTAAAATCATAAAGGTGGCCGTGCCGTGATTAAAACATTCAGCTAAATTGGGACATGATGCTTCTTCACACACCGAGTGCAGGTTGTGCTTACGCAAATTAGCTTTAATGGCATCAATACGTTCACTCGAGCGAGGCAACTTGATACGTAACCAACTTGGTTTACGTAACATAGTAGCTTTTGTTGAACTGACAACTTTAATGGGAATGTGAGCTAATTTATCGGCATCGCGAAATTTTTCACCGGCTGCACGATTGGCTGTTTTGGTTGCTGAAGTTAAATCACTACTCATGATGCGTGTTCTTCTCGTTTGGTAAACCTGTTTGATAACTAACATTATTAGCTTCAAGTAAGGTTATTAAATGTTTCACTAACGCAGTACTTGCACTAGCGGTATCTTGTGGACCTTGTAAATCGGCAGTTTGCACCATTTCTAGACCGGCATAACCACAGGGGTTGATACGTAAGAAAGGTGATAAATCCATATTGACGTTGATGGCTAAACCATGAAAAGAGCAGCCTTTACGTACTCGTAATCCTAACGAGGCAACTTTTTTCTCATCAACATAAACACCCGGTGCGTCGGCCTTGGCATAAGCGACAACATTATAATCAGCTAAGGCCGAAACAATACTGTTTTCGATCAAAGTAACTAGCTGTCTAACACCTATCTTCTTGCGGCGCAGGTTTATCATACAATAAATAACTTGCTGACCTGGGCCGTGATAAGTCACTTGACCACCACGGTCAACTTTGACCACCTCAATATCGCCAGGTATTAGTATATGTTCGGCTTTGCCTGCTTGTCCTTGGGTAAAAACAGCAGGGTGTTCTACTAGCCATAACTCATCTGCAATGGTGTCATCACGACTATCAGTAAAATCTTTCATGGCATGCCAAACTTGGCTGTAATCCATGGTATCTAATTGTCGGATAACCAATGAGTCTGCAAGGTTAATAGTTTCTTGCTCGACTGTTGAATTTGAGTGCACTAAGCAAACCTCGTTAATCTAGGGTTTTGAAAACGGATGGCGTTAAAGCGTGTTATAAAACGTACCGTACTTGCTCAATAGCCATTAAGGTTGTATAGATAGTTTCAATGTGCTCTTTACTCGTCACTGTCACCGCAATTGAAACTGAGAGGTAAGTGCCTTTTGAGCTAGGTTTGATTTTTGGCACATAATCACCAGGAGTATGTTTTTGCAACTCGGCAATAATTAAATCAGGCAATTCGTCACAGGCAAGGCCCATCACTTTAAAATTTAATACAGTTGGGAAGTCTAATAATTCATCAAAATGGGTTTTCATGGTCTTTTACTTCTTTATCTAGCTAGGTTTGTACTTTGGCGGCATTTTATCATCAATTTTCATGTGCTGATATTGTTTTTATTCTCTGTCTTATACGTTTTTTTGCTAGGGCAGTATGAGCTGTGTTTAAGTATATGAATATTTTTGTGCTAAAAACAAAAAAGCCTCAATAAAGAGGCTCTTATCGATATGATTTAATAGCTGCTAGTTAGCAAACTGTAACTTAACATAGTCAACTAAACGGCTAAATAAGCTGCCTTCGTTAATTTCTTCCAAAGTCACTAGTGGATATTGAGCAATATCTTCATCATCAAGTTGTAAAAACAATGTGCCTACTACCGTACCTTTAGCTAAAGGTGCCGTTAATTGTTGGTTTAACTCAAAATTTGCTTTTAGGTTTTTACGTTGACCACGTGGAATGGTGATTGGCGTATCTGAGATAATACCTAAATCGACATTTTCTTGGTCGCCCATCCAAACACGGTTAGCGATAAATTTTTCACCGGCTTTATAAGGTGTAATAGTTTCAAAAAAGCGGAAACCGTAGTTTAATAATTTCTTACTTTCTACTTTTCGTGCTCGTTCGCTAGCAGTGCCCATAACCACAGTAACTAAGCGCATATCGCCTTTAGTGGCCGAGGTAACTAAACTGTAACCTGCATTTGAGGTGTGACCAGTTTTCATACCGTCAACATTTAAGCTTTTATCCCACAATAAACCGTTGCGGTTATATTGCTTGATATTGTTATAGGTGAAAGATTTTTGCTTATAAATCGCATACTCTTCTGGAACATCACGGATAAGCGCGATAGCTAGCGTTGCCATATCTCTAGGCGTAGTCATATGAGAGTTGCTGTCTAAACCGTGACTGTTTTCAAAAAAGCTGCTCGACATACCTAATTGCTCAGCATGGGCATTCATTAAATCTGCAAAGGCACTTTCGCTACCGGCAATATGCTCAGCCATAGCAACACAAGCATCATTACCTGAGGCAACGATAATACCTTGGTTTAACAAGCTAACCGATACTTCGGTACCCACTTCAATAAACATTTTTGAAGAGTCAGGGAATTTTTTCGCCCAAGCTTTTTCACTGATCATAACTTTATCAGTGTTTTTAATATTACCGTTTTGAAGTTCTTTACCAATAATGTAACTGGTCATTATTTTGGTTAAACTTGCTGGCGCTAATAGAGTATCAGCATTTTCTTCGGCAATAATTTTACCCGTGGTGTAGTCAATTAAGATAAAGCCTTTAGCATTAATTTGTGGCGCATCGGGGATAATAGTAATGGCATGTGCGGATGGTGTAAGAACCACTGCTGCGCTAAAAAGAGCGCCACTGAATAAGGTCAATAATTTGTTGGCGCTATATTTGCCAGAAAAGCTTGTTGTTTTAGTCATAGTGTTAGTCGTGTGTGAAAAGGTAAGGAAAATCAACTGGACGAAAGTATACCACTTCTAAAAAACTTGGCTATGGGCAAAAAACAGATAATATACCAATCGGGCTAATTTATTGGCCACTTAGCGAGAATTAAAAGGTTTAGAGGCAAGGCATTGATTGAAGAGAATGGTTATTCCCTTGTCAAAATCAATAACTCAGTTTATAAACCCTTTTAAACTAGCCCTTCGGGAACTCATTAGTAAACTGATAACATCACCAAATGAATGAAATATAGAATAACTATGTTTAAGTCATTTTGTTTGTTCTAAGCTCACTAATGTAGCTCTAAGTTGGTCAATTAATTAATCCGTTTGGTATTTCAATAAATTCGCAGAAAAAGCGTTAAAATGTAACAAGGTTTATAAAATATCGGCTTAAATTCCGCTAAAGAACCTCTAATTAGAGCATTGTTCGGACTTAATTTGAACTACGTGTGGGACTTTTTATGGTGCTGATTTTGGGTAAGCGTTAGGGTAGCCATTTTGCTTTAAAGCCAGTAAAAGAGCATTTAACGTGGCAAGATCGCTAATGGGACCAATTTGAATACGGTAAAGTCCTTGATGTTCAGGATAACTGGTTGCTTGTTTATACTGATTTTTTAGCTTATTAGCTGTGCTAATTGCCAGTTCTTTTTTACTGGTGGCCAATACTTGAATATAAGGTGTGGCAATACCCATGTTATCTTGCTGCTTTTCAGTGACTGTTTTTTCCTTAACCGCTGGACTGACAATGACTACAGATGATGCCAGGATAGTGGTGGGCTCTACGACTTTGCCCGTTTTTTTATCAAAGTTAGTAATGGCCGATATCTTAACCTCGGCGGTGCCGGTTTTTAACAGGTCTAGCTTATAAGCCGCGCTATAGGATAAATCAATAATACGTGACTGATGAAAAGGGCCTCTGTCGTTAACGCGGACAATGACCGATTTATTATTAGCTGTATTGGTGACTTTTAAATAGGTCGGCAAAGGTAAGTTTTTATGGGCGGCACTCATGGCATACATATCATAAATTTCACCATTAGAGGTAAGGTGGCCATGAAATTTGTTGCCATACCAAGAAGCAATACCGGTTTGTTCAAAGCCATGAGCGGATGCTAATACTTTATATGGCTTACCAAATACTTGGTAATCTTTATTACCGCCTCGACTATAGGGCTCTGCGCGGGCAATCGCATCTTTTAATTCTGCTTGGCTTGGTAAGCGTGTCGGCGTGCTGTCATGTTTTTGTTGATAGCGACCAGAGCTGCAAGCACTTAACAAAGTGAGTAGTGATATAAAACAGAGTAAAATAAGTCGTTGGTTTATATCTTTCATAAATTTAATATCTTTAATTACTGTCATAGCAGAAAATGGGAAGCTGGTAAGCTTTTTGGCTTAAACATGGAAACGTCGGTGAGTACTAATGGCCATTAACATGCCAAAACCTAACATGAGAGTCACCATGGAAGTACCACCGTAACTAACCAAGGGTAATGGTACGCCAACAACAGGTAAGAGGCCAGAGACCATGCCGATGTTAACAAAAACATAAACAAAAAAGGTAAGGGTAAGGCTGCCAGCGAGTAGTTTAGTAAAAGCATGTTGTGCATTGACGGCAATCCACAAGCCGCGCATAACGACAAATAAATAGATGGCAAGTAGGGCGGCAACACCAATTAAGCCAAACTCTTCACTAAATACCGAAAATATAAAGTCAGTATGGCGCTCGGGTAAAAACTCTAACTGTGATTGAGTACCTTGTAACCAGCCTTTACCTTCAATACCACCGGAGCCAATGGCTATTTTAGATTGAATAATATGGTAGCCAGAGCCAAGTGGGTCTTGCTCTGGGTTTAAAAAGGTCAAAACTCTTTGCTTCTGATAATCTTTCATCAAAAACAGCCATAAAATGGGCACGAATGCTGAAGCTAAACCAACACAAACACCGATAAGGCGCCAACTCGCACCAGCAAGAAAAATAACAAAAATTCCTGAACTAGCAATCAGCAAGGAGGTGCCTAAGTCAGGTTGTTTAGCAATAAGTAAAGTGGGCAATAGCACGAGAATAAAAGCAAGTATTACCGTAGATATTCTTACCGGTAAGTTTTCTTGACTAACAAACCTAGCAATCATAATAGGGACTATCAGTTTCATAATTTCAGAGGGTTGAAACTTTATAAAACCCAAATCAAGCCAGCGCTGTGCTCCTTTGCCGACATGACCAAATAGCAATACACATAGTAGCAGTAACAATCCTAAGACAAAAACCGGTACCGCCCACTTACGATAAACCAGTGGCGGAATTTGTGCGACGATAAACATGCCAAACAGGGCAACAGCTATGCTTCTTGCCTTACGATAAACAACGGCAGTCTCTTGGCCGCCAGCGCTATAAACTAGAAAAAGTCCTAACGCTAATAGGGCTAAAATACCTAACAGTAACGGTACATCTATATGAAGTCGTTGCCAAATACTGTGAATTTTTTGTGGATCTTGCCCGGTACTACGCATTAGTCAGCCTCTTGTGGTGTTGCTGCTATGACAGTAGCTATCTTGGGTTTTACATTACGTTTTTTACTGGTAATCACTCTATCACCGAAATATTGATCCATAATTTGTCTTGCCACTGGCGCAGCATTAGTCGCACCGCCACCTTTGGCGACATTTTCAATGGCTACCGCAATAACAATTTCAGGTTTTTCAAAAGGGGCAAAGGCAATAAACATGGCGTTATCACGTTTGTTTTCTGAGGTGGTTTTTGCATCATACTTCTCACCTTGCTTACGTCGAGCTACCTGTGCTGAACCCGTTTTACCTGATGCGTCATAGGTGCTACCCTTGAAGGGTTTATGGGCTGTGGCACCAAATTTTTGCACAGTATTATGCATGGCGTTTAGCACGATATCCCAATTATTGTCATCTCTAAGCTTTAAAGGTGCGCGTGGTTCATATTCTATTGGCGTTATTTGATGATAAGCATTGCCACTACTTTCAATAATCAATTCACTTTTTGCTTTTAGTAAATGAGGGATTTTGCGTTCACCTTTATTTACCAAAGTCGTCAACGCCTGGGTTAATTGCAGAGGTGTTACTGTCCAAAAACTTTGGCCAATACCAACCGAAAGCGTCTCACCGGTATACCAAGATTGATTGTATCGAGCACGCTTCCAAGCAACACTGGGCATAATTGCTTTATTTTCTTCGTAGATGTCGAGACCGGTGTAGTCACCAAAACCGAACCTTTCCATCATGTTACTGATTTTAGTAATACCTAATTTAAAGGCGAGGTCATAAAAATAGATGTTACACGATTGCTCAATAGCCTTGGTTAAATTAACCTTGCCGTGGCCCCAAGGTAACCAGTCACGATATTTATTAGGTAGACCTTTCAACTGATACCAACCTGGATCGTAAACTTCAGTCTTTGGCGTGATAACATTCTCTTCCAAACCCGTTAAAGCAAGAAATGGTTTGACTGTAGACGCAGGCGGGTAACCACTTTGTACGCTGCGATTTATAAGCGGTAAATCTTTTGATTCAAGTAACTTTTTATAGTTTTTAGTACTGATGCCATGAACAAATAAATTACCGTCGTAACTTGGATTGGAATACATGGCTAAAATACCACCGGTACGTGGATCCATAGCAACTATAGCGCCACGTTTACCTGATAAGGCGCGTTTGGCAATCATTTGTAATTCTATATCTAAGGTTAAGGTCAGGTCTTTACCGGGGACGGGTGGCGTATAATTTAAGGTACGAATCACTCTGCCTTGATTATTGACCTCTACTTCTTGATGGCCAATGGTGCCATGCAGCATATCCTCATAGTATTTTTCAATACCCAGTTTACCAATACCATAGGTAGCAGCGTAGTTCTCAGCGTTACCTGCTTGCTCTAGTTTTTTAGCATCTCTTCTGTTTATACGGGCGACATAACCAAGATTATGGGTGGTTAAATCGGAAAAAGGGTAATAGCGTTTTAAACGAGCATTAACATAAATTCCTGGGTATTTATGTTGGTTTACTGAGAATAAGGCAACTTGTTGGTCACTTAAGCGGGAGTGTAATTCTACCGGTTTAAAGCGACGCTTGCGTTTCATTGATTTGAAAAATTTACTTTGTCGGTCTGCGCTGATATTAAGCAGTTTGCTTACTTGCGCTATGCTAGCTTTAATATCATCGACATCTTCAGCTATCACTTCTAAACTATACACGGGTTTGTTATCGGCGAGTAACACGCCATGCCTATCATAGATTAAACCACGATTTGGCGCTACCGGTAGTAGCTTAATGCGGTTAGAGTTTGAGCGCGTTTGGTATTTCTCGAAAGATTCGACTTGCAGGGTATAGACATTGGCAAAGAGTATTAGTAATACCAATACAACGCCGGAAAAAGCAATAAAAGTACGTCGGGCAAATAAGTTTGCTTCAGCGGAGTGATTTCGAATAACAATACGACGTGGAGACACTAGCGCACGCTATCAAAAATAAAATTATTTACTAAAACTATGGCCAACGTAGTCATCAACAAAAGCTATTCTCTATGGTAAGGGTGGTTAGTGTTTACACTCCAAGCGCGATATAGACTCTCTGCAATGAGTATTCGTACCATTGGATGAGGCAGCGTTAAGGCGGATAATGACCACTTTTGCTCCGACGCTTTAATACAAGCGGGAGATA
>NZ_JABSOV010000111.1 GCF_013215345.1 Colwellia sp. | reverse complement strand
CCTGGACGCCCACCAAACACTGCGGTAATTAAACCAACCATAAAGGCGGCATATAAACCAACTAATGGGCCAACACCGGCAACAAAGGCAAAAGCTATCGCTTCCGGGACTAATGCTAAGGCAACGGTTAGGCCCGATAGCACATCATTTTTCAGGTTGGACACTTTACTGGCGTGTAATTCAAACATTATTATCTCATTGGGTTTAGCGCAATATCTAACACCTCAGGTGAATAACATTGCGAATTCGAATTGGCGAGCAGGTTTTATCTGTCTAATAAAGATTAAGCATAGACAAAAACAAGCAAGTTTTCTGTGATTTTAAGGCGCGGGAATACTATAGATTTAGAGGGGAAAAGTCAATATTCCCTTACTCTTAGGACATATACCCATGACACTTTAATATACGATTTTCATGGGTATAAGCAAGCAAATAAATTTTGCAAGGTAGAGCTAAATTAGCTACCTGCTGCTTCGCGTTGCTCTAAAAAGGCTTTGATCTCATCTCTAGAGCTTAAAATATGATGTTTTAATACGGCAACAGCTTGGTCAATATCACCTGTTTTACAAAAGGCGAGTAATTGATTGTGCTCTGGGCCCGCTTTAGAAATACCACCAGCCCATAATAAATGCATACGAATGTATCTATCAGCATTTTTATTCAGGGTATTGACTAGATCTTGTGTTTGCGGACGGTTAGCCGCTGAATATAAGCAGTTGTGATAACGTGAATTAAGCGCACTCCAGGTATTAGCCGCGTTCTCTTTGCCAAGTGCTTTATCTAATTGCGCTAAGATATCACCAGCTTCAGCTAATTTTTCACTGGTTAATAGTGGTAATGATGCCGCTAACAAATGCCCTTCAAGCATTGCTCGCAACTCAAAAAGCTCGTCCGCATGCTTAGCATTAAGTTCTGTTACTGTCGCGCCCTTATGTGGTTCAAAGACAACTAGGCCTTCACCTTCAAGTTGCAGTAAAGCTTCTCTTATCGGGATACGACTGACGTTTAATTCGGTCGCTAACGCAGCTTGGCGAAGTGACTCACCCGCCTTAAATTCACCGCTAAGGATTTTCTCTCTAAGAGTTTCAACTACTAGCTGTGTTCTTGTCTTATATACTATATTCATAAAATGCTTCCGAACAATATTAGCGACCATTATAGAGAGTCATTAATAGAACACCATTAAAAAATGTATTTTACCGTTCAATAATACTAAAAAGCGGCAGATAAATTATCTGCCGCTTTATTTTAGTTATTTTTAATAAAATATCATAATTCGCTAATAACTATTCAACAATCCAATAAGTTTCTTTCTTTTGGCCATTACGCAGATATTTAAAGGTTACTCTATCGCCCTTTTCATAACTAGCAAGATGTTTCTTAATTTGCACCGCCGAGGCTAAATCAGTTATAGCACGACCGCCAACCTCAAGCAGTATATCACCACCCAATAATATTGGACTGCGACCCATAACCACACTCAGGTTACCACCTTTAAAACCCAATTTATCCGCTAAAGTACCCGGAATAACATGCTGGATTAACATACCATGCCCAGCAGTGTTGTTAATGGCATAAGATTGCTCTTTATTAAGTAACATAGGAATAAAGCCAGAAAATGTACCTGGGTCGCTATCAATAATATGTTGAATAGTATCTACCGAAATAACAAAACCTAAACCATTGCTGCCGCCACTGCGTGATAAAATATGGCTAACGATACCAATAATTTCACCATTTAGATTAAACATTGGGCCGCCTGAGTTACCTTGGTTAATTGAGGCATCTGTTTGTAATAAACGAGGCACTAACTTTCTACCAGGTATGGCATTACCATCACGAATACCACTTAAATAACCAACAGATAAACTATGGCTAACACCAAAAGGAGCGCCAATAACGATAACTTGCTCACCTATTTGATAGTCGTTAGCTTTAGCTAATTTTAGCGGCTTTGCTGTACTAGGAACTTTACCGGCTTGAATCATGGCTAAATCAATTAGCGGTTCAACCCAAACAACATGACCGGTAGTTTTAGTACCATCAGCAAATACAACCTCAATTTCCGTTGCTTTATCAACAACGTGGGCTGCAGTTAAAATACGACCTTCACTACTAACTAAGGCACCAGAGCCCAAAGAGCCCATAGTATGTTCTTTATAGGTAACCTGCCCAGCTTTTGGATCTGCTAATGACTTTACATGTAATTCAACCACTGAAGGGTTAACTTTTTTATATAAGGTTTGAATTGAATTTTCTTTTACTTGAAATGCTTGTGATGAAGTTGCACAGCCACTTAAGAAGAAAACACTAAGAATTAGAAAAATTCTACTCATTGATAAAAACCCGTCTGTTATTAAATTAATAACAGTGTAACTAACTGTAATCCTTTTATCATTCTTTTTATGCACTTGGCTAGGTAATTAACTTGGCATAGATGATATGATAGCCGTGGTTATTTTATGAGGAAAAGTACATGGAAATTATCGCCACACTGGCGTTACTGTCATTGCTTTGGTTGTCATGGCAATTAGTTAAAGCAAAAAGATTTACTCGCTTTAAGCAACATATTGGTAGTGAGTTAAAAGAGCAAGTGATAGCTAATATTATTGAAGAATTAGCACTTACACGCAGTGAGCAGCTTCCTAATAATGACTGCCATCAAACAGCAACCCTACTTTATTGGACGCAATATAAAAGCCGCATATTGCATGCGGCCTTACAGCGTGAAATTATTGACCAACAATGGTTAATAGACAGTGGAAATTTGCGTAACGCCCAACATTTATTTTTCATTGAGCGCCAATATTTACCTTTGCCGAGTCAAAGCGATGCTTGCATTAGTTCAAGCTAAATCGACAAGGTTTAATGATAAAATTAAGCCTTTTTAGCAAATTGTAAATCCCAAACACCATGTCCAAGTCGTTGACCACGGTTTTCAAACTTAGTTAACGGGCGAGAATCAGGACGTGGAACATAATCATTAGTTTCTGACACGTTGTTATAGCCCTCAGCACTTTGCATATCTTCTAACATGCATTCGGCATAATTTTCCCAATCCGTCGCCATATGAAAGACACCATCAACTTTCAATTTTTGTCTGATAGTTTCAACAAATACAGTAGAAACTATACGACGCTTATGGTGCTTTTTCTTATGCCATGGATCAGGAAAGAATAATTGTACCGTTGTTAACATACCGTCCGGAATACAATCAGCTAAAATCTCAATGGCATCATGTTCATAAACTTTTAAATTCTTTACACCCGCGTCAATTGCCGATGAAATACAAGCGCCAACACCTGGCTTATGCACTTCAATACCAATAAAGTTTAACTCCGGTGACGCTTCAGCCATTTCAACTAAAGACTTGCCCATGCCAAAGCCAATCTCTAAAACCACAGGATTGTCATTAGCAAATAATACTTGGCTATCAATAACACCATCACTATGGTTTAAGCCCATTTCTTGCCAATGATCATTAATCGCACGTTCTTGATTTTTTGTTAAGCGACCTTCGCGTTTAACAAAACTACGAACTTTACGAATGTACTTACCTTCTTGCTCGGCTTGCTCTATGGTTTTATGTGTTTTTTCAGTCATTTTTAATATCTTTACTAATTTTCAATCATTTATTTTCAGCAAGCATAATAGGTAATGCTTCATAATTAGTGCTTCGAATTCGTTATTCTAAATAAATGGCTTTTAGACAAAGCCGTCAAGTTATTCAGTGCCTGCGCTTATGGGACATAAGTAATGATAATGAATAACGCCGACAATGCCGAATAAAAGCCATTTATGACGAATAAAACTATTCAGCCCACCAAACATCGTACAAGTCGCTAACTGCTACAGATGTGGCGCCGTTGTCAGTTAACCACTTTTCAACCGCTGCACGATGTTCATCAGTACAAGATCCTAGTTTCTGGGTACAAATAAGGCCATGCCATAAAGTATCACCTTCACCGCCAAAACCTAAGCCATTTGGCTGGATAGACTCAGCAAAAAACTTGTCGATAAAAGCATCCAGTTCTTCACCACTTATGCCATCTTTTAATTTCCAAGCGATATCAAAGCCTAACTCTTGAAATTCATCTACACGCATTTTTTTACGGATGCGACGACTACGATTTTTTGCTGTTACTTTCATTATAAAGCCTTATTTTTTCCTAGCGCTGTGCAGATGTTAGCAGAGCGAATTTTAAAGGCGACATTATATACCCGTTACCAATAAGATGCTAATTTGCCTATTTGAGCTCAACACGTTATTTAGTTACACTGCGCGCTATGAATAATCCTATAGCAATATCAGCCAAATCAGCTGAAAAATTTGGCCAGCAAGTCGTTAGCTGGTATCACCAACAGGGTCGAAAGCACTTCCCTTGGCAACAAGATAAAACCCCATATCGCGTATGGATTTCTGAGATCATGTTACAACAAACCCAAGTTGCAACAGTTATCCCATACTATCAACGTTTTATGACAAGTTTTCCGACAATCACTGACCTAGCTAATGCCGATGATGATGTAGTTTTACATCATTGGACCGGCTTAGGTTATTACGCTAGAGCGCGTAATTTACATAAAGCCGCCAAAATAATGGTTAGTGACTTTGCTGGACAGTTTCCTATAGAAATTGAGCAAGTTATCGCTTTACCTGGTATTGGCCGATCAACCGCTGGCGCCATTTTAAGTTTATCCCTAAAGCAACATCACCCTATTTTAGACGGTAATGTTAAGCGAGTACTTGCTCGAAGCTATTTAGTGGAAGGCTACAACGGTTTAAGTAAATTCGACAAAGCCTTGTGGCACTTAAGCGAACGATTAACCCCCGCCATAGAAACAGACAGTTTTAACCAAGCAATGATGGATCTTGGCGCAACCGTATGTTCACGCAGCAAACCCAGTTGTGAGCTTTGCCCTGTTGAACAAAGCTGCTTGGCTAAGGCTGGCGATCAACAAATGAACTTTCCTCAGAAAAAGCCTAAGAAAAAAATTCCTGAGAAGAGCACCATTATGGTCATTCCTAGAATACAAAACGAACGCTGTGATAAGGTTTTAATGGAAAAGCGTCCACCGGTAGGTATTTGGGGTGGTTTATGGTGTTTTCATGAAGTTGATGAGCTAACTGAAATTGATGAATTAATGGCTAGTTTGTCACTTAAAGCGCTTTCATCACAAACCCTAACAGAATTTAGGCATACTTTTAGTCACTTTCATTTAGATATTACCCCTGTGGTAGTAGACTGCCAGCAACTTGATGTAGCAGAAATAAACGAACCTAATAAGCAAAAGTGGTATGATTTACACCAAGAATTAAGTGTCGGCTTAGCCGCCTCTACACAAAAACTACTTACTTTGCTTAGTAATTAACTAATAATCAATCACCAGAATAACTATTACTTACTTACTTACTTACTTAATATTTACCTAATACTTACCTAATAAAGAGAAGAGAATCCATTATGAGTCGCACAGTATTTTGTCAAAGCCTAAAAAAAGACGCCGAAGGTTTAGGTTTTCAACTTTACCCAGGTGAAATAGGTAAACGCATCTTCGATAATATTTGTAAAGAAGCTTGGACTATCTGGCAAAAGAAGCAAACCATGATTATTAATGAGAAAAAGATGAACATGATGAATGCTGATGATCGTGCTTTTTTAGAATCTGCCATGGTTGCTTATCTATTTGAAGGTAAAGAACCAGAAATTGAAGGTTATGTGCCACCAAGTAAATAGCTAGACACTTTACTTGTACATTCACTGGGCTGGCTGTTTTATCACTCATTAATGCCTACAAAAACTACATAAAAAACAGATATGCTGTAATAAACAGCAAACAAACACTTTTTATAAAAAAGTTAGTAAAAAACAGTTGACGGGGTCAATGAAAAACAGTCTAATACGTCCCGTCTTAACGAGGAAGCAAACGCAGCCAAGTTAAGCATGTTAAGCCCCGATAGCTCAGTTGGTAGAGCAGAGGATTGAAAATCCTCGTGTCCCTGGTTCAAATCCGGGTCGGGGCACCATTTTACAGAATTGGTGCTCAGCTATTATTTAACTAATAATATTAAGCATTATTTCGGTGCCAGAGTGTTTAGACTATTTTAATAGTTTTAAATACTGCACACAGCTTTGTGTGCCGACTTAGCTCAGTTGGTAGAGCAACTGACTTGTAATCAGTAGGTCGCCAGTTCGATTCCGGCAGTCGGCACCATTTATTCCGAAAGGAAGAAACGAAACCTTAACAGCAATGTTAAGGTTTTTTTTCGCCTGGGATTTG
Organism: Colwellia sp.; assembly: GCF_013215345.1. GTDB lineage: Bacteria > Pseudomonadota > Gammaproteobacteria > Enterobacterales > Alteromonadaceae > Colwellia. The sequence continues at coordinate 6,175 of NZ_JABSOV010000111.1, read as the reverse complement.
TCAAGCCAACTACTGACTGAATCAGTACCTCATTTATAAGCAACAGCATAATTACTGCAATTATATCTTTGACGCCCCAGATGTTTAACACTGCAAACACCTTCAAACTTAATAACACCGGTACCAAGCTTTGTTTAGCCTGTAAAGTACGTTTAGTCTGTTATCTCATGAACCATACCAAGACTGTAATACCTTAAAGGTTAAGCACTTATAGATAATTTCCGATCATGATAGCGAATAGCAAAGTAACTATTCCGTGCAATATGGGAATATTTCCGTAATTTGAAAAATATACTTTTCTAACCTTAGTTTAGCTATATCTATCACCGCTAAACTTCATCGCATTATAAACTAGGTCGACAAGCATCATCAAAAATAATTATTTCGACTATACTTTCAGGTTATTAAAAAACATTAGCTGTCAGTAATTTCCATGTTGTAGCTAACCTCTGGTAAAAGGACGTTAAATTATGCTCACTGAATTTAACTTGCTTGAAGAAGCAGAAGAATTATGGAGTTTCCTCGACCAAGCTGCTGTTTGCATTCACTTGGTCGGCGCTGATGGCACCATCCACTTTGCTAACCTAAAAGAGCTCGATACTCTGGGGTATAGCGCAGCAGAGTACATAGGTCACAACATAGAGGAGTTTCATGTTGATCAAGAAGTGATTCAAGATCTTTTAACCCGCTTAACAAATGGTGAAACCTTACTCAGTTATGTAGCCCGATTGAGGAAGAAAGATAATTCTATTCTTTATGTCAGTATTAATTCTAATGTTTATAAAAAGGAAAATAACTTTATTCATACCCGCTGTTTTACCACTGAAATAAATGAACTCGCCTGGCAGTGCTTAAAAAATACCGTCGACAATAGTTAGAATAATGACAACGGCGATAAATTTATTAATAGCTGGTTGGTTATTGACAAGTATCGTGATTGTATTGCTATTAAAACGCCAATCACAAAAGCATCAAGAAACCCTACAACTCCAACAGCAGTTGAAAAGCTACCAGTGTAAGCTTAATGCCAAAGACCAAGAAATTGTGCTCGCCTATGAGTCCTTTGCCTTATCAACAAAAGAGTTAACTTCTGCTCGATTAAAGGCTATAGAGTCAGTACAGGTTAAAGCTGAATTTTTGGCTAATATGAGCCATGAAATTCGCACGCCAATGGCTGGGGTTTTAGGCATGGCTGAGTTATTACAACAAAGTAATCTCCTACCACAGCAACAAGAGGTTACCGACAATATTATCACTTCGGCTAAAAACCTGTTAAAAATCCTAAATGAAATCCTAGATCAATCCAAACTCGACGCAGGTAAGCTAGAACTTGATCACAAGGACTTTCACTTACTGTCATTTATTGAAGATACAGTTGATTTATTCTTACCGAAAATCAAGTCAAAAGCATTAGAATTAAAAATTGAGTTAGCGCCAAATCTACCGGAGGGTATACATGCTGACTCTTTACGGATTAACCAAGTATTGTCTAATCTACTCAGTAATGCTCTTAAGTTTACCGCTACGGGCTTCATATGTGTAAGCGTTGACCATACACCTACAGACAATGGAAAAATATCATTACAGTTTTCAGTCTCTGATACTGGTATTGGTTTAACACCTAATGAGCAGAAAAAACTATTTGCGCCATTTACTCAAGCAGACAGCTCTACCACTAGAAAATACGGTGGTACCGGCCTAGGGCTTTCTATTTCGAAGAAATTAGTCGAGTTAATGGGCGGTAGAATTGGCATTGACAGTTTCAAGGATCAAGGCAGTCGCTTTTGGTTTACCGTTTTATGTCAACCAGCCTGCAAACAAGTGCGCTGTAGAAAAAGTAAAGATACTAATAATAAATGGGTATCTAATCGAAGTTTAAAATTACTGCTAGTTGAAGATACTCGGATGTTACAACGACTTATGTTGGCTGTACTAGGAAACCTTAACCATGTAGTTGCCGTGGCAAGTAATGGCGAGGAAGCACTCAGTCAACTTAAGCATGGTGATTTTGATCTTGTCTTAATGGATATTAGAATGCCGGTAATGGATGGCCTAGAAGCGACTAAGGTCATTAGATCCTGGGGTTGCACTAAGTCGACCATTCCTATAATTGCCCTAACTGCCGATATAGATAGCCAAAACATTAAACAGTACCTAGCCAATGGCATGGATGCAGTCTGTGCAAAGCCGCTAGATCTTCCCGTGCTACTCAAATTGATGAATGAACTCTTGGCCGAAGAAGTTCACCGTCAAAGATCGCCGAGAGAACAAAAAGAATTAATAAGTAACGATTTGAACTAATAAAACGCTTTAATTTACCGACTTGTATTTAACACCGTACCTTGGCTTGGACTCTCCGTTTTAAAAAGACGCCTGCGCTCAAACGGTTTTATTACTATTAATAGGCCTGTACTTCACCCTGATTGGTCGAGCATAGTGTATCTAAACGAATCTATTTAATTCGAGAACCTATTGCTTTAGATGGCTACTCCTTAACTACTTATCAAGAAGTCCATTATCCAAAGCTAAGGAAAAAACTGGGCTCATTTATCTGTTAATTAAAGGAAGTAATTATGAGCTGTACTGGTAAATTCATAGGGTTCCCACAGGGTCAGTGTTGTTTTGAGACTTTGCTATACTTAGCTTTATAAGAATAAACCATGAGGTCACTCAATAGATTGACCTGATACAAGGAGCAATAACATACAAATTTATTAAGTGGGGTTTATTATGTTGAGACATTATTTTGTTTCCGACGATCTTGATGAGTTGGAAAAAGTTGAATATGAGTTAGAACAGCAAGGATTCTCAGAACCACAAATTCATGTGTTAAGTGAAAACGATGCTGATGTTGAAAATCATCACCTACATGAAGTTGCTGCGGTGTTAAAACAAGATGTGGTGCACTCTACTGAACTAGGAGCTGTGATTGGTATTGTAGGTGCTTGTGCAATTCTCTTGCTTACCTATCTGCTAAACTGGCATCAGTCGGCAGCTGGTTGGGTACCCTTTGTATTTTTAGCGATCATTATCTTAGGTTTTTGTACTTGGGAAGGTGGTTTTATTGGTATTCAACAACCCAATGTAAATTTCAAACGTTTTCAAGAAATGCTGCATAACGGTAAACATATATTGTTTGTGGATGTTGAGCCTTGCCAAGAACTAGCCTTAGCTAACGTAATGCAAACACATCCGAATGTTGGTGCTTCAGGCTTTGGTGAATCCACCCCTAATTGGGTTATTCGAGCACAAGATAACTTTAAACGCTTTATGAAAGTTATGCCTTAACGCCTGTCATATTGGCACTAGCTAAAAATAAAACCTTATAGAAGTATTCTATAAGGTTTTTATACGTGTCAGCATGCTAAAAGTCCATATCAGCCTAGCTATCAATGTTAGGCTAAATTTCTAGCCTTCTAATTTTGACTATTACGGTACGACTTAATCAGATCTCAACTTAGTTATATACCCGTTACCATTCAAAGTGCAGGATATCAGTGGGAAGTAAAATGACTTTAGGCAAGGAGAATAATTTAAGCATAGTCATTCTATGCTTTGATTATTTAACGCGGTATAAAGTCATTTTAAACCCATCGAAGAAGCGCTTGAGCCACATCACTTCATCGTTGCTGTGACTTATAATGACGCTGTATGGAAGCAGCTTATTAGAGAATGCAGGAGCATATTCTCCTGAATAACCATTATTTCATCACAGCGCCTTGAATTGAAATTGCTCAAGCACTCTGAAACATGCATCTTGATTGGTAACGGGTATAGATAAGTAATTATTTTGCTAAATCTTACGTTACCATTTTATCTTAACAATATAACCAATCTTGTTATTTATACCTTCTACAAGAGGTGAGAAATATAGTGATGATCTACGGAAAATCATTGAGTTGTTGTAAATAACTTGTTCGAGGATACTTGCTCTACATTTCGCTACTTTATCAAAACTAGTCTATGTTAATAATTGAGCAGGTCGATAATTAACTATGCTTGCTGTGTATATGAGTGCAACAGTTTTCACGAAAAAAATGTTAGCTTAGTTTGATTTTACCCTAAAGCACGACAATAAACTGAATGACTATTTAATACTTCTCTTCACTCATTCACATCAGCATTTTATCAATTAAGTTATTGCTATCGAGTACTGCAACTTTTATTCAAGGGTGCGTTATGACGATAGCCATTGTTATTATTTTATTAGTTATAGCAACATTAATTTTTCATTTTATCAGCCCTTGGTGGTTCACTCCTTTGGCATCAAACTGGCAAGCTATTGATGACACCATTAATATTTCTCTTTGGGTGGTAGGTACTGTATTTGTTGCCGTAAGCCTATTCCTCGCATTTGTTGTTTTTAAATATCGTCATAATAAAGATAGGCGCGCCGACTACCAGCCAGAAAATAGCAAACTAGAAGGTTGGCTGACTGTTATTACGACTATTGGTGTCGCAGCAATGTTAGCTCCAGGGCTTGTTGTCTGGGGGGAATTTATTACTGTTCCTGAAAATAGTGAAATCGTTGAAGTCGTTGGTCAACAATGGCATTGGAGTTATCGACTACCAGGTAAGGATGGCAAATTAGGGAAAACTGCAATCAAGTTAATAAGCGAAGACAACCCTTTTGGACTTGATGTAAATGATATTAATGGCGCTGATGACTTACTAGTAAATAGCAATGAATTACACCTACTTATTGATCAACCGGTAAAAGTAGTATTACGTTCAAAAGATGTTTTACATAATTTTGCTGTACCGCAATTTCGAGTGAAAATGGATTTAGTCCCTGGAGCCGTTACTTTTGTCTGGTTTACCCCAACTAAACTAGGACGCTACGAGCTACTGTGTGAAGAGCTCTGCGGTATTGCGCATTTTACCATGCGTGGCTATATTAAAGTCGACTCGATCAGTGACTATCAAACGTGGCTGACCAGTTTACCTACCTTTACTCAGACATTAGCTCTCGATACAGCAAATATAGAGCAAGGAAAACTACTTTATGCTGGCTGCACTTCATGTCATGGCATCGATGGCCAAGGCAATAAAACCATGGGGGCGCCTAAATTAGCGGGTTTAAGTCGCTGGTATCTGCATAGGCAATTAAGTTATTTCAAACAAAAAATTAGAGGTCAAAATAGTGAAGACCTATATGGTCAGCAAATGGCCGCCATGTCAGCTTTATTAGCCGATGATAAAGCAATTGAAGACGTTAGCGCCTACCTTAACGCTTTAATTCCTACAAAAAACAGTCCTATTGAAAACTATCTCATTGAAAAAACGTCTATTAAAAATAGGCCTGTTACTACTGGCAATGCCATTAAAGGCAAGTCGTATTATAAAAACTGTGCCTATTGCCATGGTGAACATGCGCAAGGAAATTTTGCCATGAACGCGCCCAAATTAGCGGGCCAACACCCTTGGTATTTAAAACGACAAATTAACGCTTATCAACAGGGAATTAGGGGAAAACACCCTGGGGATCTCTATGGTAAACAAATGGTATTGATGTCAAATATTTTACATGACCAACGAGCGGTTAATGATGTGGTGAGTTATATCAATTCATTACCTAGCGTCAGATGAACTGAACACTGAAAGATATTAGGAGCATGATGTGACAAAAATGGAAAATGTATCGATTGCTGATCAAGTAGATCATTCAAGCCATCCTAGTACTTTCATGAGCAAGTATATTTGGAGCCAAGACCATAAAGTTATAGCCATTCAATATTCGATCACGGCAATAGCTGTAGGTCTGGTGGCATTAGTCTTGTCTGGCATGATGCGTTTGCAACTTGGTTTTCCTAATGAGTTTTCATTTATTGATCCTTCTTCTTATCTGCAATTTGTCACTATGCACGGCATGATCATGGTGATTTATTTGTTAACCGCATTGCTCTTAGGAGGTTTTGGTAACTATTTGATCCCGCTGATGATCGGGGCAAGAGACATGGTTTTCCCTTATTTGAATATGCTGAGTTATTGGACCTATTTACTGTCCGTTATGGTCTTAATTGCTAGCTTTTTTGTCAGTGGCGGCCCCACTGGTGCAGGTTGGACCTTGTATCCACCGCAAGCAATTTTAAGTGGTACTCCTGGTGCAGATGCGGGTATTTTATTGATGTTGGTCTCTTTAGCTATTTTTATTGTCGCTTTTACCATGGGCGGA
>NZ_JABSOV010000110.1 GCF_013215345.1 Colwellia sp. | reverse complement strand
TCCATACTCATGGTTTGACAGGTTTTTTCAATAACAGGGTGTGAAAATTCAATGGCAAAATTGACTCTAAAACCTTCATAAGGCAATAACTCTGCCCACTTATCACCCTCTTCAACACGGATTGGTTTTTTAATACGTAAAAAACGTTTAGGTGCATTCAAGGTCTCGATGCCAACAGACTGAATTAAATAAACAAAAGGTAAGGCACTACCATCCATAATAGGAATTTCAGCCGCATCGACATCAATAATTAAGTTATCAATGCCTAGGCCGGCAACTGCTGAGAGTAAGTGCTCAACAGTTGAAACCTTAACTTGCTGTTCATTGACTAAACAGGTACATAACGTAGTTTCACCAACAGCTTCGGGTGTCGCTTTAATTTCAACCACTGGGTTAAGATCAATTCGACGGAAAACAATACCGGTGTTTGCTAGCGCAGGACGGAGAGTAACCTGAACTTTTTCACCTTTATGTAAACCAACCCCTACGGTTGAAACACTTGTTTTTAATGTACGTTGCTTAATCATATCAGCCTCGCTTACCTTGCTTTTCATCTGTAATAAATGCAATTACTTTCATAGATGTTTCATCAAGCAGCTAAGCTAGATAAAGGTATCTACTACCAGAATTTCCCCATCGTTAAATGCACTTGCCAGTAACTCCCATATTTAATGAGAAGTTAAAATAGTCACGCCAATTTAACGGGCGCATAATATACCAAATAAAAGCGCTAAAATCAATAGCAGCCTATTTCTACTGGACTTAGTTGATAGCCTATTAGTAGATATAGCGTAGCTAACTAGTAATATTAGTCCGCTTGTTTGCGCAAAAATGCCGGAATATCTAAATAGGTATCAAGATCAGTAGCAACCATTTTTTGGGCATTACTATCCGTCATTGCTACTGGTTCAATTGCTGCACTAGGCTGTGCCGCCGCGGGTGTATAATCTGCACCAACAACTTTTGGCTCAGCTATTGGCATAGGATTCACTAAAGTAATATCAGGTTTACTTTCAGCGCCAATACCGGTGGCAACAACAGTAACACGAAGTTCATCGGTCATATCCATATCAATGACAGCACCAACAACAACAGTAGCGTTTTCAGAAGCAAAAGCTTTTACTGCATTACCTACGGTTTCAAATTCATCGATGCTAATGTCCATACCGGCAGTAATATTTACTAGAATACCGCGAGCACCCGCTAAATCAACATCTTCTAGTAGGGGACTTGAAATAGCTGCATCAGCTGCCTCTTGTGCTCTATCATCGCCAGAAGCCGTACCTGAACCCATCATAGCAGTGCCCATTTCAGACATTACCGTGCGTACATCGGCGAAATCGACATTGATTAGACCTGGACGGGTAATTAATTCAGCAATACCTTGTACCGCGCCAAGTAAAACATTATTAGCTGCTTTAAAGGCATCTAATAAACTTGTGCCTGGGCCAAGTACTTTCAATAATTTTTCGTTAGGGATAGTAATAAGCGAGTCAACATTTTTAGATAAAAACTCAATGCCTTGATCGGCATAGTTCATGCGCTTTTTACCTTCAAACGGGAACGGTTTAGTGACTACTGCCACAGTCAAAATACCCATCTCTTTCGCTATTTCAGCAACTACAGGTGCGGCACCAGTACCTGTACCGCCGCCCATACCTGCTGCGATAAAGATCATATCAGCACCTTGTAGGGCTTGCTTAATAGTTTCTCTATCTTCTTCAGCTGCACAACGACCAATTTCAGGGTTTGCACCAGCGCCTAAGCCTTTAGTGACGTTTGCGCCAAGCTGTAAGGTAACATCTGCAGAAGAGTTTCGTAACGCTTGCGAGTCAGTATTTGCCGTAACAAATTCAACACCTTCAATCGTTTGTGAAACCATGTGTTCAACGGCATTACCACCACCGCCGCCAACGCCGATAACTTTAATTATCGCTTCTTCGTTATGGTCTTCCATTAATTCAAACATTCTCTCTCTCCGTTTTACTTACAATTACTTAAAATACTTAATTTGTTGTTGCTAATACTACTTCTTAACAACAACACGAGAATACTGTTACTTCCTGTAACAGCTCACCACACTATTTCTTTAATCTAGCTTTTAGCTCTTTCCTCTAGAATTCGCCTTTAAACCAGGCATGAATTCTTGACCAAAAATCACCAACACTTTCGCGTTTTTTAGTTAAACTTTCGGCTTCACTGGCTGCTTGCATGCCATAATGCAAAAGGCCAACAACAGTGGCATAACTTGGGTCATTAACATATTCTTTGAGCCCTTGTACTGCCAAAGGACTGGCAATACGAACTGGCATTTGAAATATTTCTTCGGCAAATTCAAGTACACCTTCCATTTTTGCCGTGCCGCCGGTTAGTACATAACCCGCAGCAATTTGATCTGCTAAGCCAGATTCTCTAATTTCATCTTGAATTAGCTCAAATAACTCTTGGTACCTTGGCTCTACTACTTCAGATAAGGTGTGACGCGACATAGAGCGTGCCGGACGACCACCAACACTTGGCACATCGATACTTTCTTCCATGCTAACTAATTGCTTTAACGCACAGGCATATTGCACTTTAATATCTTCAGCATGACTTAATGGTGTTCTAAAAATCTTAGAAATATCACTGGTTACTTGGTTACCGGCTACTGGTATAACTGCGGTATGTCGTAAAGTACCACCAGTAAACACTGAAATATCCATAGTGCCGGCACCCATGTCAACAACACAAACACCTAACTCTTTTTCATCATCGGTCAACACCGCATAACTTGACGCTAGCGCTGAAAAAATCAATTGGTCGGCAGTTAAATCACAGCGTTCAACACATTTAACTAGATTTTTCGCCATATCATTGGCACAAGTTACGATATGGACTTTAGCTTCCATGCGAACACCTGACATGCCAATAGGGCTTTTAATACCATCTTGGCAATCAATGCTATATTCTTGCGGCAGCACATGTAACATACGACGTTCAGCTGATATTGGCACTGAACGGGCAGTGTGAATAACATTGTCGACATCTTCTTGAATAACTTCGTTGTCATTAATTGGCACCATGCCATTTTCATTTTGACAACTAATATGTTTACCAGAAATACCTAAGTAGATAGAGCTTATTTGGCAATCAGCCATTAATTCAGCTTCATTAATGGCGCGTTGAATGGCTTGAATAACTAAATTCAAGTCAATTACTCCACCTTTATCCATACCGCGAGCTGGCTGATTACCGACACCAATAATACTTAACTGGTTGTCTGGGGTAACTTCTCCAACGGCGACAGATATTTTTGAAGTACCAATATCAAGGCCAACCACTAATTTTCTTTCTGCTGCTTTAGGCATTTAACTTAAACTCTTAACTGATTGTGCTCATTTGAGACACTGCTTTAAGGTGATTATTATCGTTATTTTTTAGCAATTTATTCTGGCTTATTTTATCTATAGTTTTCCAACCAACAGCCAATCCCGTATCATACCGTAAATCGATGTAATCAACCGCCTGATTTTGCTGTTTTTCCGCAATTATTTTTGCTTTGAGCTGTGCTTTGATTATTGGATAAACATCCATAAAGCGTTGAATCCGCTCAACTCGTTCTTCACGCCCTAAATTTAGGGTTACACCATCGTCCAAGGTTAGTTGCCAAGAGAAGCGTTCACTCAACACTAACTCATCTATCGACAGTGTTTTAAACTCAAGTAAGCCGTTGAGATCTCTATAATTTTCTAACGCCAGCAGCTCACTTCCTTCAGGGCCAAAAAAGCTAGGCAGATAATGATTTATCCGACTTATTTCTGCCTGAAAAACCTGACCAAGCTGATTAATTAGAAAGTTACCATTCCAAAATGCCACGGGTTTTTGATCCACTACATAAATTTTTAATTCGTTTGGCCACTGTTTTCTTACTGCGACCGAATAAACCCAAGGTAGCGTAAGCACATAACTTTGCACTTCGTTGACATCTACTTGGAAGAAATTGCCCATATCAACTGGCTCAATTGCATTAAGAATATCGTTACGTTGGCTATAGGGCATTTCCCCTGAAATGACGATAGAAGTTACCGGCGCACTTTCTTGGCCAATAAAATGCTGGGTAAGCCACCAACTGATGGTAATTAAACTAAACAGCACGACAATAAAAAACAACAAACCCAAACCAAAAGACAAGGCTGTACCTTGGCCTAATGGGCGTGTTTTTTTACTATCTACATGCTGTTTTTTTACCATAATATCCTTCTTACTCTTCGACGCTTATGCTTTTATGCTAAGCAGTAAAATTTGCGTCACTAGCTCACTGAAATTCAAACCGTATACCTTGGCGGCTTTTGGTACCAGTGATGTTTCTGTCATCCCTGGTACAGTATTCACTTCTAATAGCTGCCATTCTCCCTTGTTATTACGCATAATATCTACCCGACCCCAGCCTTGAGCACCGGTGGCATTAAAGGCTTTAACAGATAAGGCTTTCAATTCATTTTCATCATGTTCACTTAAACCACATGGGCAGTGATACTGGGTACTTGTTGATTGATATTTTGCTTCGTAATCATAAAACTCACGTGGTGTTGCCATATGAATCGCTGGTAACGCTTTGTCACCGAGAATAGCGACAGTATATTCAGGGCCATCAATCCAGGCTTCAAGTAATACTTGTTGATCAAAACCAAAAGCTTCAATTAAGGCATTGCGCAGTTGCTCAACGGTTTGTGCTTGTGCCATGCCAATGCTTGAGCCTTCATTGGCGGGTTTTACCATGACTCGACCGCCTAACTCAGTCAATATTGCCGCTAATGACAAGTCTTCAAAATCAGCCTTATCAACAACGGCGAAGGGCGCTGTTGGTAAGTCACAGGCTGTAAAAATTTGTTTGCTACGCACCTTATCCATTGATAGCGAAGAGCCTAAAACATTCGAGCCAGTATAAGGAATGCCCATATACTCAAGCGCACCTTGTAAACAACCATCTTCGCCGCCTCGACCATGCAGAGCAATGAAAACGCGGTCTATTTTTTTACTAAGCAAATCAGTCAAAGGCACAAATTTGGTATCAATTAACACCACATCAAAACCTGCTTGCTCAAGACCATTGGCAATAGCTTGTCCTGAATTAAGTGACACTTCACGCTCTGCAGAGTTACCACCATAAAGCACAGCAATCCTCTCTTGCTTAAGCTGTTTTAGCTGCACCAATTCACTGCTGATATCGCTAGTCATTACTCACTACCTTTAACAGGGGAATTAACATGCAATAAACTATGTTCTGCTAGATTTTTGGCTACGGCGCCTATACTGCCGGCGCCTTGGGTAATCACCATGTCATTATCTTGCAGCTGGTTAGCAAGTAATTGCGCTAACTTATCAACATCACTGACATAAACAGGCTCTATTTGACCACGTTGACGAATTGATCGCGCTAAGCTTTTACTATCAGCTGTTGAGATGGGTGTTTCTCCGGCTGCATAAACATCGAGTAAAAATAGACAGTCAACTTCTGAAAGCACTTCAACAAAGTCTTCATATAAATCGCGGGTTCTAGAGTAACGATGTGGTTGGAAAACCATCACTAAACGCTTATCAGGCCAACCTTGGCGCATAGCTAGAATAGTGGCTTTTACTTCACTCGGATGATGACCATAATCATCGATTAAAACCATGTCACCGGCAGCAGTAGTCAAACCTGCTAGTTGCTCAAAACGTCGACCGATACCGGCAAATTCGGTTAATGCTTGGCATATGGCGTCATCATTAACACCTTCGTCTTTGGCAACGGCGACACCAGCCAAGGCATTTAATACATTGTGTTGACCCGGCATGTTTACACTCATAACTAGTGGAGCTTGACCGGCAACCTCAACAGTAAAATGACTAACAGCGCCATCTTGTTGGTAATTTACCGCTCTGACATCGGCATCTTCAGAAAAACCATAGGTGATCACTTGACGGCTAATACGTGGTAATAACTCCCGCACTACCGGATCATCGATACAGACAACAGCTAGGCCGTAGAAAGGTAGGTTATGTAAAAACTCTATATAAGTGTCTTTGAGTTTTTCGAAGTCACCGCCGTAAGTTTCCATATGGTCGGCATCGATATTGGTGATCACAGCAACCATTGGTTGTAAGTGTAAAAAAGATGCATCACTTTCATCGGCTTCAGCTATCAAGTAGCGACTGCTACCTAATCGTGCATTGGTACCAGCACTGTTGAGTAAACCGCCAATAACAAAGGTAGGATCCAATTGTCCTTGGGCAAAAATACTGGCAATTAAGCTAGTTGTTGTGGTTTTCCCATGAGTACCCGCAATAGCAATACCATGGCGAAAACGCATTAACTCGGCCAACATTTCTGCGCGTCTAACCACGGGAATGCGTAATTTATTTGCCGCAACTAGCTCAGGGTTATCACTACTGATCGCGGTAGATACAACAATTACGCTCGCCTGAGCGACATTTTCTGCTTGATGGCCAATAATAATATCTGCACCTAAAGCTGTTAAACGTTTAACTACCTGGTTTTCACCTATATCCGAGCCAGAAATTTGGTAGCCTTCATTAAGCAATACCTCAGCAATTCCGCCCATACCGGCGCCACCTATACCAACAAAGTGGATACGCTTAACCCGACGCATTTCAGGGATCTGAACTGCGTATGAGTTGCTAGCTTTACTTGCATTAATATTCGAGCTAGTTGAGTTGGCATTTAAGTTAGTTTGCTTAATCATATTTTCTCTTCATTACTTCTTATTTATTAGCGCTAATTTCTGCGCCATTAGCTAGTGCAAGCTGTTGGCACAATTCTGCGACTTTTTGACTTGCATCACTGTTTGCCGCGGTTAAAGCAGCTTTAGCCATCTTTACCAATGTTTCCGGCTGGTCAAATAGCTCGGTAATTAATGCTGTGATAGTCGCTGTATTTAATTTTTTTTGTGGCAACAATTTTGCTGCATCACGGTTGACCAAGTAGAGGGCATTTTTTGTTTGGTGATCATCTACTGCATGCGGCAAGGGTACAAAAACAGCTGGCGTTGCTGCCATGGCTAATTCTGAAACCGTTAAAGCACCAGCACGACAAATGACAATATCAGCCCAATGATAGGCTTGGGCCATATCCTTGATGAATGCAGTGATTTTCACCTTACCCTTTGCCATACCTTGCTCTGCATAAGATGCAATAACTTGCTCTTGTTTACTTGCGCCCGTTTGATGCCAAATTGAAAAATCATCATCACTACTCGCTAAGCAAGCAAAGCTGCTGGGCATCACTTCATTTAACACTTGTGCACCCAAACTGCCGCCAACCACCAATATATTTTTACTCGGCTTTTTATCAACAGTTTCATGTTCTGCTTGGTTAGCTGATTTTTGCTGAGATAACGAGTCTTGCTGCCCAATTGAAGCACGCAAAGGGTTGCCAACTACTTCGACATCAATATCACTAGCAAAGGCATTAGGGAATGCGCAACATACTTTATTGGCAATGCGCGCTAATAATCGATTACTTAAACCTGCGGCGGCGTTTTGCTCATGGACAATTAAGGGGATTTTACTAAGCCATGCCGCCAAACCGCCCGGGGCACTTGCATAACCGCCCATTCCTAACACGACATCTGGTTTAATTGTTTTAATAACCCGTCGGGCTTGTATTAGCGATCGCAGCAATTTAACTGGCATAACCAGCATTGCTAACAAGCGTTTACCACGCATGCCACTGATGTTAATGAATGAAATATCATAACCATGCTCAGGCACGATTTGAGCTTCCATACGATCTGCGGTGCCCAGCCAATGAATATGCCAGCCTTGCGCTTTTAGTTCATCAGCTACCGCAAGACCTGGGAATATATGACCGCCGGTACCACCCGCCATAACTAGCAAGGTTTTTGCTTTAGCTTGGTTAATTTGGTTTGCTTGGTGAGTATTAATGACCATTATTTATCACCACTTTTCTTAGCACTTGGCATCTGACTTTTGTCAGTAGCTTTCTGAGCACCTTGCTGCAAGCCTTTAGCACTTGTTCTTTTTGAGCTAGTAGCTTGGATACTCTGTAAACGAATTTCATGGTCGATGCGTATTAAAATAACTAAAGCTATGGTCATAACTATCAAAGAGCTACCACCATAACTAATCAGTGGCATGGTTAAGCCCTTGGTTGGCACGAGACCTGCGCTAGCACCAATATTTACTGCCGCCTGAAAACACATCCAAATGCCTATTGAGTACGCCAAGAAACCTTCAAAGTACTTTTCTTTAGCCAATGCGCAACGTCCTAGGATAAGTGCTTTGTAGACTAAGGTCATACTCAGCAACAGCACTACACTGATACCAACAAAGCCAAACTCTTCGGCTAAAACCGCCATAACAAAATCAGTATGCGCTTCAGGTAAATATTCTAATTTTTGTATGCTGTTACCTAAACCCTGGCCTAAAACTTCACCACGACCGTAGGCCATTAATGACTGCGTTAACTGATAGCCACTACCAAACGGGTCTTGCCATGGATCTAAAAAGCTAGTTACTCGTCGCCAGCGATAAGGTTCAAAATAAGCCAACATGCCTAGTGCAGTTGCGCCAACCGATGCCATTGCCATGAATTGCCATAACTTAGCACCCGCTAAAAAAAGCAAACCGAAAGTGGTGACAAACATAACTATCACTGTGCCTAAGTCAGGTTGCATTAATAGCAATACCGCCATAACACCAAAAACAATTAGCGGCTTGATAAAGCCTTTTAAGTTTTCCATTACCTGCTCACGACGTCGCACTAAGTAGGCTGATAAATAACAAAAGAAGAAAAGTTTCGCCGGCTCTGCTGCTTGTACCGTAATAGGGCCGAGCACGAGCCATCGGGTTGAGCCATTAACTGAACGACCAATAAGCAAGACACTAACTAGCAGTACTATGGCAAAGCCTAATAAGTAGCTACTGTTTTTATGCCACCATGACATAGGAATTTGTAATGCTACTCCAGCAATAGCGAGACTTAAGCCAATATAGATACCGTGGCGAATGACAAAATGAAACGGATTATTAAATAATCGTTCCGCTACCGGTATTGAGGAAGATGCCACCATGACCAGTCCGATCATATACATGATCAACCCCAAGACAATAAAACTGCGATCAAAGGCGCTGGCCCCATATTGATTGGGGCCGGCCATAAAGCGGTTAATCCATTCAGGTACTGGCGGTACTGGTACTTTCGAGAGAGTTTTAGCTATTGCCTGTGTAGTCCCTAAGGACATAGTTCTTGCTAAGGTCATGGTTTTTTCTAACGACATGGGTTCTCCTTAGCTTGAACTGCAGCAATAAATTGCTCCCCTCGAACTTGATAATTTTTGAACATATCAATACTGGCGCAGGCTGGTGAAAGCAATACCATATCACCTGCTGCCGCTACCTTTTTAGCTTGTTGTACTGCCTCAATGAGTGTTTCAACCTTAATGGCATTATTCACTAAATTGGCAATCTCACCGCCATCTTTTCCTAGAGTAATCAACTGACTGACTTCATCATTAAACATAGCTTTAAGCGGATAAAAATCCGCACCTTTGCCATCACCGCCAGCAATAACAATTAACTTGTTTTTATTGGTAAGTGTCGGCGCTAAACCAGTAATTGCCGCTAGT
The DNA here is from genome assembly GCF_013215345.1 of Colwellia sp. Classification (GTDB taxonomy): domain Bacteria; phylum Pseudomonadota; class Gammaproteobacteria; order Enterobacterales; family Alteromonadaceae; genus Colwellia. The sequence continues at coordinate 3,022 of NZ_JABSOV010000110.1, read as the reverse complement.
GTTGCGCCAACATTGGTCGCTTTAGAGTCATTAATCCATTGAATACCATCGTCACTTGCTACCCGTTGGCAACGATGTGCTAAGCCGGTAAATCCCGCTAGTTTTTCAACCATGGCAGATAAAGGCCAACCCGCATTATAACCAAGTGCCAAAGCCGCCATATAATTTAAGGCATTATGCATACCCGCAAGGGGTAATAGCTCGGTCGAAATTAACGCTTGCTCACCAAACATTAACATCGGCTTGTTATCAATAACCGTCAGGCCAAAATGGCCTAGCTCTGGCTTAGTTAAGCCAAATGACATAACTTCTTGCTCGGCAACTAAACTGTTAGTCGATTGATCTTCTCTATTTACCACAGCAATTTTCGCTTGTGGATAAATGCCTTGTTTAATAGCCTGATAATTAGCTAAGGTTTTATGTCGGTCTAAATGATCATCACTTAAATTAAGCACACTTGCGGCAATAGCTTGCATGCTAATTAATGTTTCTAATTGAAAGCTGGATAGCTCAACAATAACAATATCTGCTTGATTAGCATTCAAGCTGTCGTTTGTTTGGCCAAGTTGCAGTAAATCAAGTATTGGCTCACCTATGTTACCAGCCAGAGCCGCATTTACGCCAAGCGCTTTCGCTAAATAAGCAAGCAATGACACCACGGTAGATTTTCCATTAGAGCCAGTGACTGCCAACATTTTCATTGGCTTAATCCGACTATTATTGACCAGACAAAATAATTCAATATCACCAATAACTTGGCAGTGCTTGGCAATAAGTCCAGCAATGCCCTCACCCGCTAAATCAATACCAGGGCTAGCGATAATGATATCGGCATTGGCAATTAAACTTGCTTGCCATTGCCCAAAAATAAACTTAGCCCTAGGAAAGTCCTGCTGGTATTGTGTTTGTTCACTTGCATTGGCAAAAGGCATAGCACGAGAATCATTAACAGCAAATGACAAACCTTGCCCATGCAAAAAGCGCAGGCATGACAAACCTGTCATTCCGGCTCCAAGCACAACAATATTTTTATCTTTAAACGCTGTTAACCAAGTCATAATTTTTTTAGCTTACCTTCTTTACTTAGTGTTCTTTATTTATCGCTCTTTGTTTAATGTTCTTTGTTCAACGAGCTTTGCTTAATGCACATTAACGCAACTTCAAAGTCGCTAAACCTATCAATACTAATATCAATGAAATAATCCAAAAACGTACAATCACCCGCGGCTCTGGCCAGCCTTTTAATTCATAGTGGTGATGAATTGGCGCCATACGGAAAATACGTTGACCACGCAATTTATATGAGCCGACTTGTAAAATGACCGAGATGGTCTCCATCACAAATACACCGCCCATAATAAATAGCACCAACTCTTGGCGAACTAACACAGCTATAACGCCGAGTGCCGCACCCAAAGCAAGTGAACCAACATCGCCCATAAAGACTTGCGCCGGGTAGGTATTAAACCACAAGAAACCTAAGCCAGCGCCCACAATCGCAGTACAAACCACGACTAATTCACTGGTTAAGGCGATATGAGGAATATTAAGGTAGTCAGCAAAGTTAACGTTACCCGTGACATAGGCAAATAAAGCAAAAGCACCGGCAACCATGATAGTCGGCACTATGGCTAAACCATCAAGTCCGTCAGTTAAGTTAACGGCATTTGAAGTACCAACAATAACGAAATAGGTCATCACCACATAAAAAATACCAAGCTGAGGTAACAACTCTTTCATGAAGGGTATTAACAAGGCAGTCTCATTTGGACCTTGGGCAATATAATATAAAAATAGTGCTGTGCTTAAACCAATAACCGTTTGCCAGAAATATTTCCAGCGAGCAATCAGACCATTAGAGTCTTTACGAATGACTTTACGATAGTCGTCAACAAAACCTATGGCACCAAAACTAACCACTACAAAGAGCACCACCCAGACATAAATATTGCTTAAATCTGCCCACAGTAAAACACTGATAACAATGGAAGCGAGTATTAATATGCCGCCCATAGTTGGCGTGCCCGATTTAGATAGGTGACTTTCGGGACCATCCGCTCTTATCGTTTGACCTATTTGCATTTTTTGCAAATAGCGAATAAGTTTTGGACCAAAATATAATGATATAAACAGCGCGGTTAGCGTGCTGATTATGGCGCGAAATGTTAAATAAGAAATAACATTAAACGCTGAATAAAATTGAGTTAAATACTCACCTAACCACAATAACATTAAGCTTTACCTTCTTTACTTTGATTTTCACTAGCTTGATTTTTACTAGCGTTACTTTCATTAGTACAGCTTTCTTGGCTAGTACTTTGTTGACTATTCATTTGTTCAAACCAGTGCATTATTTCAGTTACTACATGCTCCATATGAGCACTACGAGAGCCTTTAACTAAAATGGCTATATCTTGCTGACCAGCCGCCAATTGCTCGTTTAGCATACTAAACAAATGAGCCATCAAATCATTCCTTTGGCTAAAATGCTGGCTTAGCTCATTTTTGTCATTGTTTTGAGCAAAAGCATCACTAGCACTTTGACTCAATACACCTAATGACAATAAAGTATTTAACTGCAGGTTTTTGGCAAACTCGCCTAGCTCTTGATGATAACGACGCGCTTCACTACCCAATTCGCCCATATCACCTAGGATCAGTAATTGCTTGCCTGGGTAACTTGATAACAACTGCGCTGCCGCTTTCGCTGACTCCAGATTGGCGTTATAGCTATCATCAATAAGTTTGATGTTACAACCGCTTGTTTTATCGTGCAGTTGATATAAATTCAGTCGCCCTTTTACTGGCTGCATTTGCGCTAAACCTAAAGCTATATCCTCAAGGCTGGCGCCAAATTCTAAGGCAATACAAGCAGCTGCTACGGCATTACAAACGTTATGTTTGCCTGGTACAGTTAGGTTCACTTCACAACTGCCCAGCTCGGTTTTTAAAGTAAAACTCGCGCAACCACTTTCATCTAAGTTGATATTTTCGCTATAACAATGGGCTTTATCATCACTTG
>NZ_JABSOV010000011.1 GCF_013215345.1 Colwellia sp. | reverse complement strand
GCTTATTAAGCGTCGACTCAATAGAAAGATGTTGATAAACATCTTGTTCAATTTTATCGCTGAACTCTTGTAATTGACTGATGGTTAAATCTTCCAACGGCACACCTTTATCAATTGCGGCTAGTACTACTTCACCAACAATATGATGGGCTTCACGGAACGGAATATCTTTACCTACTAAGTAATCGGCAAGTTCAGTGGCATTGGCATAACCCTGTTGTGCTGCGGCAAGGGTACGTGAACGGTTTACTTTTAAACCATCGGCGACTAATACCGCCATTTCCATACATTCTTGCCAAGTATCAAGGGCGTCAAACAAACCTTCTTTGTCTTCTTGCATATCTTTGTTATAGGCAAGCGCTAAACCTTTCATTGTAGTTAACATGCCGGTAAGCGAACCAAAAACTCGACCAGCTTTGCCACGAATTAATTCACAAGCATCCGGGTTTTTCTTTTGCGGCATTAATGAAGAACCAGAGCTAACTAAATCACTCATTTCAACAAAACCCGCTTCACCTGAATTGTAGAAAATTAAATCTTCAGCAAAACGTGATAAATGCATCATAGAAATACTCGCTGATGCCAATAATTCAATAACGTGATCTCGATCAGAAACTGCATCAAGACTGTTTAAGGTGGCGGTTCTAAAACCTAAACGGTTAGCCAAGGCATTTCTGTCAATCGGGTACGCAGTACCCGCTAATGCGCCAGAGCCTAGCGGAGAAACATCTAAGCGATAAAGCGCATCTTTTAGACGGCCAATATCACGATTAAACATTTCTACATACGCTAAACACCAGTGACCAAAAGTAATAGGCTGCGCACGCTGTAAATGGGTATAACCAGGTAATACCGTGTCTTTTTCGCGTTCAGCTAAATTCATCATCGCTTGCTGTAAGTTCACTAAGGCAAACAATAAATCGCCGCCGGTTTCTTTACACCACAATTTTAAATCGGTTGCTACTTGATCATTACGACTACGGCCAGTATGGAGCTTCTTACCTAAATCACCGGTTTTTTCGATTAACTGAATTTCCACCCAGCTATGAATATCTTCGGCATCAGATAACAAAATTTGCTTAGGATTTTCTTCAACAGATGCTTTTAACTCTTCGAGCGCTGCGGTTAAACGCACTAACTCATCATCGTTTAATACACCTACTTCATGAATCGCTTGTGCCCAGGCAATTGAGCCAACAATATCTTGTACGGCCATGCGATAATCTACCGGCAGCGAGTCATTAAATTTCTTAAATTGTAAACTCGCTTTCTCTTTAAACCTTCCACCCCATAAAGCCATAACTACTTCTCCAGATCTTTTAAGCTGCCGTTTTGGCTCAACGCGGTAATTCTGCTTGATAAGCTGAATAAACGGATGAAACCTTCGGCATGTTTTTGGTCGTAAACATCATCTGCACCAAAGGTAGCAAACGCTTCAGAGTACAAACTATTTGGTGAACGACGTTGAATCACTTGCGCCATACCTTTGTATAACTTAACGACTACATCACCGGTTAGTTTTTCAGCAAATGATGCTGCAGAAGCTAGCTGCGCTTTAGCAAGTGGTGTAAACCAACGACCATCATAAATAACATGAGAGAATTCAAGACCAACAGATTCACGATATTTAAGTGACTCTTTATCAAGGATTAATGTTTCTAAACCTTTGTATGCAGCCATTAAAATGGTGCCACCTGGTGTTTCATAACAGCCACGTGATTTCATACCTACTAAACGGTTTTCAACAATATCAATTCTGCCAACACCGTGTGCTGCACCTTTATCATTTAGATACATTAAGGCGTCATAAGCGCCGGCACCCTTTTCACTACCAGCCTCACTATTTCCAGAGAAATCTTTACCATCAATAGCAACTAATTCACCTTCAAGAAAACTTAATTGTACTTTTTCTGGTACATCTGGCGCATCCATTGGATCAACCGTCATGGTCCATACTTCTTTTGATGGCTCACACCATGGGTCTTCTAACTCGCCACCTTCGTGAGATATATGCCAAGCGTTAGCATCACGGCTATAAATTTTAGTTAATGACGCTGAACAAGGAATATCACGCTCAGCTAAATAATCTAATAAGTCTTCACGAGAAACCATATCCCACTCACGCCATGGCGCAATTACCGTAAGCTCTGGTGCTAGGGCAGCAAAACAAGACTCAAAACGTACTTGGTCATTACCTTTACCGGTACAACCATGACAAAGGGCATCAGCACCAACTTTCAGGGCAATCTCTACATGTGCTTTAGCAATGATAGGACGTGCCATTGACGTGCCTAATAAATATTGTCCTTCATACACTGAGCCGGTTTTTAAAATTGGGTAAATATATTCTTTTACGTATTCTTCTTTAAGATCAACTATGTAACATTCTGATGCACCTGAGGCTAGGGCTTTTTCTTTTACGCCTTCAAGCTCTTCATCACCTTGGCCAACATCGGCGCAAAAGGCGATAACTTCACAACCATCGTAGTTTTCTTTTAACCATGGAATGATAGCCGAGGTATCTAAGCCACCAGAATACGCTAATACTACTTTTTTGATTTGTTTCTTTATTAAGGCCATTTTTATTCTCTCTTAAATTTTTAAAATTTGTTTAGTTAATTTCTTTAATTAACTCGTTATCTGTTGTTTTACCTGTCGGCGCTTACTTAGTAAACAAGGCGACAAGTACGGCATTCTGTGCCCACATTCTGTTTTCTGCTTGCTGAAATACTTTCGATAATTCACTATCAAATAATTCAGTGGTGATTTCTTCTTCTAAATGCGCCGGTTGACAGTGCAGCACCATGCTCGCCTGTGCTTTTGCCATCAAAGCGTGATTCACTTGATATGGGGCAAACTTGGCTAAAACCTCAGCTTTTTTACTGGCATCTTCATCACCCATGGAAATCCAAGTATCGGTATAAATGACATCTTGTTTACCAATGGCGTTTATATCATTGGTAAGGTGTAAATTACTGCCCGACTCTTGTGCTAGTCTTTTGGTTTTTTCAATGATATCTGCTTGCGCTTCATGTCCTTCAGGAGCTACTAAGGTGAAATCTACCCCTAAAATTGCTGCCATAATCATTAATGAATTTGAAACATTGTTGCCATCGCCGACATAGGCCAATTTTACTTGGCTTAAATCAGGGTAGGTTTCTGCTAAAGTGACAAAATCGGCAAGTGCTTGGCATGGATGATAAACGTCACATAAAGCATTAATCACCGGAATACTGGCATGTTCAGCTAAACCTTTAATAGAATCATGACTAAAAACACGAGCGACGATAAGATCAGCAAAACAGGATAAGTTTTTTGCGTAATCACTAACCCGCTCACGTTCACCCAGCTTGCCATTTTGTTGGCCTAAGTAGAGCGAATGACCACCTAACTTATTAATGCCCATGTCAAAGCTAACATGTGTTCTTAATGACGGTTTTTCAAAAATCATCGCCACTGACTTGCCAGCTAATGCTTGGCTATAATCGCTAGGATGTTTTTTGATATTAATGGCTAACTCGATTAATGCTAATATTTGTTCTTTGTTTAGCTGGTCATCAGCTAAAAAATTGTTTAATGATTGTAATGCGTTATCTGTCGACATAAGATTTTATCTCAATATTTCGTTTAGGCTAATTTGGCTGTATTTGTGTGCCAATGCCATTTCCATCAAGTAATTGGCTAATTTGCTCAGGCGATTGCCAACTGGCAACCGCGATACTTCGTCGTAATTCTTTCGCGGCATGCAAGGCAGCATTTACTTTTGCCGTCATACCCCCGGCAATAACACCCTGCTCAATAAGCTGTTGAGCTTGCTCTGCGTTAAGTGATGATAAATACTCGCCATCTGCGCCTTTAACGCCATTCACATCGGTGAGTAACAATAGCTCGGCATTAAGTAGCTGACAAATAGCCACCGCGGCATCATCGGCATTGACATTGACTAAGTCGCCGTTATCTAGTGCACCGATTGAAGAAATTACCGGTAGAAAATTAGCTTTCAATAAAGTGTCTAATAACTTACTGCTATTGGTTTTGGGTACACCCACTTGACCTAAGTCTTGCGTGGATAAAGTACAAGAGATCATATCGCCATCATTTAACGATAGTCCGACCGCGGCTAAATCCATACTATTGGCCGTAGCAACAATAGCTTTATTAACCGTGCCCGCGAGAGCACCACTGATTAATGCTATTTGCTCTTTAGGCGTAACCCGTAAGCCATGCTTTTTCTCTGTGGTAAAACCCGCTTGTGCCAACATTTCGTCAACCACACAGCCACCACCATGTACCAAGACCACTTGTTTATTTTTCAATGTGGCTATCACACTGAGTAAAGCATTAAGAGCTGATTCTTTTTCAAGAATTGCGCCGCCAATTTTAATCACTAAGGGTTTTAGCTTTGGTTTAACTTGTGGCTTTAGTTCAGGGTTGTTCATCTCTATTCCTTTCTATACCTAAATACGATCTTTTTTAATTTTCTAAGCATTTATTAATGAAAACTCACTGGCCAAGCCAAGTGAAATATTAAAACATTGCACTGCTTGCGAAGCTGCACCTTTAAGTAAGTTATCAATGGCACAACTTACCACCACAACCTGCTTATCTTCATCAAACTGCCAATGCACATCGGCAAAGGGTGTATAAGCAACATTGCCAATTTCTGGCCAACTTGTCACTAATCTTACTAATGGCTTATCACTATAGGCCTGTGTAAAAGCTTGTTGTATTTGAGCATTAGTAACGCCAGCATTAACTTTCAAGGTCACTGTTGCTAAAAGCCCTCTTTTATAAGGCGCTAAATGCGGATTAAATACCACTTCAATTGCCGCTTCTTGGGAAATCTCAGGCTGATGTCTGTGCTGTAATACGTTATATGCTTTTAAGCTGACTTCATTAAAATTAGTCGCTAACGAGGCATTTCTCCCTGAACCAGTAACACCACTAATACCATTAACCACAACCAATGAATTTTCTAGCACTAAATTGTTAACGGTCAAAGGCTTTAAACAAAGCAAACTTGCCGTTGGGTAACAACCCGGCACAGCAACTAAGTTAGTACTGGCTATATCCTCTTGCTGCCATTCAGCTAAACCATACTTAGCAGTAGCTAAAGCATCAGTATTGGCATGTTCGAAACCATAATATTTAGGGTAGTCAGCAGCATCTTTTAACCTAAAACCACCGGAAAGATCAAATACCTTTACGCCAGCGTCGACAAAGGCTTGTGCCCAATCAGCACTAAACTCATGGGGGGTAGCAAAAAACACTACATCTAAATCTGCCACATTTTGATCAAACCATGCTGGCGAGAATGCTTGCAATGGTAAATCGCAGACACCTTTAAATCGGCCATGTAAGTCACTAAATAGTTTACCTTCTGAACTACTATTTTCAGAAACAACTAGATGACAAATTTGTGTCTGCTTATGTTTGCATAATAAGCCAACAAGCTCTGCACCTGCATAACCACTGGCGCCAATAACCGCCACTTTTTGCATACTGTTATTCGAATCGGGTATAGCCTTTGTCATTTTTGAAGTAGCCTTATTAAAGCAGGTTATTTACACTATAGAACTAAGGTAACATCGCATGGGTAGTTATGCAAACAATCAGCATAACTATTTAAGTAATTATTCAAACTTATAGGTTCTTTATGATACAACTGCCTGATTTCAGTCAAAGCTTAAGCCAGTTAATCGCTTGCCCTTCCATTAGCTCTACACAGCCAAGCTGGGATCAGGGCAATAAAGAGGTAATCCAACTCTTAGCCACCTGGTTTGAGCAACTTGGTTTTACTATTGAAATTCAAGCCGTACCTGAGACTGACAATAAATTTAACTTACTTGCTAAGTTAGGTAATGGTGAAGGCGGATTATTACTGGCAGGCCACAGTGACACTGTACCCTTTGATGAAAATCGTTGGCAGTCAGATCCACATAAAGTAGTCATTCAAGATGATAAGTTTTTCGGTTTAGGTACTTGTGATATGAAAGGATTTTTCGCCTTTATTTTGCAAGTCTGTAAAAACTTAACCGCTGCTCAACTGAAAAAACCTTTATACATTCTTGCCACTGCTGATGAAGAAACCACTATGGCTGGCGCTCGATTTTTTGCTAAAAGCCAAGCGATAAAACCTGATGTTGCCATTATCGGCGAGCCCACTAATTTAGTACCCGTTGTTATGCATAAAGGTCACATGTCACACCGAATTAGCGTTGAGGGAAAGTCTGGCCATTCCAGTAAACCTAACCTTGGTGTTAATGCTATAGAAATTATGCATAAAGTGATTGGCCAGTTAATTGAATTAAAAGAAAAGCTGCACCTAAATTATGAAAACAAAGCCTTTGATGTAACAGCGCCGACTTTAAACTTAGGGGCTATTTCTGGCGGCGATAATGCCAATCGAATTTGTGGTCACTGTGACCTAGATATTGATTTGCGCTCTTTACCTGGCATGAGTGATGACGAATTGATCAACTGGTTGAGTGAGGCATTAAAACCTTTAGCTGAACTTTACCCTGGTCGAATTACCTTTGCTGAAATGCACCCAAGTTCACCAAGCTTTGAGCAAAATAAACCCAGTACTTTTGTTGATATTGCCGAAGAAATTAGTGGCCATAGTTGTTGTGCGGTTAATTACGCCACCGAAGCGCCTTATATTCAGCAACTAGGCTGTCAAACCATAGTGCTTGGTCCAGGCTCAATTGATCAAGCCCATCAGCCCAATGAATTCCTGGCTCATAGTGAAGTGGAAAAAACCGAGCTATTACTAACCAAAATGATCCAGCACTACTGCTTGTAATATTTATCTCTTCATAAAAAGTTGATAATAAAAAGGCCGTCATAGCATAACTATGACGGCCTTTTTTTGTACTGCTAACTTACAAATATTTTAACCAAATAGAGTTGGGGTGTTTAGCTTTAAAGCCTCGATACCACAAACAAAATGGATATAAGGCAAGTAGCAAAACGCCAGTTATTATATAAGTACCTGATAGGTCTGTTATATCTCTCATACCGCCATAGGTACCGCTACCAGTTAAGAGAATTCGATGTACTAAATAAAACATCATAGACGTTTGGCCAAAAACCAGTAAGACACCGTTAGGGCGCATACCAATACGCTGCTCAACTTTGATCATTAACGCAAGAATAACCGCCATAAGTCCTAACTCAAGCATGATAAAACTTGCCGAAGGTGGATATTTACTAACATGTAACCATTGTTGCCAACTGTTATCTTCTTTTAATAGAAACATATTGCCGTAATCATTGAAATAACGGATAGCAACAAAAGCAGCTAACGCAGCGAAGCCTAGGCGAAAAAGCAACTTAGCCGGACTAATAGCCAGCTTGCCATAGCCATAATCTAAAATATAACGACCAAAAACCCAACCCAAAATCATTACTGATAACCAAGGTACTAACGCGTAAGAGATACTTAGGTCTGCCGATAAATATTTACCTATTAACAAACCGACAATAATTGATTGCTCTTGACCGCCAGCGAACCAGAATTGCGCGGTGACTAATTTACCACCTAATATCCACGCCATGGCAATAATCAATAATTGCGTACTTGATAGGCGCCTAAAAAAGGCCATGCACATCATGGCAACACCAATGGCATAGAGTACTTGAAAAGTCAGTTTTCAGCGAAGAATGAAGTAATGGTTGGGTCTAATAAAGCGATAAAAGCGCCGCGAATCAAAATATCTTTATCAATACCTTTACTGTCAAAGCCCCTTGATAACTTACGCTCAACACTAATGGCTAAAGCGGTACCAGCCAGAAAAACAAAAACAGGCGCACAAATATGCCTTATCCAACGACTAAAAAATTCGAAGGCGGGCAACGGAGTCCCTAGTATATAATTGGCTGCGGAGTCAGTTGATAAATGATTTCGGTTATAAACCATTGAAACATGATCAAGCACCATGATGATCATCACAAAACCGCGCATCCAATCTATTGCCGCGATACGTTTACTTTTTACTACATCGGTCATTTATTCACTTCCTTTTGAAAAGTCTTAGGTAAACGCTTATTCGGGGATCCTATGAATCCGCTTTGTTCCATAGGTTTTGATGTGCTTTTAATGAGAAAAATTCATTAGCATGCCAACAGCGAGGTAATAAATCTAATTCCTTACGCTCCTGAGAATTTGAACTTAGTAACTCTAATATTTCATTCAAACGATCTTTACTCAAGGTTGCTAGCTTTTTAGCCGTTTGGGTGAAATAAAGGTTACTCTTATTTTTGATAACAGCATTTTGACCATAGCCAATAAAGGTGAGTTTACGTGTCGCCATTCGACAATTCGGCTGCTCTGTTTTTTCAGGATAAAGTCTATTTACAATGGCATATTCATAACAATCACCTTGGTCACCAAACTCCCCTAAAGGCATGTATACAATACCAAAGCCTTGGGGAAACATGCCGGTAATCTTATATAAGGCATTAACGACACTTTGTGCACAAGCGCCGACTTCAGCATTTTTATTAAGCACCTGAAAGACTTTCGGCAGTAATTTGTAATTATAACTTGCCTTAGTTGACAATATTATTGAGGTATAAATTTGTGGAACTTTTAAGATATTACCAATAGTATTTTTAGGATTAACACTGCTTTTTAATAACTGTTTAATAAAGGATAATTTGTCTTGTTCATCGATAATAAATTGCTCACGCTCGGCCTTGGTATTACCAATAAAAATTGGCATGCCAATACCTTCATTAAGGTATTTCAACGTTTCACGATAATTAATTTGTAGCAGCTCTTTTCGTTGTCTCACCTCAAGGGTACGAAAGGCATCTAATTTACCATTATCGCCAACAAGGATAGTTTGAGCTTTAGGATGGTAGTTACCGACATCTTGCATAAGTGCCGCCATTATCAATGGAATTTTCACTTGCTCAACAAAGCGATGGTAAGCTTTATTATCATGACTGACAAAATCACTATATTGTTCAGGGGATATACCGCTTAGAAATTTAGTGATATAAGGTTCGACCATCTGACCATCGATAATTAAGCGGTCCAGTAAACGTAGACATAATACGGCTTTATAAACTGACTTACTCTGCTCATTACTTGCTGCGACACGTTTTCCTTCGGTAGCACTGATTAACTGCAGTGTGCCAAGAAATTGTGCCGATTTACGGTTATTTTCAGCGTAACTATCGCCCTCGGCCAACTCAAGAATAATGAGTGCCAGCGACAGTAAACTAGAATGGCGCTCAGTACGCTGCATTTGTTCAACCTGAGATTCTTCGGTCGATGTTTTATCATCGGAAGGACGAAATTCTTCTTGTTCAAAATAACCGATAGCGCGATCTAACAAAGAGTCTTTAACGGCACTTCGTCCATAGACTTTTGCTAACAAATGATGAACTTGTCGAGTGTAGTGTGTTTGGTGCGGAGAATCTTTAGCCATTGTATCGCTGAAGGGAGTAAATAATATCTATCATGCTAGTAATAATAGCTAAAAGCAACAGATAGACAAGCGGCTGCTGCTTTGATGAACAATTAACTAAGTTATTAATTATGTTCATCAAAGTAATCATCATTGATTTATCTGGAGCAATAGCTAAAGTGTGATACCGGTATAAGGGAATCAGGCACGATTAGCGCCGTAATAAGCCGCAGCTATGCCTTAGTAATCCCTTAGTTTATGCCTTTTATTTTTACCTGATTTTTTTTGTGAGCAAGTTGCTGACAAATCTTAACAAGATCTGAATGCAATCCACCAGCAGTGACATCTCGCCCTGCCCCCGGACCACGTATAATTAAAGGATTGTCTTGATACCAGTGACTATTGATTTGAAAAATATTATCACAAGGCGTTAAATTGGCAAAAGCATCACTTTGTGGCAATACTTCCAAACTAACTTTTGCGCTAATTTTTGTCTTAACTTTGCTATTCGTACCTGTAGTTTCGTTATGCTGAAAACGGGCCACATAACGGATACAAGCACCTTTGTCATTGGCATCACTTAATGCCGTAGCAAAGTAATCATCTAGTTCATCCGCTCGGGCTAAAAAGTCCCTGGTTGATAATGATTGTAATGCTTCTGGTACTAAGTTTTGACAGTCAATGTCTGCTAGGTCCAACTCAAAACCTGATTTTCTAGCTAAAATCAATAACTTACGCTGTACATCTCTGCCTGATAAATCTTCTCTAGGGTCAGGTTCAGTAATACCTTGGGCTAAAGCATTCAATAACAGCTCTGAAAATTTTGAACTGCCGTCATAGGTTTCAAATAACCAAGAAAGCGTACCGGAAAAAATGCCGGATAATTCACTGATGCTATCACCACTTTGACGCAAGTCATCAATGGCGTAATTAATTGGTAAGCCGGCACCGACAGTAGTATTGCCTAACCATAAGCTGTTATTACTATCCGCAGTATTGACTAGGTTATTATAATGTTCGGTACTGCTTGAAGCGGCCCATTTATTAGCGCCGATAACATGAATACCTAAAGCAAAAAGTTGTTCATACAATAAGCTGAAATCTTCACTAGGGGTGATATCTACCACAATTAATTCATCGTATGGATGATGACTCAACCAAGAAATAAGCTGTTCTCCATCATAACTTTGTGCATCTTGGGCAAACAATGATCTTGCTTGGTTGACATCAATGCCATCATTATTAATTAACGCTTTTTTCGAAGAGAGTAATCCCACTAGGTGTAAGTTTTCTAAGGCATAGACTTTATTAAGTTGCGCGGGTAATAATTCTAAAAATCGTTCACCTATGTTACCCATACCAGCAACGACTAAGCCAATATGGCGAGCATCTTTGGTCATGTCGTGATGAACGGTATTTAATAATTCAATCGAACAAGGCTCTGGTAAAATGGCAATCACGCTATGGTTATTCTCACTGCCCACTATATTTAATGGTTTGGCTGTTTTTAATGAACGTTTAAAACGGGCTTTAATATCGCCACGTCCAGCTACTTTATGGCCAACAGTGGCTATAATGGCCACTGGCTTAAAAGTGATATCAACATCATGACTTGCCAACCACTGACTTAATGGTTTTTGTTGTGCTTGCGTGATGACCATAAAGCCTTGTTGATCATCTATACAAATAGGTGAAAACTCTGCCTTGGCTTTAGCCGCAGCCTCGCCGATAAAACTCACGGATTGCACCAACAATAAATCATTCAAATAAGTGACTGATAACTCTTGTTTGGCTATTTGGCCAAACTTACCAATTTCAGTACCAACGACTTGTGCATCAAAGCTACTAGCTACATGTAAGTGGGTATGATGTTCACTTAAAGGATTAATCAGTGGCAATAATGTTTTAGCATGTAAAACCGGGTTACCTAAACGGCCTAATTCTTTGGCGACACCATTAGGTAAGCGATGTAATTTCCTAGCATTAGGTACGACACGAGGATCGGCACTATAAATACCATCAACATCTGTCCATAAGGTCACATTACCCGCAGCGACTAAAGCCGCAATTATAGTGGCCGAGTAATCACTGCCATTTCGCCCTAAGGTACAGCTCTTACCACGGCTATCTTTACTGATATAACCAGTAATTACCGCTAATTTACCAAACTGACGCCTTTGTCTTAATTGCGCAGCACTTATTGCGGAGTCTACCGCACAGCTTTGTTCATTATCGATAACAAGAAAATCACGCGCATCAATACTATTACTTGGACAAACTTGCTCATTAAGTAAAGCGGATAGCAATCTTGCTGACCATACTTCACCCAAGGCTAAAATATCATTGTGATGTTGAACAATATCGCCCGCTAACCAGCGAGTTAATTGCTCAATGTCTTTACTTAACAGATGTAATAATTGCTTGGTGTTGTTGGTATTTAATAATTCTGTGATTAACTGTTCTTGCTGCTGAGCTAACTCAGCGATAGCTTGGCTTAACTGATCACTAGTTTGCTTAGCTGGTGTAGCGATTACTTGTTCGGCCAGAGAATAAATAGCAAATAAGCCATCGGTATTTTTACCATTAGCTGATACCACGACAATATCGTTTAACTGACAATTTTCACGAATAATTTCAACAACACGCTTAATACATTTGGCTGTGGCTAAAGAACTACCACCAAATTTGTGTACTTGAATAGCATGCTTAGCTAGTTTATTTTCCGTGGTAAAGTCAGCGATAAATTCATGCTCGACAATATCTTTACTTAGCACTGCTTTCTTTTCGTTAACGTTATTTTTCGTAATACTTGCGGGTGTCATCTCTGTGCCTACTCAATTGCGAATTTATTTTCACAATTGTTTATTTGTTAATGGGTGATAAATTACCTTTGGCTTTGCGCTAAACCATGGGCTAAATCGGCCAGTATATCATTAATATCCTCAATACCGACGGATATCCGTACTAAAGCTTGAGTAATGCCCGCGGCTAACTGATCGGCTATCTCCATACCCGCATGGGTCATGGTTGATGGGTGACTAATTAAACTTTCAACGCCACCTAATGATTGCGCTAAAGTGAACAACTCGAGATTTTCGAATAGCTTTTTAACCGCTTCAACACCACCTTTAACTTCAAAACTTAACATAGCGCCATAGCCAGTTTGCTGCTTTTTGGCAATATCATGACCTGGATGCTCAGGAAAACCGGGGAAATATACCGCATCAATAGCATCATGGTTCTTTAAAAAGTCAGCTACTTGTAGGGCGTTTTCTTGGTGTTGCTTCATTCGTACTGGTAAAGTTTTTAAACCGCGTAATGCTAAGAAACTATCAAAGGCACTGCCGGTAATACCAATACAGTTTGCCCACCAAGCAAGTTTTTCACCTAGCTCGGCAGTTTTGGTAACTAAAACACCACCAACAACATCGCTATGACCGTTAATATATTTAGTGGTTGAGTGAAAAACAATATCAGCGCCTAAGGTTAACGGTTGTTGCAATGCTGGCGATAAGAAAGTGTTATCAACTGCCACCAATGCACCCGCTGCATGACACGCTTTGCTCACTTCTTCAATATCGACCAGGCGTAATAACGGATTGCTTGGGCTTTCAAGTAAAACTAATTTGGGTTTGTGGGCTAAAGCATTAGCCAATGCTTGTTGATCATTTTGATCAACAACAATTAGTTTGAACTGACCACGTTTAGCTAAATGGGTAAATAATCTAAAACTACCACCATAACAATCATGTGGAATAACAACTGTGTCATCCGTTGATAAAAGCTGACAAATTAAATGTACTGCTGCCATGCCGGTACTGGTAACTATGCCAACACTGCCTTGCTCTAGTTTTGCAATGGTTTCAGCAAAAGTAGCTCGGGTTGGGTTACCGGTGCGAGAGTAGTCAAATTGACGCTTATCGTTAAAGCCTTTTAATGAATAGGTACTGGATAAATGGATAGGAGCAACCACAGCGCCATGGTGCTGATCGCTATTTATACCGGCTCTTACTGCCGAAGTAGTGATATTACTTGTTTTAGCAATCGACATTTAGTTGTCTCCATTAATTGATTAAGTAAGCACGCAAGCGCACTAATTTTTTACTTATTTTATCGGTCATTGCACCGAAAAATAGCAAAGTTTACGTTTAGATGTTTGGACGTCTATAACTCTAAACACTTTGATTAATTGGGTCAAGTAATTTTAGACATCTAAACTTCTACTTGACTGGTTTTTTTCAGCAGGTAAAATCTACCCTATTACAATATCGTATACGTTATAACAAGACAGAGGAATATCCATGGCTCAGTGGAATGAAGAGTACATAAATCCCTATGCCGAACACGGTAAAAAAAGCGAGCAAGTAAAGAAAATTACCGTTTCTATTCCTTTGCGCGTGTTAAAAGTATTGACGGATGAACGCACTAGACGTCAAGTAAATAACCTTCGCCATGCTACTAATAGTGAATTGTTATGTGAAGCGTTTTTACATGCTTTTACTGGTCAGCCCTTACCTGACGATGAGGATTTAGCAAAAGATAACAATGAAAAATTACCTGCCAGTGTCAGGCGTTTACTCGAAGCAAAAGGTGTTACCGATTTTAGCGCTTATGAAGTAGATGAAGAATAACTATTTCTTATAAAGCTAACATATAAAAAAGGTACTTGTTAAGTACCTTTTTTATTGACTTATATCAAGTTGATTAAGTTCTTTCCCACTCAGCGAGAGGTAAAAGGCTTAGAGGCAAGGCATTGATTGAAGAGAATGGTTATTCCCTTCTCAAAATCAATAACGCAGCGTGTAAGCCTTTTAAACTCGCCCTTGGGAGCTTACTTGATGCCCACTAACTTCGTTAAATTCATTTGATTTAGAGTGACTAAACCGAAACGAATTTTCCTTGTTATTGAACCTCAAGCATAGTTCTGAGTTGGGAAGAAATTTAATCAAATTGGTATTATTATTAGCAAGAACTCCCATAAGCTAGTAAATTGGCAAAATTGCATAACAAAAAAGCGATGTTTACTGAGTAAACATCGCTTTTTTCGTTTTGATTCGCTTATTAGTTATCTAACTAAGCTAAAGCCTATTGTAAAACATCAGCTTAACTTTCTTGTTTATTAACCCTAAACCAATAAGTGGTAAACAATAATCCCGCTGAGACTAATACCGTACGGTAGTCGATTTGTGCTATCAACAACTCTAATGCTACCGAGCGCGACTTCTCTTGCTCTCCCGCCATGCCGGCAAGGTTGTCTGGTGTCAAGGAGAAATAATCCATTAAGAAATGCCCAAAGAAAGGTTGCGAAATGTTCAAATAATGCACAACAATAGTTTCAATCACTAATAGCGCGACAATAGGTAACACCGCCCATAAGAAGGGTGCTTTATTAGCATATATAGATGTCAACATTAACCAGCTATACAAAGGTAGTAACCAAATTGCCATAGGTAAAAGTGTTAACCAAATATAACCGACGCCACTTAATATATTAGCGCTGGCAAGGGTGCCCCATAAAGAGATGTCAAAACCCACAGACAAAATAAGACAAGCTACAATGGCAAGTACTAACATCAGTACCATTAAGAAGGTCGCGGCAGCAAAAAAGATCACTGGAATAACAACGGCACCCGTTAATAATTTACTGGCAATGGTCATCTCATCTGAAACAGGTAATGAGCGCCAGAACATCACCGATTGGTCACGCCTTTCATCAAACAGACAAGTGACAAAGTAATACACTTGCACAATAAAGCCAATGGCAATGAACGGACTAAATAAGGCAATGGCACCAACAAAGAACATTTCACTTAAATGATCATTCTTTTCAATTTGAGCAGCATGCTTAAGTCCTTCGAATACAGCTTGCATATCAATACCATTTAGAATCATGCTCAGTAATGGGATGAAAATAAACACACCAGCCAAACTAATAGGTACCCACTTCAACATACCGTTGAATTCCCATAACTCTTTTTTAATTGAGGCTTTCAATATTGCAGTATTCATTAGCAAGTCTCCTTATTCATTACACCAACAAAAACATCAGCTAAGCTAGGTACACTCACTTTACCTAAGCCCTGTAATGTTGCTTTATCTTGATTATCAAATAACATGGTAGTCAGACCCATCATGCTATTTTTAAATAACGGCTGAAGTTCATCCGCTTGTGGTAGCTGCTCGTTAGTTACCGATACTAGGTTAAAGCGCTGTCTTATATCTTCAGTACTTTGTGCCAGTACAATTTTACCTTCTTGAATGAAAGCAACATCCGTTAAGATATGTTCAATTTCTTCAATTTGATGGGTAGTAATGACAATACACTTATCTTCAGTATAAAAATCTTCCAACAAGTGACTATAGAACTGACGACGCGTTAAAATATCTAAGCCTAAGGTAGGCTCATCCAAAATAAGCACCTTGGCATCAATAGCTAAAATAAGTGCTAAGTGCAATTGCGCCACCATGCCTTTAGACAGGGCTTTTACTTTGTCTTTTATATTAATATTGGTTTTAGCTAAAAACGCTTGCGCCTTTTCAATGGCAAAGTTTGGATGAATGTCTTGCATATAACTTAACGCTTGTGACACTTTTAACCATTTTGGCAAAATAGCGACATCGGCAATATAAGCAACATCTTTAAGCATACTAACCCGATCTTTTCTCGGATGATGACCTAAGACACTGATATCACCTTCAAAGTCGGTCAAGCCTAATATGGCTTGTAAGCAAGTAGTTTTCCCTGCACCGTTAGGGCCAACTAAGCCAACAATTTGTCCTGCATTAAGCGATAAATTAACCCCTGACAATACTTTTTTACTGCCATATGATTTATTTAAATTTGAGATTGAAATGAGTGAGCTCATATCTTGCCCTCCACTGGGTTATTCACATTAACTGACAGTAACTGCTCTGCTGACAGTTTTAGTCGTGAAATCTGCATTAGAATTTCAGGCCATTGATGTGATAAAAAACTATCACGCTCTCTATCTAACATTAACTCTTGTGCGCCAGGCATAACAAATAGGCCCTTACCACGTTGCTTTTCTACCACTGCTTCATCCTGTAACATCTGATACGCCTTTGAAATAGTAATTGGATTAAGCTGATACTCAGCCGCTACTTTCCTTACTGAAGGTAACGCTTCCCCTTCCTTGATATAGCCATCTAATATGCGCGTAATGACTTGCTGATAAAGTTGCAGGTATATCGGTTTATCTGGATCCCATTGAGGTGTCATGCCCGTTTCCTTGAATAATACCAAAAAGATAATAGTGTTATACATCACCAACACACTACAACACAAGCACAGTTTGCCGTTATTTTATCCAATTAATGGCAGGAGATGCGGTTAACAACTGAAAACAATCAATTAATCCATTGATTATTAATAAGAATTTTAATTTAGGATGGTTGTTTTTAAAGAATGTAACAGAGTATGAATGACAAAACTTTTGGGCAGCAACTAGCTAGTTGCATGAAAACAGCACAGAGTGAGAGAGGGTATTTAGGAGTCACTAAAGGGCTTGGCAAAAACCTCATTTAAAATTGCCAATAAAAAAGCCGTGGTTAGCTTATCTAGGGGATAAGTTAACCACGGCTTTATGTTTTTACACTCTTTATAATAAGCTAGGCTTACTTATGGTAAGGCTTACTTAAACGGTGTACTGATTCAATGAAGTGTCCAGCATGATCTGGGTTCACATCAGGGTGAATGCCGTGGCCTAAGTTGAATACATGACCAGTACCACCTTCGCCAAAACCGGCTAGTATTTTTGAAACTTCTTGTTCAATACGTGGCAAGGGTGCGTATAACATTGATGGGTCCATATTGCCTTGTAGAGCAACTTTATCGCCAACGCGCGCTTTGGCGTTTTCAATATCAATAGTCCAATCTAAACCAACTGCATCACAACCTGTCGCTGCGATAGACTCTAACCACATACCACCATTTTTAGTAAACAAGGTTACTGGCACTTTACGACCTTCATTATGACGGGTTAAACCATCAACAATTTTCGCCATATACTGTAGTGAGAATTCATTGTAATCACGTGGAGATAATACGCCGCCCCAAGTATCAAATACCATCACTGATTGCGCACCCGCAGCAATTTGAGCATTTAGGTAACTAATAACTGAATCAGCTAACTTATCAAGTAATAAATGTAAGGTTTGCGGCTCAGCAAACATCATCTTTTTGATTTTAGTGAAAGCTTTAGAACTGCCACCTTCAATCATGTAAGTCGCTAAAGTCCATGGACTACCAGAAAAACCAATAAGCGGTACTTCACCCTTTAGCTCTTTTCGAATAGTACGCACGGCATTCATTACATAACCTAATTCATCTTCAGGATCAGGAATGCCAATCTTATCGACATCAGCTTTACAGGTAATTGGGTTAGTAAATTTAGGACCTTCACCGGTTTCAAAGTACAGACCTAAACCCATAGCATCAGGGATAGTTAAAATATCACTAAACAAAATAGCCGCATCTAATGGAAAGCGACGTAGCGGTTGAATAGTTACCTCACATGCTAATTCAGCATTTTTACATACCGACATAAAGTCGCCGGCATTTTTACGTACTTCACGATACTCAGGTAAATAACGACCCGCTTGACGCATCATCCATACCGGTGTGTAGTCTACTGGTTGCTTTAATAACGCACGTAAATAGGTATCATTTTTTAATTCTGTCACCAATAGTTCCTCTTAATTGTCTTGCTTTGTCCTGGCAATTAGCTAATGACTTAACCATAACTTACTTGCAAGGACTGCCTTAACTCTTTGCGAAGCCGCCTTATGCAGCACAACAGCGCGAATGTATTTTATGATGCGCAGTTTAGCACCGACCTAGCTTTTGATCTATGCGCTAAATCAACACTGCTGAAAAATAAACTTACCCAGGTTCGAATTTAAAACACGTCAACACAATAAAAGTTCAATTTATTTAACTTTTATTTAAAAGTATTAATTTACGCTTGATTTCTGCCAATGAATATTGAATCAATAGCTTAGCAGCACTGACTTGTCCGACCAGTTTAGTACGAAAAAAATCGTGGTGCTTATGCTCTACTAAAGTTGTTGCGGTGGCAAAAATGCTTTGGTATAAAATGCCTGCGCTACAGAAAAACAATAATAATAAGAACAAAAATAAAAATAAATAAAGCTAAGAATTAATAAAAATAATAAAAAAATTCTAGCTAAAAATTAATAATAAGAATCTTGTTTAACAAGACCAAAATGCGAGCATTTCAAGCCTTTCTCTTTGAGAAAGGCTTTTTTATTTGTGCAAAGTCATCGCCTTTATAAAAGCATGGTTTTTTATCTGCCTTTAAATAATTTCGCGAATAAACTTCCTCAAGCATGTTAAAGTAACTCATTACAATAAATTAACATGGAGTTAACCGTGAAATTATCAATTATCTGCCTTTCTGCCTCTGTTGCCCTAACAAGTTTAGCTGGCTTAACCTCACTTCCGGCCATGGCCATTGATTTAGGAAGCATCACTAAATCTTCGGCTGAGCAACTTAAAGCCGCAGCCAAAGATGCCGGAGTACCATTTCAAACTAATGCTATGATCGAATATGCTGCCAAGCAATTAAATCTTTCGGAAGAGACGGTATCAGCAAGTTTTGGCTCACTACTTAAAATTGCCCAAGATAATTTAACACCGGAAAACTTTGCCTTAATCAGCAAAGCTGTGCCAGATACACAAAGTTATGTAGATAAAGCGCCTAAAGTATCGAAGTCATCATTGAGTTCATTATTTTCAAGTGCCGGTGAAGCAGGTAAAAAAGCCGAAAGTTTGGATTACCTCAATTCAGCTTTTGAAAAATTAGGTTTGTCTACTGAGCAAGTACCGGGTTTAATCAACAGCTTTAGTAGTTATTTAGACAAGAGTGGTTATAAAGAAGCAGCTGCGTCACTAAAGCAAGGGCTAAGCTTACTGTAAACACATATTAGCTTCCTACCTACAGCCATTTTTTAGCCTATGTATAGCCACGACAGTTTACTCACTGGCTATACATGTTAAAAAGCCTATCAGCTATTTAGGCGGGAATATCCACAAGACCTTGCCTTGTATTTGTGACTTTCCCACTGGGCCTAACTTTTCAATGGGCACACTACTTTTATGATGGCCTTTAAGCCAAAATAAGCCGTTCCTATCCACTTTCGCTAATGACTTAACAATATGACCATAGCGAGGGTGAAGCACCTTAAGTAGGCTACCTTCTTTTAAACTAAATATTTTCAGCCAAGGTACGACAAAAACATAACTGTTTTCCGGTATGCGAGGTGACATGCTCACCCCAGTAACTTTGCAAAAATGAAAACCGAACATAGTGCCTCCTAATAAAAAGTATGCCTAATACCAATTTCATTAAATTATTGCCCACTTGTGCGGGGTAAAATACGCCAAGACGGCGTTGCTCTCAATCCCAATAGCCAGCTATTGGTCAATCGAGCGCCTTGCTTTGATTTATTTTTTCTGTGCACAACAAGATCACAAACTTAGTGAAACTGGTATAAGAACAATCAAGCCTTTAAGGTTGGAGCTTGGGGTATACCAGTACTTCTGCTGGTGGATATGGACAAACGGCAGTAAAGGTAGTCACTTGCTTAGTAGCCCAAAATATTTCCGCAAAGCGATTTACTTGCTGCAACAACGTCAGCGCAGCATCTCTACTAATATGCTGTTTTGCTTGTGAGCTGGCGAGCATAATGCCGTGCACCAAGTCATGCAACTCTGGGTATTGGCTTAATTGTGGCGCTTTAATGTAATCACCCCATATTATGTTTATTTCTTCTTTTACTTTTAAACCATGCTTTTCTTTTTGGTTTACTAGTCGTAAAAACTGCGCTTGCTCATCTAAAGTTAGTGATGGCTTAGCTTTTAATTCATTAAGTAAATCGACCATACGGATCATAGTTAATGCCGCAATTTGAGCACTGATAGGATCGTAGATTTTACAAGGTATATCGCAGTGTGCCATCACCACGGGAAAGTTTAATTTCTTGTCCAACTTAGCGATAAGGTTATAAAGCATCATCATCTCCTTCCTATATTTTGGCTTAGCCTTTAGTGGCGGTAATTTCTTTGAATACCACAACAACTGCGGCGATAATAACGGGTACTAACCATAATAAATGTACTAAGCCAGCCCCAGGAGCGCTATGATCATGTCCGGGATGGGCGAATAATGGATTACTTAATAGTAATGTCGTCAGAGCAAATATAATAGCTGTTCTTCTCATGTCGTTATCCTTAGTAGTCAGTAAGTTAGTGCATTACCGGTTGGCTGGCATTCACGGCCATTGCCATTTTATTAAGCGATGATAAACAATCATCGCATGCGGGGTGTTTTTTACTAAAAGCTAACAGTGGCATTAACGTTAATTTCATTGAAAGTAAGGCTATGGACTGTAAATCTTCGCTATATTGACTTTGCTGTGATAGCTCAGCCATACGTTGATGGGGTATTTGTAAATAACGAAAAGCCATTTTGGGTTGATCTTGCTCTTCATACAAAACAGCTAAGTTATGAAAAGCGCTGATCCAGGCCATTAATAGCTCACTATCTTCAATATTTTCTTGCCACTGCTGCTCTAAGCATTCTATCGCTTGGTGATAATAGTCCTCAGCTAGTGGTAGCTGTTGTTTATTAAAACTATCGTTACCCTTTAAAAGTAATATTTGCCAGACTTCCATAACCCTTCCAAACAATTAAATACAAATGATAATAATTCTCATTCTATTTGCTTTATTTGATTCTGTAAAGATAATATTTGCTAATTAACAGTGAACACTATATTTTTGTGCTATCCGCTGCAGATCCACCCTGTACAACTCCATTAACGATAAAGAGCACACTTATGAATACACCACAACGCGACATTACCTTACGATTTTTAGCCGAACCACAAGACGTGAATTTTGGTGGCAAGGTGCATGGTGGTGCTGTGATGAAATGGATAGATTTAGCCGCTTATGCATGTGCTGCCGGCTGGAGTGGACGTTACTGTGTTACCGCTTATGCGGGTGGTATACGTTTTATTGCTCCTATTCATGTTGGCAGTTTAGTGGAAGTAGAAGCGAAAGTTATTTATACCGGTAATTCGTCAATGCATATTGCTTTAGAAGTTAATGCTTGCGACCCTAAATCATTAAACCGTCGTTTAACTACCCACTGTATTGTTATCATGGTCGCGGTTGATCAAAATGGACAATCAGAAAGTGTGCCGCAATGGCAACCAAAAACAGAAGCAGATAAAAAGCAGCATACTTCAGCGGTTAAATTAATGGAAATGCGCAAACAAATTGGTGAAGAAATGCAGATCTTTGTTGATTAAGACTTTAGGCCGCCATGTTAAAGCAACTGTAATGGCCGTAGATAAACGGCGTCAGAATAAAATTTCCCGACAGAAATAATGCATAAAGGCTGTGATAAACCCTAATAGGTTTATCACAGCCTTTTTCTTATATCTGTCTGCTTATAAAACCCTTTACTCTCCCTCAGGCCCTTCGACTAAGTCTTTCAACTGAGTTTTTACATCAATCCATTGCGCCATATATTGGGTACTTTTATGGTGGTGATGATTTAACATGCTACCAATAAAATTTTGCTGCCTGTGCTGTTCAAGATTAGCGGCCAGCTTTAATAAACAGTCCGCTAACTGCACTAAAATTCTTTCTTGTTGATACATTAATTGGCCATTTTGTTGACCTAAATCACTGGCAACTTGCCAAGCTTGTTCATCTTGATAAAGCTTTACAGCGGCATCGGCTATTGTTTGTGGCTCATTGGCAATTGCCCCTGGCCAAGCTAGCTCTGTTTGCATGCTTTCGGCACCAATATCAGAGGTAACTGCTGGCGTAGCACAATACATAGCTTCTGCTAACTTACCTTTAATGCCAGCACCAAAGCGCAGTGGCGCTAAACACACTTTAGCCGTTTGCATGGCAAGTACCGCATCGTCAACCCAACCTTTAACCAGAAACCCTGACTTTTCATCATGTAAGTCAGTCGCTTTTGGTGGTGGATATGCGCCATAAACATTTAGCTTAGCGTCAGGTAATTGTTTGCGAATAAGTGGCCATATTTGCTGTTTTAGCCACAATACCGCATCCCAATTAGGCGCATGGCGAAAATTACCTATCACCATAAAGTCATTACGTTGCTTAAAACTAGGGTTTTCTTGCGTTAACTGTGCATCACTCAACATAAACGGGCAATAGTGAATTAGGCTGGCATCAACTTTAAATAAGCGCTGTAGTAATGCCACTTCAACACTTGAGATCATTAAGCTGATATCAGAACGAAATATCGACGCTACCTCACGTTTAGCCATATCACTGATAAGCAAGTCTTCATCCGTAATAGCTCGTTTTTGTTTATAGGATTGATGACGGGCATTGCGTAAGCAAAACAAATCTTCGGTATCTAAAATTCGCAGGGCATCAGGGCAATGCTCACTGACGCGCCAGCCAAACTGCTCTTCCATCATAAAGCGATCAAACATCACTGTATCTGGCTGTAAGTCAGTAATAAATTCATCAAAGCTGGTGCAATTAAGGTTAATGTTGGCAATGGTAATATTTAAGGCGTTTAAATCAACCATGTGCTCAGTTTGTTGCGCTGGGCTGGCAAAGGTAATCTGATACCTTTGCCCATGGAAAAAGTGGATTAACTGCATCATACGGCTACCTGCCGCGGAAGAGTTAGGCTCAGGCCAAACATAGCCAATTATAAGAAGTTTTTTCATTGGGCTATATTATATTTCAATAGACTAAATATCCAATAACATCGTTGCTTTCAATCACAATAGCCCGCTATTGCTCAATCAAACGCCTTGTTCTTGAACATTTAATCTAATTGAATTCTTACTTATAAAACAAATTACAAAATTTGGCTTTAAATATAGCCTTTCAATAAGGTACTCAGGAAACAAAAAAAGCCACCAGTAAATAATTACTGGTGGCTTTATATTTTTAACGAGTAGTAGGTAAATAGCTAAACCAGCTTAACCCACATAAACTTTAACTAGTGAGCTGCGTGGTCGTGACCATCTGCTTTTGGTGCTACTTCATCTTTTTGAATTTCTAATAATTCAATTTCAAATTGTAGTACTGAGTTACCCGGAATGCTTGGTGGGTTACCGTTAGGACCGTATGCTAAATCTGAAGGGATAGTGAATTTGTACTTAGCACCGACATTCATTAACTGTACACCTTCAGTCCAACCTTTGATTACACGGTTAAGCGGGAATACTACTGGCTTGCCTTTGCCATCATATGAGCTATCAAACGATTCACCATTTAAGAAAGTACCTGTGTAATGCACTTTTACTGTATCCGTTGCCGCAGGTGTATCACCTTCGCCAGCAGTTAATACTTCATATTGAATACCAGATTCAGTTACTATCACACCTTCTTTTTTAGCGTTATCGGCAAGAAACTTAGCACCTTCAGCTAGGCTAGCTTCAGAAGCGGCAATCGCTGCTGCTTGCTGTTTTTCTTTCATGCTAGCATCAAGATTCATTAGTAAAGCTTGGATTTCTTCTTTTTCGATAACAGCTTTACCGTCAATGCTGTCAACAAAACCGCGTACGATAAGCTCTTTATCTAAGGTTAAACCTAATTTGTCATGCTCTTCTAAGTTACGTTGCATGTACATACCAATTGAAGCACCTAAGCCATAAGCTTGTTTTTGCACTTCAGTGTCTAGTACCGGTGCTTTGACTTCTTCAACCGCTTTTTCGTTACAACCAACAACGGCAACTAACGCAAGGGCTATTAGGGTAGGCTTGAACAATTTCATTTATATCTCCATTTATACAATACAATTGGAGAATTCCCCCAATTTACGGCTATTCATTGTTTAATTTATCTTTTATAGCGCCATTAAGGCTTTACTAAAGCCACGATTAAAAAGATAACACTAAACAATTTCAAAAAAGAACTTATACTAACGATAAATGCGCAAATAAAAAAGTATTAATATTTTGTTAAAATGTAATTGGATTTATCCAGTCATCTTATTGACGACACTCATGGCTTGCAAACCTGTAACGCAAGCGCCAATAGAGCGTTGGCAGCAGTCTGTTGAAGGTTCCTATGCTGGCAATATTTCTAAAGATGCCAAATTCTCTGTTATTTCTTCTATTCACCATGGTTTGAGTGTTTGGGATTTAACCAAGAATGAACGCATTTATAACTGGGCACAAGAGCAAAATAGCAGTGATAATTTAGTACTCACCATCGATATCAGTGACAACTCTAGTCATGTTCTCACCGCTAATAGAAAAAACTTTGCCTTATGGAACCTGAAAAATGGCAAGTCAGAGGGTTACTGGCAAGTACGTGAGTCAAACATTAGAGATATTGCCATAAGTAATGGCGGTGATTACTTACTTATTGGCAAAAGCAACGGTACTGTGGTGCATGTCAGCGTTGATACAGGTAGACGCTTAGAATTTCTTGGCCATAAAGAAAAAGTTAATAGCGTTGATATGCTGCCCAACGGCCGTGTGGCTATGTCTGGAGGTAACGATTTCATCGCCTATGTATGGGATACTCAATCAGGACAAGTTGTTTATCAATTTAATCACAGCTCTCGTGTATCAAAAGTAGCATTAGATGCGCAGGCCCGTTACGCCTTTAGCGCCGACAGTATGAAGTCTGCTTATATATGGGACTTAAAAACAGGTAAACGTATAAGTACCTTACAAGGAACAAAACGCCATGAAGTATTTAGTACTGTGCGTTTTTCATCCGATGGCAAAACCATGATCACCGGCGCGGCGAGCAGAAAAGTCAGTGTTTGGGATATTGCCACAGGCAAACGCCGTGCACATTGGTTTGTCACACCAAAAGAAGCAAAAAGACCTACCGGGGCTGTTGTGTATAGTGTCGCATTTGGCGATAATAACGACCTATTAACGATAAGTTCCTCAGGATATGTTGAATCATGGCCAATGCCGAAATCCCCCTAACCGCTAAAAGCTCGAAAACTAACTATGTTCAGCAGCTTGAAGAGCGTGTTGACGCCTTAGAATCACGTAACGTTTTTCAAGATGATGTAATTGAACAGCTAAGTGAAGAGCTAGCCGCCCATCAGCATGAAATTTCAGAGCTGAAACATCAAATTCAATTAGTCGCTAATCGTCTTAAAGATGCTGGTAGCTTATCAGATGATATAGACGACGTTGAGCCACCACCACCGCATTACTAATTCGATACTAGCTCTATTACTCATTAAATAGCTAACAATGTAATTTGAAGCGGTACGATTTAATTAGAAACCTTTCATTAGAAATAAAAAGCACGGAGTTGATGACTATCAATGAGTACTTTCGATGTACTAATTAAGGCATACCGCAATAAAGTTCATGTAATCAAGGTTTAAAAACACCAATTACCTGCTCGTGTTGACGAACTACCTTCTCGACATGTGCTTCCGTTTGCACCATTTGTTCACCACAGCTAACACACGTTACTTTTTCTACGTTATTTTCTTTGGTCAGTGCCAGGGTATCCATAGCTTTACATTTTGGACAGACTGCACCAGCGATAAATCTCTTTTTTAGGGCTTTGTTCATTTTTACCTACTTCTTCTACAACTAAATAGTTAATTATCGCTATTTTACCTTGAATAGTGGTCATAGGAAAAGCGACAATGCACAGGCATTTTTTTAGCTTGTATTTTTCCAGCAACGCTATGCCATTTTATCGAGGAATTACCATTGATTACAGCCACAGACCTAAGCTTAGATAGAGGGGCTAAAAACCTAATAAAATCATCTAGCTTTACTATTCACCCTAACCATAAAGTTGGCTTAGTAGGCAGTAATGGCTGTGGAAAATCGTCTCTTTTCGCCGCACTTTTGGGTGATTTAACCCCAGATGCTGGTGATTTATCCATGCCAACAAGCTGGGATATAGCGACAGTAAGACAGGAAACTCCGTCTTTAGAGCGAAGCGCTCTTGATTACGTTATGGATGGTGATAAAGAATTTCGTCAGTTAGAACATGATTTAGAGCAAGCTCGTATCATGGATAACGGTAACCTTGAAGCCACCATTATTAATCAAATTGATACCATTAACGGCTATAGCCTACCTGCCCGTGCTGGTGAGTTATTACATGGTTTAGGTTTTTTGCAATCACAACTGGCTAACCCAGTAAAAGATTTTTCTGGTGGTTGGCGCATGCGTTTAAACTTAGCGCAAGCGCTAATATCTCGTGCTGATTTATTATTACTCGATGAACCGACCAACCATTTAGATTTAGATGCTGTTATTTGGCTACAACGCTGGTTAAAGCGTTTTACTGGTACGCTAGTACTGATTTCACATGACAGAGACTTTCTTGATACGGTTATTGGGCAAATTTTACATATTGAGCACCAACAGGCAAAATTATACAGCGGCAACTACACCTCTTTTGAACGTCAACGCCGTGAACATCTAGCGCAGCAAGACGCACAATATCAAAAGCAGCAAAAAGAGGCTGCCCATCTGACCGCTTTTGTTGATCGTTTTCGTGCCAAAGCCAGTAAAGCCAAACAAGCACAAAGCCGATTAAAACGCTTAGAGAAATTACCTGATTTAGCGCCGGCTCATGTTGATAGTCAATTTACTTTCAGCTTTGAACAACCGGAAAGTTTGCCCTACCCACTATTATCACTTAAAGAAAGTCAGTGTGGTTACCCTAAATCGGATCATGGTGAACAAGTCACTATTTTAAATGATGTAGGTTTAACGTTAGTACCGGGTAGTCGCATTGGTTTATTAGGGCGAAATGGCGCGGGTAAATCAACCTTAATTAAATCTCTCGCCGGAGATATTGCTTTACTTAACGGTGAGCGATATTGCGCACAAGAGCTAAAAATTGGTTATTTTTCTCAGCACCAATTAGAGCAATTGCATATGGCATCGAGTCCTGTTGATCATATCTTGCGTGCAAAGCCTGCCTTAGGTGAGCCGCAAGCTCGTACTTTTTTAGGTAAATTTGGCTTTAGCGGTGACCAACCGCTTGAACCGGTTACCAACATGTCGGGCGGTGAAAAAGCACGTTTAGTACTGGCATTAATCGTTTTAGAAAAACCACAATTATTACTACTCGATGAGCCAACCAACCATCTCGATTTAGAAATGCGTCAAGCATTAGTGATGGCGTTGCAGGATTTTGAAGGCGCTATTATATTAATTGCCCATGATAGGTTTTTATTAGAATCCTGTGTTGATGAGTTTTATCTGGTTGCCAATGGCCAGGTTAGTGACTTTAGCGGTGATATTGATGATTATCAACAATGGCTTAATGATGATAAAAAACAAGCGGTAAAGTCGATTAAAAGTGAGCAACAAAACAGTGATAAAGGCTTAGACAAAAAACAACTCCGCCAACAACAAGCTGAGCTAAGAAAAAAATCTGCGCCACTGCGTAAAGAAGCCGATAAGTTAGAGAAAAAGATACATCAATGGCAGGAAGAGTTAACTAAGGTAGAAGCTTTATTAAGCGACAGTGAGGTTTACCAAGCAGATCGCAAAGTTGAATTGACAGATTTACTGAAAACACAAGGGAGATTGAAAAGCGATATTGAAGATAATGAAATGGAGTGGCTTGACCTTGCTGAGCAGATTGAAGAAATGATGTCAGTCTAAGGTGGGTAACTACCTACTCTCATAATCAGCTAGCCGAATAGTTACCTAGTCGACTATGCAATTATTCGACTATTAATTGTCTTTAAGGGAAGTGCTCTTAGCTTATCCTGCTAAACAACAGAGCACTTAGCCACTTTACATTAAGCAATATCTAACATCAGTTATGATGATAGATATTGGTTAATGTCCGCGTAATCAAGATAGACACCCGAGCTTAAAAACAATTCAAATAAGTCATTATCGATATGCTTGGCTTTACGCATATTATCAAGAATAGCAATGCTCTGGCTTAACGACTTAGCCTCTTTATAAGGCCTATCACTGGCGGTTAACGCTTCAAATATATCTGCAATAGTCAAAATCCTGCTTTCTATACAGATTTCATCCCCTTTTAAGCCTAAGTGCACTGCATTACTTAAGGGGGCAATGGCAAGATAATTTTCCAGTTCATCCAATAGCGCGGTATCATTTTTATAGGCTGAAAAGTCTTGCCACTTATCCTTTCTGCTCTTCTGCTGTAATCGCAAAGCGGCTGGAGTTAAGTGTTTTTTTAAAGCTTTGAGTTTGAAGTTTTATTGCCAGGTCGAATGTTTGTAAGGTTTCCTGTAAAGCAGATTCCGACATACGGTAATGGTTAACCGTGACTAAAGTTCCCGCGCTGATAAATAAAAAAAGACAAACGCTAAACTTATATAGCTAGTTAAAGAGAGTTTAAACCCTCTCAATAAACCCCTCATTGATAATTTCTGCAGAGGTGAGAAAAATGAATTATAACAATAGCTGAAAAAAGTTACCGCTTGAAACAGTTCTTTAATGTAACTCACATAAGTTCTAAGCTACACTTATTTATAGCAATTAAGCCGACCAAGGAAAATTATGCTCACCAAAGCCCGTGCAATTATCAAAACACACTTTAGCGTAAAAAAAACACTACCAACTATGATCTTACTCGCTAGTTTCTCTGCCTTTAGTCAAGGTAATGATCTTGAGCAAGGTATTTATGAATTAAATCGTGGTGAATTTAAAGCGGCCATTGCCCAATTTCGCCCGCTAGTTATCGAAGGTTATGCTCCAGCCCAATATCAAATGGCCTTGGTTTATCAAAATGGCTACTCTGTGCCGAAAGATGGTATGAAAGCAGTCGAGTTATTTCAACTTGCAGCCGGACAAAATTATCCAGATGCGCAATTTGAGTTGGCATTACTTTACTCCGAAGGAAAGTTCGTTAAACAAGACATAAAAAAAGCTTTTGAATTGACCCATAAAGCGGCTAAAAAAGGTTTAGCGAGCGCACAATTTAACTTAGCCGTTATGTATTCCGACGGCACGGGGGTAAAACAAGATAATTTTAAAGCATCTCGTTGGTATAAAAATGCCGCCAACCAAAACTATGCCCTTGCTCAATATAATTTGGCCTTACTTTATAGTGAAGGCAAAGGCGTAGAAAAGAGCACTGAAATGTCTTTTGTCTGGAATACTATTGCCTCATGGAATGGTTATCCAAACGCAGAAAAAAGCCGATTAATGGATGAACGTGATTTACCCTATAAAAAAATAGAACTTAGCATAGATAAAGCGAATAAAATCTATAACAATATTCTCGAGCAACAAAAGCTCAAAGCAAAAATGGCGGAAAAACAGCGTTTCTATTGATCTAAATCAGCATAGGTAGTGGGCGACTTAATTACACTAAGTACATCAAGAATTACTTAGTAAATTATGGAGCCCTATATGAACTTATTATCAATGTTAGCTAACGATCCTGTCGTAATGTTCGCTTTTGGTGGTTTAGCTATTCTTCTCGCTATCTCTGCTTATTATGTTTATTACTTTCTTACGCATATTCAAGACGATAGTAAAAAGCACTAACCTAGTTACTTATATATCAGCTAGACTTTCCTGTTGAGACAGGCTAAATAACTCTCTATTGCTATACTAGTTAATAGTGAGGTTCAAATTTAGCCTATTGGGGTCTAGTTATGTTGTCGGTAAATCAATCACCCGCTACTTTAAGCTTTATTGATAAACTCAATCAGCAAAGAGAACAGCAAGCTGAGAAACTCGCCTCTGGAAAACGCATTAATAAAGCCGCCGATGATGCTGCTGGCTTGCAAATTGCTAATCGACTTACCAGTCAAATTAATCAAAACCAACAACTGAGCTTTAACGCACAAGACCAAGCCAATATTAATAATGTTGAGGCTGGCGCTTTATCTGCGATCAATGATGGCTTGTTGCGTGCACAAGAGCTATCGATTCAATCAGGTAACCCCCTTTATGCTGGTGATGCTATTCAAGGTGAGTTAGACCAAATCACCGAACAAATAAACACCCTAGCTAGTGATGTATTAGGGCAAGACAACTTTATCAGTGGTCTCGATGCAAGCGATCCGACGACAACACAAACCATTCTTCAAGATAGCTCACAACAAGTAAATGAAAGTGCCAGTGCTTTAGGTGCCCAAAATAATGCTTTGGCTAGCCAAGTAGCTACCTACCAAACCAGTATTATCAATGTCAGTGCTTCGCGTTCTCGTATTGAAGATACAGATTTTGCCGCCGCTACCAGTGAACAAGAACAGAATGCAGTACTTTTACAAAGTGCCATCATCACTAAAAAAAATGAAGAAGAGCGTAAAGGCATCCTCTTTAATAAATTAGTCTAACGACTGAGCGTCAATCTGCGATGCCTTAATTGCGATGCCTTAATTGCGATGCCTTAAGAAAAGTCTTTCACGTTCTGGTATTTTATAGTCAAATTTTCCCGCCGCAACGAATGAACAAGAAAAGAATACAGCACTTTTACCAAGCGCCGTCATCACTAAAAAATGAAGAATAGTGTAAAGGTATATTCTTTAATAAATTAGTGTAGAGCAATAGTGCAATTGAGCGGTACAATAGCAGTTCATTATTTAAAGCTCTGAAAACTCCTTTATGATTATCCCCTTAGAACAACTATCAAACGAAACCTTAGCCGCTATTATTGAAGACTTCATTTTACGTGAAGGTACTGAGTATGGTGCTGAGGATATTAGTAAGCAAGCCAAGAT
Organism: Colwellia sp.; assembly: GCF_013215345.1. Classification (GTDB taxonomy): domain Bacteria; phylum Pseudomonadota; class Gammaproteobacteria; order Enterobacterales; family Alteromonadaceae; genus Colwellia. The sequence goes on along the minus strand of NZ_JABSOV010000011.1, from coordinate 51,882 downwards.
TGCCCAAGTAAAAAAGCAGCTTGAGCAAGGTAGTGCGCTATTGGTTTATTCAGAGCTCCATGAAAGTGTCAATATATTACCCAGTGATCAATTCAAAGCAGGAATGGAAGAAGAGCAAAGCTAATTAAATTTCAAATGAACAAGCAATAACACTCGCTCGTCTATACTAAATAAAAGCCTTAGTTAGCTTAGAGGAAGGGTAAACTTGATTATGATGATATTAAAAATAGTTAAGCTGGTTATCCTTTTTTTTGCTTTCTTCTCAACATTAGTTTTATCTGACAGTAAAACTAAGTTAATCATTGGCTACGGTGACCACGATGCTGCTCCCTACGCCATTGAAAGAGCAGAACAACTCTATGACGGTATCATAAGAGATATAATTACTGAAATTTCTGATGAATTAGATATTAGTGTCTCCTATATCAAAACCCCACGAAAACGCATCGAGCGCTATTTAGAAAATAATACTATTCATCTCGTTTTAATCTCTAATCCGGCTTGGCTTAGCAATAGTGAAAAGCTCCAATGGAGTGACACACTTTTTATTGAAAAAGATAAAATGGTCGTTAGGGCTGATAACCCTAAGACATATCAACAAATACTCGATTTTAGAGGTATGATTATTGGTACCATTCGCGGTTATAAATACCCTACTTTACAACCATTTTTTGATAAAAAACATTTTACTCGCTACGATGTTAGTAACTTGTATGTGAATTTAATTCGTTTAGAGCTCAACAGAATTGACGCTCTTGTTGATGCTGATATTTTGATAAACTATCAATTAAAACAAGTCAAAAATGCTGAGATATTTAAAGTACTAGCGCTGACCGTTAGTCAACACAAAATCCAAGCCGCCTTATCTCCAAACGCCCCTATTACTATGGTTCAATTTAACCAAGCCTTGAAAAAATTAAAAGACCAAGGGGTTATTGCGGCGATTTTAAGAAAATATCAAATTGAATAATAATGGCAATGACTAATCAATAGACTAATGAGTCTTGCGAATAACAGTTACTAATAATAACTAAAAAAGCCAGTGACATAGCACTGGCTTAATAATTTTACGGCTTGATTCCTACGCTTAATAGCCAGGAGAATAAGCTTTAGCTAACCTTTAGCATTTGTACTATCAAAAATCTTATCTGCTGATGCAGCAACAAAACCCGTATATAATTCGCCGTTAGCAAGTGGGTAACGTTTGGCAAACTCATAGAAACAGCTTGGAATTTCCATAGTTTTATCGGAAAAATCTACTGGCGCTTTATCAGCTAATGTCGAAGATTGCTCTAACATCACTACTGCATCACCTTTAATTTCTCCGCCATTGGTATTAAGTGCATAACCGGCCTCTTTAAGTGTTGAGTTGACTATTTCAATATCATCATAACCGTCTAAATGATTAATGCTAACCGTGAAGTGATTAGCGCGGTAACCCCATGCTGCCAACCATGCGGCATACTCACTAACATCTAACAAGGTCTCATAGTCTTTTGAGCTTATTTCCCAAAGACGGCCTGAATAAAGGAAATCAGCACGTTCACTAACATCTTCTGGTAACTGGGCAATCAAATCCGCGATAATCTGTTGTACTTCAGTGGAGAAATCTTCTACACGTAGTTCACTAATAAACACCTTAGGCATAGTAGTGTCAGGGTGTTCAAAATGTTTTGCATCCAATTTTTTTGACGAAAAGTCATATTGTCCGCATTCGGTGTAACCTAAAGCCAGAAGGCCTTTAGCTAGTTGTGCCAAGTTAATTTTAGGGTGATTAAAGGTACGGTAAGCTACATGATCATTGATCACATCATTGCCATTCCCTAATAATTGGTGAATTTTTTTTGCTGACGGAGTTACGCTAAGATATTGTTGCCAGATCTCATTAAAAAGTGCCGTTACTTGCGCTGCCATGGTATGTCCTCTTACTTATTGAATAGTTTTAATTAAGTAGTATTAATAAAAATAATATTAATTGAATATTTATGGATTTGAATTCTAGCGATTAACTTTAGCGGTAAGGATAGATATACAGCTTAAACTAATCGCTGAAAAAGTAGCAGATAGCAAAATGGTCGGGAAAATAGCAAAGTGATATTTTGGCTGACAGCAGAGGCTATCCACCAAAAAATTAGATTTGATCGATACTTTTAAAGAAGCAAGGACGACGCCCAGCTTGGTGGTGTGATATATGTTTTTTTAATACGTTAGATAACATAACTAAAACAAATGACCTAATGACCTAATGACGGTAGTACCGGAAGTTTGCGCTAAGCTCACTTCAACTAATAACGCTAATTTAGCATAAATCTTATGCAAAACGAACTACTTCGCTTTACTAAAGTGCAGAATAAAAGGCCAAGTATTATTTCAGATCAATATACCTGGCATAGCTCGCTGTTATTCATATACTTTTCTATGGGCTTTAATAATATTTTGCCAAGGAAAATCTCTAGCGCCTAAACTAACAAAGTCGGGGTTAAGTAAGCTTTCACGCTTATTATAACTTAGCGGATTAAACTCACTATCGATAATATCTCCGCCGGCTTGCTCTAAAATACACTGGCTAGCACCGGTATCCCACTCACCCGTAACGCCGATACGCAAATAACAGTCAGCGCCGCCTTCAGCGATAAGACAGTTTTTTAATGAACAACTGCCCAAAGCAACGTAGTCATAATCGTAATCATCATTTAAATATTGCCCCATCAATTGCAGTTGCTGACGGCGACTTATAGCGACTTTAATACGGCGACTTTCTTGGTACTCGGCTACACGAATCGCATAACTAGCCTGACAATTATCTTTAAAAGCACCAAGGTTTTTTTGGCCATAATAAGTCAGGCAATGATCAGGGGCGTGAATAACGCCAAGGGTTGGCCAGCCATTTTCAACTAAGGCGATGTTTACCGCAAAGTCGCCACTACCAATAATAAATTCACCGGTTCCATCTATAGGGTCGAGTAACCAATAACGAGACCAATCTTTGCGTTCGCTGAACGGCACTGCCCCCACTTCTTCTGAAATAATAGGAATATCAGGTGTCAGTGTTTTAAGCTGGTCCATGAGGATATCGTTTGCTGCTATGTCGGCACTGGTAACCGGACTTTCATCGGCTTTCATTTCTGCGGTATAGTTTCCCTGACGATAATATTTCATTACTTCTACGCCAGCTTTTTTAGCACTTTCTAAAGCAATGTTTAGCAATTTATCTTGGTTCATCTTTACACCCCGTTCAACGTTGCTTTAGTACATTATTGATTTTCAGTTCATTGAAAGTTAATTTTCAAGAAAATCTCGTACCAACATTAATGCTGCAATACTGCGTGCTTCGGTAAAATCTGTTTGTTGTAATAGTTCTTTATAGTCTTTAATTGGCCAAGATACCACTTGTAAAGGCTCAGGCTCATCACCTTCAAGCTCAGCACTATAAAGCTGCTGAGCTAAAAAAATGGTCATTTTTGCATTAAAAAAAGCTGGGGCCATCATAAGTTCAGTCACTTGCTGTAACTGCTCACTACCATAACCAATTTCTTCTTGTAGCTCTCTATTTGCTGCCTGATGAGGGAGTTCGCCTTCGTCTATAAGGCCTTTAGGGAAACCTAATAAATAACTATGGGTGCCGGCACAATACTCTCTGACTAATAATAATGTTTCATCGTCAAGCATAGGTACTATCATCACCGCACCACGACCAGAGCCCATCATGCGCTCATATTGCCTTTCTTCACCATTGCTAAAAGTTAAGTTTACTTGCTCAATAGCAAATAAGGCACTTTTAGCCACTTGTCGACGATTAGTTATGATAGGTAGTTGATTGTTATCAGCCATATAGCTAGCTACTTAAGTTATTTTTATTCATTAGATATCACTATAATGACACGATAAACAATACTTTTGGAATAGCAAAATGCTAATATTTATTGCTCTACAATTTATTTTAAGGAATGGCCAATATGGCAAACATTAATTGGTCAGAAATTTCTACCGTGTTGATTGATATGGACGGTACTATTTTAGACTTACACTTTGATAACCATTTTTGGCTAGAGCATCTGCCATTACGTTACAGTGAAAAAATGTCGATCTCGCTAGAGGCAGCAAAAGTAAAATTAAAAGCTGATTACTTAGCCGTTGTTGGTACGATTGAATGGTATTGCCTCGATTACTGGTCTGAGCAAACCCAAATGCCAATTAAAGAGCTCAAACGCGAAATTCAACATTTAATACAATTACGCAGTGACGCCAAAGATTTTTTATTAGCGCTAAGAGCCAGTGGTAAAGATATTGTTATGGTGACCAATGCTCATCCAGAAGCTCTGTCACTTAAAATTGAACGCACTCAATTAGATCAATACTTTGATACTTTATACTCTACCCATGAATTTGGCGTCAGCAAAGAGTCACAGTTATTATGGCAACGCCTGCAAGACAAACATGGCTTTGATTGTGATAGCACACTATTTATTGATGATAGTATCGAAATACTCAAGTCTGCTCAGCAGTACGGCATTAAGCACTTACTGGCCATTGCCAACCCTGACAGTAAAAAAGCAGCGACTGTTATTACTGATTTCCCCGCTATTACTAACTACGATGGGTTAACTGCACAGTTAAAGTTACTTAGCTAATGTAACCCTTTCGAATTAATGCAATTACCCACCTATGATAGATAGCATATGCAGAACACAGGTGCACTGAAGCCATTATATTGCCAATCACAACGAAGTTATAGCAAGTTACTAACTCAGGGTCCATAAGGTGGATCCTGCTCACAATTTAGTACTGAAACTAAAGGTAACTATCTTTTTTAAAACAGAACTTATTTGTTCTAATAACAGCTAGAGGCACGCTAAATAAAAACGGTTATGTTAAATGAGTAACCGAGCATCGCTAACGAGGCACCAGTACTAAAGCTTTCTGAATACTCAGCAATAACACTATCAATCAGTCCTGTTTAATAGCCGATGTTAAAGCGATACTCTCTAGCAATCAATTACAAAATAATTGAGGACACCTTCTAGAATGGAACATTTGGTATAGATTACTAAAATATTAAGGTATATTTACCGTTATAACTAGCTCCCCTATTTATAAGTTTTTTTGATGAAGAAAAACCTTGTTACGCTAATAGTGATAGTTGATTATCCCCCTATGCCACACCAAATATCAGTATGCGAAGTATTCAGCAGCACGTTACCAAGGTCAATCTGTTGCTATGTCTGAATTAGAGTTAATCTATAAAATCAACTTTCGCAGGGAAGTAAATGCCTTTGCGGGTATAGGTAAAGCAACCAATGAATTTTCCACCAGCCCTAGCCGGGTTAGTAAGGGCGCAGGTTTTAGATACCTAATTGCACGTCGTTATGATTTTAATATTGGCATCGATATTGCCAAAGGCCCTGACGATAATGTTTTCTATATTCAGGCTGGCAGTGCTTGGTAAAGAAGACAATAAACACCCGCAATGTAATGGTACTTATTGTGAGTAAAATGAGACTTACTCACTAAAACTTCTTCCTGAAAACTCACTGGTAAATTTTTCTATTGCACCGTGTTTTTGCAGGGTAACAAACACCGTTTTACCATCAATACCGCCAAAAGCAACATTGGTCGGGAACTTCCCCTTGAGTTTCACTTCACGTAATAACTTGCCTTGTGGTGATACAATAGCGATTACCCCTTTACCATAACGAGCAATATATAAATTGCCTTGTTTGTCAGTGCGCATACCGTCCATGCCGTGCTCCTTAAAACGAATCAATAAACGTTTGTTACTAATACTGCCATCGGCTGCTAATTGATATTGCCACACATTACGCTGCACACTTTCGTTCACGTATAAGGTTTTATTATCAGGACTGACTTCAATACCATTAGTAGTACCCATATTTTTTTCCAGTAAAAGCACTTGACGATCGCTACCAATTCGCCATAACTGGCCGCTGTTATCAGACCATTTAGGATCACTGGCAAACAAGATACCATTGCCCATAATGGCAATATCATTAGGTTGGTTCATTTTGGCGGAGTGTGCATAGACTTGCGCCGTGTTACTGTCCACTTTTACCACTAAAACATTATGATTAACATAATCAGCAATATACATATTGCCAGCTTGATCAAAACGAATACCATTACCGACAGAGCCATTTTTTAATACCGTAAATAACGTCACTTGGTTTTTAGCCGTTACTCGGCCAATAGTGCCTTCTTTTTGATAATTAACCACATACAAGCTGCCATCTTTAGCCACGGCAGGCCCTTCAATTCCTTGGGTAAAAGTACCATCACTGACCCAATCACTGCTTTGATATAAGTGAACACTGTTGGCAAGTGCTGACATGGTTACCGACATAAGTGTTGTTATGGCGATTATAGTCGCTAAGGTTAGCTGCTTGATGCTATTTTTAGCGGCTTGGACTGCTGTATTGGTAAACATATGGCTCTCTTTCTATCGCCCGCTTGAAAAGCGAGAACGTGCTGCTCTATGCAAATAATATCACGTGTTAACAGCATACTTATCAACACGTTACTGAACAATGTCTTTATCAACCGTTATCATGGCTGATTTTGGCGTACTTAGCTCAAAAACGACTTAGTTAATATAAATCAGATAGCACCAATTTTTCAGAGTTATTGTTTATAACATACGATGAAGACATAGTTAACTTTGCTGAATTTAACATTGCTAAATAAAGCTGAGCCGCTCCTAACAAAGCACTATTTTTTTGATGACTTTGTTCAATCACTAAATTTTTAATAACACTTTGATAAGGAAAAGCAGCAAGATTTTGCCACAACGAGTCAATAAAGAGATCGAAGGACTTAGCGACAGAACCACCAATAACAATGAGCTGTGGATCTAACATCAACAAAAGGTGGCTGACAGCAACGGCTAAATGTTGACCAAATTGTTCAAAAGCAATTAACGCTTGTTTGTCTCCTGCGCGAGCTTTCTTTGCTAATTCGGCACCACACTCAAGGTAGTGATTTTTAAAAAACTTACCTGAACAATAATCATCTAAACTACCATTCAAATAACTAAAATCACCAACTTCACCAGCACAGCCATTAGTACCGGCATAAACTTTATTTTGTAAAATAATACCAGCCCCCACCCCCGTACCTAAGCATAGGCCAATGATATCTTGATAGCCCTGAGAGTGTGTTAATGAGTATTCACCTTGCACAAAACAGTTAACATCGTTATTAACATAAACAGGCAGCGCTAACAAAGATTCAAGCTCATCTTTTAAATATACTTTTTGCCATGACTTTATGTTAACTGCATTAAAAACAATACCTTGCTCTACATCCACAATGCTAGGCACGCCAATAGCAACAGCGCAACTATCACTGTCTTTTATTTCATCAATACAGGATTTAATAAAAAGTATTGAATCTTTAACACTTAAAGTCGCATCAAAAGGTTTAACAATATTAATATCGATATGACCCGCTCGATAAAGGCCATAATTAATTTTTGTGCCACCTAAATCGATGACCACAATGGAAGACTGTTTCATAAAAAACCGTATCGTTATAAAATATAACAAGTCGAAAAAATCAGCTTTTTTACTTGTTATTAGGAATATTTGATAACACTATTTTGCCTTAAACAAACAAACACTGAGATACTTTCCTATCAAATATCAATACTATTCACTGACAGTTCTTGTCCGTTAGAATACAAACTAAATTATTGATAATATAAATAACATGATCAATAAAGCCGTAATAAGTAAGAGATTTATTACGGCTTATTTTTCGTTAAAGAGCTTATTCTAAGCTTTACTTTTTCGTCAATGTCATGGTGCGGCCAGCACGTTTTTTGTCGGTAGTGCGAGTACGTATTTCAATGGGTAAAGTCACGGTAACTGGTATTTTATATGGCAACCAAGCTGCTTGATTTTCTCCCAGCTGGCGATATTCTATTGGCAAGCCTTTAAGGGCAACATTGGCATTAAGCTTACCCGAAATAACTTTAGCACCAACCGTTGGCAGACGATAAAAAACACCAGCAAGGTCAAGCTTGGGTAATTCTTTTTCCGCTAACGTTCGTGAAAAATTTAACCACTGCTGATCGCGCTGTTGTTTTGCTTGTTCAGTAAAAACGCCTGTCTCTTTAGTAAAAACCTGCCCTGAATAATTATATGGCACTTGCCAGTCCGCTTGATGCCAAGCTCGTTCCGCCAATGACAGTAGCCTTGGATAAATCATATACTCAGCCTGATTATCACTACGCACAGTTTCACTCCATAACTGCCCTTGAATACCTTTAACGGTAAAACCTTTAGGTAACGGCTGATGGATAACTTTGCCCGTTTGGTCATGTTGTACTTCATCATTACTGGTAAAGCCTTTACCTAAAGTATCAAGGCGAAACTCTGCATGAATAGGTAAGTTATCAGGCATAAAATTAAACAATGATCGTGTTGTTACCCGTCTTGATGCCCAATTATAACCACGCTCTTTTGGATCGATTTGATAAGGAAAATCAAAATACAAAACATCTGGTGTTGATAAAATAATATTCCAATTTCGATGTGCTTGCTCACTTACTTGCCTATGAGCCCCCCCAGGTAATGTATCCCAAATATACGAATACACCTCCTCTGGCATTTTAGTCGCTGCAGTTTCTTTCAAACCATCATTCCAACCGCCAACAGCAATACCCTTATCAGTCACTATATGAGATACGCGTTCAATAAAATGCGCGCCAAGGTGTTTGGCATCACCAAATTCATTGGTTTTATCGGCAATAAGTGCTTGGCATACCGGCGATTCAAGCCATGCACCTGCGGTTTCATCCGCGCCAATATGGTAAAGTGCGAGTGGGTGTCCTGCTTGCTCATGCATTAGTTTTAAATCATCAAGCACACGATCAACAAAAGCATAGGTCGATTCCATGCAAATATTTAAGGTATTATCATTATAATTTTGAATAGAACTATATTGCGTTTTATCATCAAAATCGGATAATAAATAACGTTTAGCTTCTAACTCATTTTCTTGTTTCATATAATAGTGATACCGCGCTTCCATGGCTTTAATAGCCGCACGAGAATGCCCTGGCATATCAAGCGATGGGATCACTTGAATATAGTGCTTGGTCGCCAAGCGCAATATTTCTTGGTAATCTTCGACACTATAAAAACCGTCACTATCTGTTACACCTGCGCCGCCCAACTGTGGTTGTAAACAGGTTTTATCACTCAAATCTAAACAACGTTTACTACCCACTTGGGTTAATTCAGGCAAACTTGGCAAGGCTAAGCGCCAGCCTTCATCTTCTGCTAAATGTAGATGTAATTTATTGAGTTTATAAGCTGACATTTGTTTGATAAGCGCAAACATAAACGCTTTCGAATGAAAGTTACGCGCCACATCAACATGTTGACCACGATAGTCATAATGCGGTTGGTCATCTATTTTCACTAACGGTAGTGTAGTAGAACCTAAAGTAAGTAAACTGGCGATACTTTGCAATGCATAAAAAGCGCCGCTACTGTCTTGGGCATTAATATCAATGCCTTGGCCATTAACTTCCAACTGATAATGGCCAGCACGCCAATCCGGCTTTTTATCATCGTTTAGTACAATATTTATCGCTATACCGGTTTCACTCTCTTTTATGCCTAGAAAACTTAAACGCTCAGTGGCGGCAGCAATATCTTTTGTCTCGAGCCCTATTAATGAAACATTAATACCTGAAGATAGATCTAAACGAAACTTAGCATCGGTGACTTTCAAAGAGTTAGGCGTAGGAATAATCGCTAAATCAATCGCTTGTGCACCTAACTCAAGGTGATTAGGTTCATTGTCATATAACCACGACGTTGAAGCATACTGGTTAATATCATCAGGCGATGACTTTATTTGTTTCACTATATCAGTAAAAGGAGCTACCCACGGCTGCAGTTCCAAACCCGTATCAGCATCTATGCTAGTTTTGGTACTAACAATTACTGCTGGTGATAAGTCAGTCGCTGATAACCAATAGTTGGGCATCAATTCAGACTCTGTTATTAACGTGCTTTTCACCCAAAGTTTTACTTTTTTGATTTCACCAGCAGTAAAACCACTAAAGCCAGCTTTAGCAGTGATTTGGTGAATATCACCGTTTAAATGCTGTAAATTGAAATCACTGCTTTCACTGGCATAACTTGGATACACTTGTGAAAAATTTATTTGCCAATCTTCATTTTCAGTAAAATAATTTGGGCTATTTTCTGACAAACTTAAGTGTATTTCTGCACTGTAACAATATTTAACCACTTCACCATGACGATCTGGGCAATCAGTTTCAATATTACTTAAAAAATGATACTTAACCTGCAAATTTTCAGCTAAAGCAGTCAATTGTTGCTGAGCCGTTAATGGTGACTCTGTAGCTATTGCTTCTACTTTTAACTGCTCGGTTTTAGCCGGTTCCATTTCCCCATTACAGGCCGTTAATAGCAAAGCAATGGCACTCAGCGCCGAGGCTGGGATGATATTTTTCATTAAATTAATACTCTTTTTTGATTAGCTTGAAGCAGCCGTCTTAGCATTATCGGCCGCTTTTTGGCCACGTTTAAAGACGTTAATAGTTTTATTATTGACTAACGGCTTAGCCCAAAAACCTATGGCAAAAATATAAGCTAACGTTATGTAAACCACTATCATGCCCATACGTAAGTCACCGGTTAAATCAGCCAACAACCCTACTAACGGTGTCGCTAAACCGCCACCAACAATACCCGTACACAAAATCCCAGCAAATGAGCCATGATGATCAGCTAATGAATTGAGTGCTAACGAAAAGATAACCGACCACATAATAGACAAGAAAAAACCCACTAACGGAAAAGCGATTAATGCTACCTCAGCGCTACCAAATAAGGCAGACGTTAATGAAATAAATGCGCCTAGAGAGAATGTTTTCAATACTAAACGGCTATCAAAAACCTTCAATAAAGCCAAACCTAAAAAGCAGCCTAAGGTTAACATCAACCAGAAATCACTGACCGTGTTGGCGCCTACGGTTAACGGATCCAAACCATGATAACGCTCTAAGAAAAGAGAAATTGCATTGGCAACCCCTTGTTCGGTGCCAACATAAGCAGCGATACCGATGAAGAATAAAATAACGGTTTTGTTTTTAAATAACTGCGCATAAATCGCTAAGCCCCCTACTGACTCTTCATCAGTCAATGTTACTTTCGGCAGTTTAATTAATAGAATAAAAACTAACATAACCACAGACACCGCAGCAAAAACCCAATACATAGACAACCACGGCATATTGCTTGGCACCAAATGGTTCATCAAACCAATAAGCCCTGATGTTTCGCCTGCCGCCATACCTTGTACTAAATAACTATAAACCAGCGGACTTAAGGTCGCTGCCGCACCAAAAAGTAACTGCGCTAAGACAGAATAAAAAGCAAAATGCTCTTTTCCTGCTGAAACTCTTAATAAGGGGTTAATCGCCACTTGTAACATTGCCATGCCAGTGCCAATGCAAAACAATGAGGCCATCGCCATAAAAAAACTTGGCACAAGTGCAAACAATAACGAGCCAAATGCTGACATAACAAATGCGCCAATCAACACCGGTTTTTCGCTAAACTTATCAACCAACAAACCCGCAGGAATTGACATTACACCATAAGCGGAAAAAAAGGAGAACGGTAAAAAGCCAGCAACCGCTAAGCTGATGTCAAAATCTTTTACTAAAGAAGGAAATAAGGGTCCAATAATATTAGTGATAAATGAGATAGCAAAAAAGGTCACCAAAACCAAAATCACTGCGATTATATTACTCTTCATGTTTAACCTCTTAATGTTCATTATCAATTACCCCTAAGCATAGAGATAATATTACTTAATTATTTTGCCGTGAATAAAAAACCATTGCTACACTTTTCAACCATCCTATGATACTTTTCTATTCAACATGGTAAGCAGAACTACATAATATGAAATTAATGTATGAAAAAGTGTTACCAACAGAAAACTCTTCTTGGCGGTATTGGCTTTATGAATTAGAGCAGATTCCCTTTAACTGGCACTACCATCCTGAATATGAAATTGCTTTAACACTTAATAGCCATGGTCAAAGGTATGTTGGTGACCATATTGAGAACTATGCTGATTTTGATTTAACCCTTTTCGGTCCTCATTTACCGCATACTTGGTGTAGTAGCCAAGCACTTGATGGTAAAGCACAACAAGTTTATGTGGCACAAATCCCAGTGCTTTGGCTTGAACAACTTACCGCCATGCCAGATTTAGTCTCGCTAAAACATTTATTAGAGTTATCACAACGGGGGATAAAATTTAGCACCACCGTCGCTAAAAAAGTCACTGCTATTTTTAAAAAGATGGCAAAAGCATCACCGACACAACGCTTTATTAGCTTAATAGAAATCTTACAGCTGATGGCAACTGACACCAATACGCAAATATTATCGAGTTCAGGTTACAATGTGGCCATTACTTCAGATCCCAGTACTGATAAACTCGATAAGATCATTCGTCATTTACATCAGCATTACACCAGTAATCTAAAAGCAGAAGTGCTTGCCCAATTAGTACACATGAGCACTAATCACTTTCATCGCTTCATTAAACAACGTACTGAGCAAACCTTCACCGAACTGGTGAATCAACTGCGCATTAGTAAAGCTTGCTCTTTACTCATTAATACAACAATGCCTGTTACTACGATAAGTGATACCTGTGGTTTTAATAATATTTCTAACTTCAACCGGCGTTTCTTACAGTTTAAAGAACTAACACCAAGTCAGTTTCGTAAGTTATATATTAATCGTTAGCAGACAGATAAATTTATCCACCATTAATGAAGAATTAACAGTAGATAAGTTATCATATTATTTATAATTCACTAAAAAGCGTTGGTGTAGCATCTGGCACCCAAACTGTTTGGGAGACATGTTCAGAGATAACTAAATAATCTTTGCCCATATAAGTAACAATATCACCATGATTGTAACGCATATTATTAGTCCAAACTTGACTTGGCGTGCTTTGCAGCCATAAATTAGAACTTGCATTAGGCGCCCAATCTGACTGTGCTGTATGGCTAATTTCTGCTTTATAGACACGATTCAAATAGGTTACATAATCACCTGATTCATAACTTTTCCCTTCTAGCCATTCTGGTGCATAATTATCCATAGTATCAAAGGTATAACCTGCATTTTTGGCTAACGTTATAAATTCAGCGAGTTTAGGGAGATTTAATGTCGCACCTTGACCTCGTTTACCGTCTTCAAATAAGAAATCATGGGTAAGAATAATCACTTTATCTGCATGCAAAGAATTTCCACATGGGAAGTTTTGTGTTTTAGAGTTTACCGGATTAATGCTAACTGGTGTGCAAGCGTTAATCGCAGAATCCACATAACTTAAAAACACATCGGCTTCTGTTAAGCTATTGGCAGGAAACGGAATTCCCCAGTTTTCAGGAGCCCAATCAACATCCCAACCATGAATCAAATAATTACTGTTCGCTAAAAGGTTAGATACCGCAATACCAGCAGCAGAGCTATTTGATGGATTTTCAGGGTCACAAACATAACCTGGCTCCCATGGCTTGAAATCATCCGAGGTTGCACATAAACCGTCACCTTTTAGTTCTGTACTTGAGCGCCAACCGTTGGTGTAGGGCAAGCGAGCTAAAACACTGCCTTTATAATTTGGATAACTTGTAATAGAAGGGATATATGAAGCAAGTACGGTTAAGTTTTTTGCAAACATGGAGGCATCGTACACGGGATCTTGATACGAATTAATTTGGTGGTTTCCTGTCGCATTACAATCAGCGCCACTCGTTGGACCAAAATCCTCAACACAGTTATGCACCATATGATCATAACTATGATTACCGATAACATGGCCTGAGTTCAAAGCATAAGTAAGCGCAGTAAGCGCTTGATCTTCATTTTCATCCGCAATACCGTCTAAGTGCCATGCATTAACATAAAATGTTGCCTTAATATTAGCGTTATTCAATGTATCGATTAATGCTGGTGTCGCATTCATAGGACCATCATCAAAAGTAAGATAGATAGTTCTATCATTAGCTTCAGCAAAAGTACTGGCTAATAAAGCAAAACTGATAGCACAAGTTAGGGATTTAATTTTCATTTCCATTCCTCAAAATTACGTTAAAAAACATTGGTAATCATAGTGTTCTAAAATCAACATTAGAGAACGCAACTATCTTAGAACGGAATATATCGACAAGTTATACAAATCAATCAAATGTGAATGTTTTTCTATCACAAAAAAATTGTCTTACCTATGAAAATACAAAATCTGTATTTAGCAACAATCCATAAGACTAAATACATAACTTTATTCAATACGATTAACTCTTAACTTATAACTATTTAATTCTGAAAATATTTACCTTTATTGGTACTCTTTCGACAAAATAAAAAGATAGACTGTTTAAAGGATGAAACGATATGAAGCCTAAATGTGGCAAAATGATCCCTTCAGATAATTGCTCTTGGCGCTTTGATGTTTTTGAGCTGCCGTTAAAGGAGTTTAATTGGCATTACCATACTGAATATGAGATTTGCTTAACGTTAAATAGCGAAGGTTCAAAACATATAGGCGATCACGTTAGTTATTATAATCAAGCAGATCTTGTCTTACTTGGTCCAAACTTGCCGCACAGTTGGCAAGCGAAGCCAATAAATAATGAAAAGAATTTAATCATCTATGTCGCACAAATCCCTGCAATCTGGTTAGATAACTTAGTTAGGTTAAACCCTGAATTGGCCGTATTAGCTAAAATGTTAACGCTGTCGTTACGGGGAATTGAATATAGCCCTACTACAACCAAACAATCCTTAATATTATTCAAAGCGATGGTAAGTGCCGAGCCTATTGAAAGGTATATCCTTTTACTTCAACTATTAACGTTGATGGCTAATGATAGAAATTACCAAGTTTTATCAAGCAGTTTTTTTACCTTTAGTAATAAAACAGACATTTCAGTCGATAAACTCGATAACGTCATTACTTATATCTACCAACATTATACTGATGTGATTAGAGCTGATGATTTGGCTTTAATTGCTCATATGAGCACCAATCACTTTCATCGATTTTTCAAACAACGTACCGAAAAAACCTT
The DNA here is from genome assembly GCF_013215345.1 of Colwellia sp. Lineage (GTDB taxonomy): Bacteria > Pseudomonadota > Gammaproteobacteria > Enterobacterales > Alteromonadaceae > Colwellia. The sequence goes on along the minus strand of NZ_JABSOV010000011.1, from coordinate 36,722 downwards.
AAATCAGTTTATTACCCAATTACGCATAGGAAAAGCCTGTAAACTATTGATTAATACTAATACTTTAATTTCAGCAATATGCGACCAGTGCGGTTTTAATAATGCATCTAATTTTAATCGACATTTTTTGATGGTGAAAGGCATTACCCCGACCGAGTTTAGAGAAAGCATTAAAAATCCATCGCCTTTATAAACAGCTCTGTTTAGGTACTATTTATGGGTGTTCATTGTATATTTCAACCATAAATAAAGGCCGCTGCCCGACAATAAAATCAATAAGAGTGTAATAAAACTAACAAACAAGATAATGCCTTGAATTGAATCGCTCCATAACACAGCAGTATAACCACCAATAATATACGCGCCTAACCACCCAATGCTTACAGCAACAATAATTTTCACTCGCTTATTATTATCAACAGAATAAGCAAACTCTTAGCTCATGAGGGAAATTTTCGTAAGCGTATTACAAAAATAATGGGCATATATTTTGATCCCGTTGAGTTATTTTTTAACCTTTTTACGAGTAAACTGAATATTGACCACAAGTTTTACCTTACACATGTTGCCCTCTTGTTAGTCGTTATTTTTTATTCCACTTAGGCGCTTAATCACCACCCTCTATTTATATCTGTATATACAAGTAACAACTGGATTCCGCTATTATTTTTTCGTCTAACAAAAATGACAGCGTTCGACATTTGCACTCGATAAACGATAGGAAAGTATCTAGATATAATAGAAAAGTGTCACTATTGCACTAAAGGAAAGGTCAAAATGGTAGTGCTTAAATAATATGCAGTATAACTAATAATCTATAACTAAAATATATAAATAAAAACAACATGTTAAGGGTCTATCGTGCCAAATAAAAATTTTAAAAAGAGCTTGTTATCAACAAGTATTGCGCTAGTTTTTTCAACGGGTGTTAGCTCATATGCTATGGCCGCTGAAGAAGCTGCTGAAGTAAATAAAGACGATATTGAAGTAATTCAAGTATCTGGTATCCGTGGCAGTACTAAAGCCAGCATCAACGGCAAACGTTTCGCAACTTCACAGGTTGATGGTATCGCTGCAGAAGACATTGGTAAGTTACCAGATGTTACTATTGCTGATTCATTACAACGTATTACGGGTGTGCAAGTAGAGCGTACCGCTGGTGAAGGTGGTACTATTGCTATACGTGGTTTACCTCAAGTTGGCTCAACTTTAAATGGTGAAGTCTTTTTAAGTGCTACCACTATTGATTCATCAGGTGCTAACTTTGGTGATTTACCATCACAATTATTTTCAGGTGCTGATGTTTATAAATCATCTGAAGCTAGCCGCACTGCCGGTGGCATTTCAGGTTCAATTGACTTACATACTCGTCGCCCATTTGATATGGACAGCGGTTGGGTATTCAACGTTGGTGCTGATGTAACTCAAGGTTCTATTAGCCAAGAAGTAGATCCAAACTTAAACGGTTTAGTAAGCTATAACAGCGACCGTTTTGGTGTGTTGTTTTCTGCCGTTACCCAAGAAGTAACGTTAGCAACCGATTATAACGGTTACTTCGATACCTCTGAAAATGGCGGTATTGGCGCAGCAAACAACAGTCATACTTGGGGAGCTGGTCCAGAAAGTGGCCCTGTTCGTCACGTAGTACCACAAGGTTTTGCTGCATTTAATAAAGAAGAAACTCGTGAACGTCAAGGTTACCAGTTCTCTTTCCAAGCCGAATTAGGTGAAGGTTTCGAATTAACATTTGATGCGTTTTACACTAACCAAGACAGATTCAATAACCGTCAAGGTTTCTCACAAAACAACCGTTGGCATTCATTTAACGACTATGCGTTACCAGCAAATGCCGATAGCTGGACGGGTGATACTTTCACCGATGAAGAAGGCAATGCTTGGGGCGCAGTTAATGACTTTAACTTAAAACCTTGGCGTATGCAGACCTTTACTCAGGTCAACAACAACGAAGAAACCTCGAAAAACTTTAACTTAGAATTAAACTACAACAATGGCGGCAACTTAACAGGTCAAGTACGTATGACACGAGCAAGTGCTGAGTCAAGCATGCGTCATGGTTACGGTGAAGGCGATATGCTTAATATCGATCACACAAGTTTAGTAACAGGCCCTGGTCAATTTACCCAAACAGAAAACTGTGGTGCTGATGATACAATTGTTGGTGAAAGTGGTGGTTGTTACGGAACATTCGCACCCGGCGGTATCGCTGACGCTGATTTCTTAATTCGCTACAATGCTCAAGGTGAAAGCCCTGTATTTAGTGGTTTCGATCAAATGGTTGGCGGCGGTCAAGGTATGCAAAGTGTTGCCGCTTACATGGGTAACTTAGATTCATACCATGTTGGTGCATTCTCATCTGAAGGTAATACTGACGATAGAGCTGAAATCAATACTTTTAGTACTAAGTGGAATTATGAATTTGATGATATGCCATTTATTACTAGCGTAGATTTTGGTGTTCGTTACATGGAACGTGAAGTAGATCACGACCAATTTACTTATACCTCTACCTTTGGTGATGGCTGTGATATCGCGCAATGGAAAGCGGTCGATCAATACCATACAACATCAACGTGTGAAGGTAACCCTGCTGCAGGTGAATACTTAGAAGTAGATGCTGAACACGATGGCGAAACGATTGCTGCAGGTACTTGGGTTCCTTATACTTTATTAGCGCCAACGGCATTAGATAAACATACTACGGTTAGCGAAATTTCTAACTTTGGTAGCGTGCAAGGTATTCCTACCATGTGGGCAATTGATCCAAGTAACTTTAGTGATCCTCGTCAATTCCACCTAGATACTTTTGGTAACGTGCAACGTACTGAAAATGGTGGCGCAACTTACGATGTAGGTTTAAACGAATTTACTTATTTCTTACAAGCTAACTTCGAACAAGGCATTGTTAGTGGTAACTTTGGTTTAAAAGTTATCGAAACCGACCTTTATGTTAAGCAAAACCTTACAGGTACTAACTTACCACATTCTGGTTTAGGTCCTGATATTGGTGATGCGGTAACTGATCGCAGTTACACTGATTACCTACCTTCATTAAACGTAGCGGTTGCTGCAACTGATGATATTATCTTCCGTGGTGCTTACTCTAAAAACATGCAGTCGTTAGATCTTGCAAGTTGGGGTGGTGGTAAAACAGTGGGTAAAGTAATTAATGCTGACTGTAACTGTTTACGCGTAGTTAACGGTAACTTAACGGGTAACCCAAGCTTGAACCCATGGCGCTCAGAAAACTTATCACTAACTGCTGAGTGGTATAACGGCGACGCTTCTATGATGTTCGTTTCAGCGTTCAACATTGATATCGAAAGCTTTACCGAAGGCGGTGAAATATTAGTAGATGAGCCTGATGAAGATGGCATCAAACGTGGTCCTTGGCCTTTCACTACTCAAGTACAAGGCGCTGGTGGTAGTGTAAACGGTCTTGAATTAGGCGCTAAAGCTGCCTTTAGTGACTTTATGGATGTTGCATTCCTTAACAATATGGGTATTGATGCTAACTATACTTTTACTGATAGTTCTCAAGAAAACAAAGATGTTAATGGCGGTGACTTACCATTTGTTGGCATGTCAAAAGATACTTACAACTTTGTTTTATGGTATGAGCAAGAGTCGTTCTCAACACGTTTCGCATGGAACTCTCGTAGCCCGCGTTTAATCACGCAAGGCTCACAAGGTGCTGTTGGCGGTCAATCACTTTATCAAGATACTTATTCACAACTTGATTTCAGTGCTACTTACTCAGTAACTGACTATGCTGATATTTATGTATTTGGTTCAAATATTTTGGAAGAAGTTCAACAGACTTATCTTGAATTCTCAGACCAAAAAGCGTACCGCAACGAATATGAAGCGCGCTGGACTGTTGGTGCTCGTGTAACTTTCTAATTGAAAAGTTAAACAAGCTCTACTAAGTAGTTCTTTTATTAAGGCTACTTAGCTTATATAAACTGATTAAAAAACGTCACAAGAAATTATGACGTTTTTTGTTTTTAATCACTATTAAATAATTAATATTGTTTTAAATCAAGAATTACATACCTTACCTGATAGATTTATTACTTAATTTAACACCCAAAACACACCATGATATCGGTGTGAAAAAGCAAGGTTATCTGATGAATATTGGCTCTAAATTAGTTAAATCTGTGGTCATTGTTGGCGGCGGTACTTCAGGCTGGATGACAGCCGCAGCACTGAGTCATCACTTTAAAACACAGTTCCCCCAGCATACGCCAAAAATCACGGTCGTTGAATCCTCTCAACTCGGTACCATTGGAGTCGGCGAAGCGACTATTCCGACCTTGCGCCGTTTTTATAAAAAACTCGGTTTCAGCGATATAGAGGTGATTAAAGCCACCAATGCCACTTGTAAATTAGGTATTGAATTTAAAGACTGGCAAGGTGACGGTAATAGTTTTGTTCACCCCTTTGGTTTATTTGGTCAAGGAACTAAAGAAGTGCCTTTTCATCATTACTGGCTTAAAGCACAAAAAAAACACCCCAGTGATTTAAGTGATTACTCGCTGGGTGTAAATTTAGCGCAGCAGAATAAATTCTTCTTTCCCGCAGAAACGCCTACAAGTCAATTGGATGTATTCGATTGGGCCTTACATTTTGATGCCGTACTATTTGCCAATTTAATGCGAGACTACTCGGTTAAACAAGGGGTAGAAATAGTTGATAACTTTATCGAGCAAGCTCAAATCAACAAAGGTACGGGCGACATCGACAGCATAACCTTTCAAGATGGTCGCAATATAACAGCGGATTTATTTATTGATTGTTCGGGCTTTAAAGCGCTGTTAATTGAAGGCGCATTAAAGACAGGTTACGACGACTGGAGCCACTGGTTATTATGCGACAGAGCCATTGCCGTGCAAAGTAGAAGCACACAAGCGCCAATAGCTTGTACCATAGCGCAAGCGCAAAAAGCCGGTTGGCAATGGCAAATACCATTACAATATCGCATGGGCAATGGTTATGTTTACAGCAGTAAATACAGTAGCGATGAAGACGCCAAAGCAAGCTTATTAAGCAATATTGATGGTGAATTACTGCATGAACCACGCAGTTTTTCTTTTACCCCAGGTCGACGTAAAAAGGCATGGAATAAAAACTGTATTGCTGTTGGTTTAGCCTCAGGGTTTTTAGAGCCATTAGAAAGCACCAGCATTGCCTTAGTTGAAACCGCGATTGATAAAATATTATTAACCTTTAATAAAAGCTTGCCTGAATATAATGTGCAAGATGTCGAACGCTTTAACGAGGTTAATGCGCAAGAATATGAACGAGTACGCGACTTTATTATTTTGCATTATAAAATAAACCAGCGCACTGATAGTCCTATGTGGCAGTATTATCGTGATATGGATATCCCGAAAACCTTGCAAGATAAAATGCACAAATTCAAACAAGACGGTACTATCGTGCGCTACCCATGGGAAATATTTGGTAGTGATAGTTGGTTAGCTATATTTAATGGTTTTAACTTTATGCCTGACCGTTATGATCAACGTGCAGACAAGATGGACGCTGATTACTTAACTGAACACCTAGAAAAAATGCGTACGATGGTGCAATCGCAAGTCGATAAATCGCCAAGTCACCATGAGTTTTTAACGCTACATTGCCAATATAAAAGCAATTTTTAATTTAAACCCAACCTACTATCACTGGAAAAACGTATGCAAGTCACACAAGATGCCATTAAAAATTTTGTTATTGTTGGTGGTGGAACCGCTGGCTGGGTAGCTGCCGCCACACTGGGTAATATATTTAAAGATAGCGATGTTAACATTACGCTAGTTGAGTCTAAAGAAGTCGGCATTATTGGTGTCGGTGAAGCCACTATACCGCCGCTTCTTGATACCATTCGTAGCTTAGGCATAGATGAAGCTGAATTTATTAAAGCCACTCAAGCGAGTTTTAAATGGGGTATTCGCTTTGAAAATTGGCGTAAAAAAGATCATGCCTATTTTCATCCTTTCGGCGTATTAGGGCAGGAAATTGATGGACATGATTTTTATCAGTGTTGGTTAAAGTCAAAAGCAGAAGGTGATAAAACCCCGTTAATGGCGCACTCACCTGAGTCAGTCCTGTCTGATCACAACCGCTTTTTCTTACCGTTTAATGCGATGGGTACACCACTAGCAAGCGCCCATTATGCTTTGCATTTAGATGCGATATTAGTGGGGCAATATCTGCGTAAATTCTCAGAAAGTATTGGCGTACAGCGTATTGAAGGTCATGTAGAGTCAGTTGCCAAAAATGATAGCGGCTTTATTGATAACATTACCTTAAAAGATGGTCAGCAAATAACTGGCGACTTCTTTATTGATTGCACGGGTTTTAAAGGGCTATTAATAGAGGGGATTTTGAACACAGGTTATGACGATTGGTCTGAATATTTACCCTGCAACCGAGCGGTAACAGTGCAAACTAAAAATACTGGCGAAATCACTCCTTATACAACGTCACGCGCGCAAGATGCTGGCTGGACATGGCGCATACCACTCCAGCATAGAACGGGCAACGGTTATGTTTTTTGTGATAAATATTGCAGTGACGAAGAAGCCATTGCGACATTATTAGCCAACATTGAAGGTGAGCCGCTTACCAAACCAAAAGTGATCCCTTTTGTAACGGGCATGCGCAAACAAGCATGGAATAAAAACTGTTTGGCGTTAGGTTTAGCGCAAGGTTTTGTTGAGCCCCTAGAGTCGACCGCGATTCATTTAGTATCAAAAACACTGGCCTTTTTTGTGCGTATGTTTCCTGACAAAAACTGCAATCAAACATTGGTTAATGAATTAAATCGCCGCGTGCGCGCTGACTATGAAGAGATCCGTGACTTTTTGATTTTACATTACTGCACTACTGAGCGCGATGACACCGAATTTTGGCTTTATTGTCAAAACATGGCTATTCCAACAAGTTTGCAACAACGCATTGATTTTTTCAAGGTTGCTGGCGGCTTAAAACCGGGTGCTGAAGAGTTATTTCAGCCCACCAGTTGGTATGCGGTATTTGACGGCATGGGTATAATGCCAGCTGGGTATAACCCAACAGTGGATGCTTTAGATTATAAAAAATTAAAGATGAGCTTAACGGCTGGTAAAAATGCCATTGTTGAGGTGGTGAAAAAACAGCCCAGCCATGATGAGTTTTTACAGAAATACTGCCCAGCACCCACACCTGAATAAAGTTAACACTAAAAACGCGCTAATTATCAACTAAGCAGCGCGTTTTCTTTTATATTCCATAGCATAAGTACACTAAAAAACTATAGTTCACACCGCGATCGGCAATGTTTACTGATAAAGTCTTGATGCGACATCGCCTGCTGAGCAGCGCCCGCCATTGAGTTTCGCATTTGCGCCAACTTAGCTTCAATAACACTCACATCAACATTTTGAATACGCACATCGTAGCGCTGTGGCACCACATTAAAGCCGTGGTACATCGACAACCAACTGGCGCGTTCAAAAGATTCATGATCATGCATCACCACATGTCCTTGGCTTTTAAACACCTCAACTTTATGCGCTAAACTATCGGGAATTGCCATGTTCTGGCAATAACGCCAAAACTCAGTATCATCACGGGCGCTGAGTTTGTAATGCAGCACTAGAAAATCAACAATGCGGTCTAACTCGCAATTTTGTAAACGGTTTACTTCGGCAATATCGGCACTATTAAACGATTTATCAGGAAAGAAGGTTAATAACTTAGCAATGCCCGTTTGAATTAATGAAATTCCCAATGACTCTAATGGCTCAAGAAACCCAGCCGCCAAGCCCAACGCAAAACAGTTTTTATGCCAAGTAACTTTACGTCGCCCTACCGGCAAAGAAAACTTGCGTACCTCATTGATGGTTTTACCGTCAATACTGGCAAGTAAACTCTCTTGCGCGGCATTATCATCGGTAAATTTACTGCTATAAATGTAACCATTGCCCATACGATGTTGTAATGGTATTTGCCATTGCCAGCCTGAATCTTTTGCGATGGCTCGGGTATACGGGTTAGGATTTCCCACAAGTGTAGTTTGCACTGCTACGGCACTATCACACGGTAACCACTGGCTTAAATCGTCCAGTTCAATGCCCATAGCACCTTCAATTAACAGCCCTTTAAAACCAGAGCAATCGATAAATAAATCTCCGTTGATCTGACGACCATCATCTAAAGTCAGTGATTCAATAAAACCTGAGTCGTTATTTAAGTTCACTTCAGTTACGTTGGCTAAAATATGTTCAACGCCTTTTTTCACTGAAAAATCACAGAGAAATTTAGCGTACAATACTGCATCTAAATGATAAGCGTATGAGTATTCAGCAAGTGGATTGCTCGGGTTTGGGTTAGGTTGGGCGAATTTTCCCTGTTTGGCTAGCGCACAAGCAAAGCTGTAATCTTCTAAATCAACTTTGGTACCTTGCTGATTGAGCTTGTTAAGGTAATGATGAAACTCAACATTATCGACTTTCAAGCCGTAATCGGCAAAAGGATGAAAAAATCGCTCTCCCTTTTTATACCAATCTTCAAACTCAATACCTAACTTAAAGGTCGCTTGAGTTGCTTTGATCAGCTCAACTTCATCAATGCCTAAGTTACGATTGAAATCGACAATATTAGGAATAGTCGCTTCACCAACACCCACGGTACTAATGGTTGGCGACTCAACTAAAGTGACGGTAATATTTTTATCTGTCGCATATTTTAATAAGCTTGCCGCAGCCATCCAACCGGTAGTTCCACCACCAACAATAACAACTTTTTCAATTGCACCAGACATAATGTTTTTAACACCCAACCACGACGGAATAAAGAAATAAACTAACCTACACTCTACTATAAAGCCTTTAAAAAACAACTGTAACTGATGATATTAATACCGATAAAACCAAAGTAATTAGCTTGGATTAAACACTAATTTACCGGAAAAAGTCGCCGTGTAAAAACAAACAGAAAAGTATCAACATGTGATAGAAAAGTGTAACATTTCGGTGGCATTACACGGCAAACTGTCTAGGTAACAAGCGTAATTAATTTACACGAGCAAACATGCTAAGCAGCTTTTCCTGGTTGCTGAGCACGTTAATAGTTTTTCTAGTAAGGTTATCAAGTGGTTTCAATACTAGTTAAAATGCGAGCATTTAATTCGACTTTCCTGCTCCATTTTGGTTGGCGTTGTAATGACGCCAACTTTTTTTATACTTATACCATTTTGATTAAGTTTCTTCTCACTCAGCGAGAGTTAAAAGGCTTAGAGGCAAGGCATTGATTGAAGAGAATGGTTATTCCATTGTCAAAATCAATAACGTAGCATGTAAGCCTTTTAAACTCGCCCTGCGGGAGATTTTCAGCGATTAGATAACCGCACTGAATTTCTTTCATATAGAGTGACTATATGCAAAAAAATTCAATTTGTTCTCAAAACGCTGACAAGCTCTGAGTGGGAACAAACTTAGTCAAATTGGTATTACTTTATCCGACTTAAAGAGTAAAAAATAGCCATAAAAAAACACCGCAACCTCAAAGAGAGTGCGGTGTTTTTATTAATAACTTAATCGCTATAGCTTAACGCTATGACAAAGTTATTATGCTTCAGCGATAACTACAACTTTGATGCTAGTATCAACATCAGTGTGTAAGTGAATAACGATTTCGAATTCACCTGTTTCGCGGATAGCACCTAATGGTAAACGTACTTCAGCTTTAGCAACTTCAACGCCAGCTTCAGTGATCGCATCAGCGATATCACGAGTACCAATAGAACCGAATAATTTACCTTCGTCACCAGATTTTGATGCGATAGTAACTTCAGCTAACTCAACAATTTTCGCTGCACGAGCTTCAGCTGCGGCTAATACTTCAGCTAATTTAGCTTCGATGTCAGCACGACGAGCTTCAAAGTGCTCAACGTTAGCTTCAGATGCAAATACTGCTTTACCTTGTGGTAATAAGTAGTTACGTGCATAACCTGATTTAACAGATACCTTGTCACCAAGGCCGCCTAATTTGGCGATTTTGTCTAGAAGAATTACTTCCATAATAAACCCCTTTTAAGCTTACTTGTGTAAGTCTGTGTATGGTAACAATGACAAGTAACGAGCGCGTTTGATCGCACGAGTTAATTGACGTTGATATTTAGCAGCAGTACCAGTGATACGGCTAGGAACAATTTTACCACTTTCAGTGATATAGTTTTTTAAAGTAGCAACATCTTTATAATCAATAGAAGTTGCGCCTTCCGCTGTGAAGCGACAAAACTTACGGCGTCTAAAAAAACGAGACATGGAGTTCTCCAATATGGTTTTATTTAAATAACGATTCCGTTAGTAAATAAAGCCTAATTAATCATTTCAATTTGCTGGGCATGTAACACTAAAAGCGGGTTTCCGTTTCTAGATTCGTGGCGGTTGATAAAACCACTCACTTTTACATTTTGTCCAGCAACTAATTCACGTGTTAAGTGTGATAATTTACCTGTAGCAACAACTTGTATTCTGACAAATGCTTGTCGATTCATGCCGGCTTCATTTTGTATAGACTTATGGTCTATTGAAAACTGACTATGAGCAATACCAGCTGGGCTAGTTGACTGTTTTGGTGTTCTTACTACCTCACCAACCAACACTAGGCAATTCTCTTGCGAGAGCATCACAAATTACTTATTCGCTAGCAGCTTCTTCAGACTTCTCTTCTGTAGAGACTTCTTTAGCTTCAACTGGCGCAGTAGTAACTTCTTTCTTAACTTCGCGACGGTCATCACGACGATCGTCACGACGGTCATCTTTAGCAGCAGCCATAGGCGATGCTTCAGTTACCGCGTCTTTAGTACGCATGATCATGTTACGAATAACAACTTCGTTATAACGGAAAGCTGTTTCTAACTCATCAATAACTGACTGTGGCGCTTCAATGTTCATAAGAACATAGTGTGCTTTGTGTAGTTTATTGATTGGGTATGCTAATTGGCGACGGCCCCAGTCTTCAAGACGGTGGATTTTGCCTTCAGCAGCATTAATCAAGTCTGTGTAGCGCTGGATCATACCAGACACTTGTTCACTCTGATCAGGGTGAACCATAAATACGATTTCGTAATGACGCATTACGAGCTCCTTACGGTTGTAGCCTCATAGTCTGGCTCAGCCAACACCAGTTGAGGCAAGGAACAAAAAGTTCAGGCTGAATTAAGGAGGCGTATTGTAGGGAAAACAAGCAATAAAAGCAAGTAATAGATAAGTGCTAATAGCAACAGCTTAAATTTACCTTTGCTTAGCTAAAGTGACTATATACCAATTCCAATAAGTTTCTTCCAATTCAGCGAGAGTTAAAAGGCTCAGAGGCCAGGCATTGATTGTAGATAATGGTTATTCCCTTATCAAAATCAATAACGCAGCATGTCAGCCTTTTAAACTCGCCCTTGGGAGTTTTCCAGCCATTCGATAACCGCATAAAATTTCTTTCATATAGAGTGACTATATGCAAAAAAAGTTCTATTTGTTCTCAAAACGCTGGCAAGCTCTGAGTGGGAACAAACTTAATGGACTTGGTATTAGCCTATGGGTTCGATATTGACAATTGCTGAGCGATTCAAGGTGATTTTAAAACGTTGCAATGATTCTTCGCCTTTATATACATGACGTAATATAAGGTTGATTTGATAACGCCGCTCAACCCCTTGGCTAGAAATTTTCTGGCCATCTAAACTATATAGTCGACCTGCGCCTTTTTTCAAAAAACGAACAAAAGGCGTTAAGTTAAAAAAGGTTTGTTGCTGAATTTCATCATAACCCGGTAAAAATTCTTTCGCCATAACCTTGTTATCACAGCGAAAATGCAATAATTGCGCATCTTGTTTGTTTTGCTGTCTGCGCTGCTGAAACAATGCATTCACTGACTTAGGCAAATCTTTACTGCTGATATATTCTAGCCACAGAATTTGACTTAAAACCCGCTTTTTGGTGACGCTATGGGTAAATAGATTTTGCCATTTAGGTCGGCCTTTTTGAATTTTACGCCATATTAGACTGGTTAAGTCCTCTTTAAAGGTTTCTCGTAAACCATAAATAAGGCCAAGAAAGGCTACTAACGCCACTGTCACTTCGGTAAAATTCGAACGAGCATTCAATACCAACACCATAACAAAAGCCATGATAATTGCGGTTACCACACCACGCACTAATCGCTTTAAGTTAAGGTTCAAATAACGGGTTTGCCGTTTAAAGACCACACCATACTCTATTAACCGTTGTAATAAACGCATTTTATTGGTGATACGGTTAGCGTCGTCTAGGGTAACTTGAGAGTTATATTTATTATCAACGCGATAGCTATTTTCACCTTTACATAAACTCAACAGCAACTCACGTTCAGGGGTAAATTCAGAACTCTTTGGCCCTAACGTTAATAACTTTAAAAATGATTGCTCTATATGCCAGCTTAAATAGTTGTCGGCATTTTCAAAAAAAGAGATAAGTTTGTTATCGGAGGGAGTATAACGTCGTAATTTTTTGGTCAAGGATTGCGTTTGCTCTGCCAACTCAATTGCCGCAGGATAAAATTCTTCCGCTGTTTTTAGCTTTAATGTTTGCTTGATATCGGCATCCAGTGCCTTTTTTACTTGGTAAGAATATAAATTAAGGTTTAGCCGGTAATCGCTTTGTTCACCTTTATTTTGGCTAATAAAACGGCTTCTGACTAACGGCAGGTGTAATTTATCCGCATAATAAGCACTATGGCTTTTAATGTTGGAGTAAAAAAATTCTTCTTCGTTGAGGGTACTAGGATTGATGCCCATTTCAACCGGAAGTGAGAAGTAGAGATCGATACGCTGATAATCTTGCGGCAATAGCTGATGACTGACTTTGAATGACAAGTTTTCATCTTGGCTGAGTTTAGCTTTATTCACTCGTAGAAAAGACTCCTTATTTTTACTTTACTTAGCTAATAAATAATAATTAACAATCATTCTTTATTAGTTAAGCATAACAAAAACAAGGCTTTTTGATAGTCTTTTAAGCCGTTAACTTAAGAAGTTCACGTTGAAATTAACGGCTAAGATAATGTCACTAAATTTTGATGAATATTTTGCGTTGATAGAGCTTTAATGACACATACCAGAAAAGTGCCACATGTGAAAAAGCAAAAATAAAGGATGCTAATTTCGCTGGTAATACCGAACTAAGCTGCTGATATAGCCAAGCATACATATTGCTATCGCCAATATTTATGTGGAAATATAGCGTCACCACTAAGAATGACAATACATAAACAAATAATGGGTTGGTACCATAGACCAGTAAAGGCTGAGCAAGTTTAACTTGTTTCATGATATCAATTAACCAGATAAAGGCTGCCAATAATAGACAAGCAAAACCTGTGCTATAAATCACATACGATGGTGTCCATAATGACTTATTAATGGGTAGAACTAAACTCCATAATGCACCAAAGCCAATGGCTAAGCCGCCAATAAGAGTTAACTTAATAACACTACTTTTTTTATCTTTAATACTGGTTAAATAACGCGTTAGTTCAAAACCAAGCAGCATATTAACAATGGCAGGAATGGTACTTAATAACCCTTCCGGCTCAAAAGCAACACCGCGCATAGTATACATATGGTTAGCGCCAAGTACGGCTAAATCAAGCTGACGAATAATATTACCGTCAATGGTTAACGCCCCATCACCAACACTCAAGAGTAATGCCCAATACGCTAATAAGATTACCGCTGACACTATGAATATGCCACTGCGATTTAGTATTAATACTAAGCAAGCCGCTACCGCATACGCGATACCTATACGCTGTAATACTCCCATAATGCGCCAATCATCGATATTAGTAGTAAATGGAATAACATTTAACATAAAGCCAATAAAAAACATGATAAAACCACGTTTAATAATTCGTTTAAATTGCTCGGGGCTGGCAGCAAAGTTACTCTTTTTGAAAGAGAAGAACATCGCAGAACCAATGATGAATAAGAAAAATGGGAAGACTAAATCCGTTGGTGTAGCGCCATGCCACTCTGCATGTAATAAGGGCGCATAAACATGCGACCAGGTTCCCGGCGTATTCACTAAAATCATTAAAGCTATGGTAATGCCTCTAAAAGCATCGAGCGCGAGATAACGGGTCATGTTAATTTCCTAGCAGGTTAACCATCAAATAAGGTCAAAAGACAGCGCTGTCTTTTGACAAATGAACCTCATTGTAATGTAAGGGTAAATAAATGGCGAATGGTTTATAACCAAGATATAAACCATTCACTAACAAGCCATGCTAGCTAGTGAATTGGCCAAGCTAAAAATATTTACGTCCTGATAAAGAGCTATGCTACACTGGAAAACTAATCAACTCCTAGACTAAAAATATCCGAATAGCACCATGACGGCAGAATCTTTATTACATCAAGCACAACTCGTTTGCCAAAAAAAAGGCGCTCGTTTTACTAAAGTAAGAGAACAAGTTTTTTTACTATTGGCTAATCATCAAGGGGCTGTTGGCGCCTACGATCTATTAGCTGAACTAAAAGAATTAGATGCTGCGGCTAAACCAGCCACCATTTATCGTGCTTTAGATTTTTTATCTAAACAGGGCTTTGTGCATAAAATAGAGTCCATTAATGCCTTTATCATGTGTCATCATTTCGGTGAATGTAATCACCCGGTGCAACTATTAATTTGCGACCAATGTGGCCATGTTGAAGAAATACAATCTAATAACTTTGATTTAGCTTTGCGCACTATGGCTGATGCCAATGGTTTCACCATCAGTCATCAAATCGTTGAAGCACATGGCAGCTGTAAAAACTGTACTCAAGTCTGATCTTCATTACCCTCTATCCATTTATCCTAATTAATTAGCTTTTTATCGCAAATGACTCTTTGTAAGTAACAAGGTGTTGCTGATTGTGATATAAAAGCCAGATCAGTATTAAATATTGTATACACTCTATAAAAACGTGTGCTAAATCTACACTGGAAAATTATGAAATATTCAACGTCTACTGCCTTAATAGGCCTAGTACTGGCATTTTCTGGCCTACTGTCAGCAAATAGCCAAGCAAGTAAAGCTCCCTTCGATGATAAGTTCCGCCAATTAGAGGAGGTATTACCTACTCCTAATATTTACCGTACCGCTTCTGGTGCACCAGGCCATAAATATTGGCAGCAGCAAGTTGATTACGACATTGCCATTGCCCTAGATGACAAAACCCAGCGTTTAACCGGCGCGCAAACCATGGATTATCAGAATAACTCTCCTGATACCTTGCGCTACTTATGGTTACAGCTAGACCAAAATCGCATGAAACGTGATTCTGCTAACAAAATGACCAGTACTGCTCCTAGTAAAAAGAAAGTTAGCTTTAGAGGCTTTCGTTCTCTGGTAGAAGCACCTGAGTTCGATGGCGGTTATGAAATAAGCAAAGTAAGTGCAAGTAATGGTAAGCCACTACATTATATTATCAATGGCACTATGATGCGCATTGATCTGCCTAAACCATTAAGATCAGGTAAAAGCGTCGAGATAAATATTAACTGGCATTACCAATTGCATGAACAAAAAGTACTGGGTGGTCGTTCAGGTTATGAATACTTTAAAGAAGATGATAACTACCTTTATGAAATTGCCAGTTGGTTCCCAAGAGCCGCTGCTTATTACGATGCAATAGGCTGGCAAAATAAACAATTTTTAGGCAGTGGTGAATTCACTTTAGAATTTGGTGACTATGATGTAAAAATTACGGTACCTGCCGACCATGTTGTTGCGGCTACGGGTGTTTTACAAAATGAAAGTAAAGTATTAACAAGCACTCAACGCAAACGTTTAAAACAAGCTAAAACAGCTAACAAGCCAGTGTTGATCATTACGCCAGCAGAAGCGTTAGCCAATGAACAATCACGTAGTAGCAAAACAAAAACATGGCACTTTAAAGCCAAAAACATTCGCGATTTTGCTTTTGCTTCTAGCCGAAAGTTCATCTGGGATGCCCAAGGTTACCAGCAAGGTAACAGTGACACTATGGCGATGTCATTTTACCCTAACGAAGGTAATCCTCTTTGGGAAAAGTATTCAACTGAAGCTATTATCCATACGATGGAGCAATACAATAAATATACCTTTGATTACCCTTACCCAGTTTCTATTTCAGTAAACGGTCCTGTCGGTGGCATGGAATATCCAATGATCACTTTCAATGGTCCACGTCCTACTCTAGATAAAAAAACCGGTGAGAAAACCTATTCCCGTCGTACTAAATACGGCTTAATCGGCGTTATTATTCATGAAGTAGGTCACAACTACTTTCCAATGATTGTTAATTCTGATGAACGACAATGGACTTGGATGGACGAGGGCTTGAATACCTTTTTACAATTCCTTGCTGAGCAAGCTTGGGAAGAAGGCTACCCATCTCGCCGTGGTCATGCGGCCAAAATTACTAGCTATATGAAAAGTAATAATCAAGTACCAATTATGACTAACTCAGAGTCTATTTTACAGTTTGGTAATAACGCTTATGGCAAACCCGCCACGGCATTAAATATTTTACGCGAAACCATTATGGGTCGTGAATTATTTGACTTTGCCTTTAAAGAATATGCTCAGCGCTGGAAGTTCAAGCGACCTACGCCAGCAGACTTTTTCCGTACTATGGAAGATGCTTCAGCGGTTGATTTAGATTGGTTCTGGCGCGGCTGGTTCTACACTACAGATCACGTTGATTTATCTATTGATAATGTCTATTTGTATCGTCCAAACAGTCAAAATCCTGATATCGAAGAAGCTTGGGAGCGTGCACTAGATAACGAGCAACCGGAATTCATCAGTGATTTACGTAATAAAGGCCAATGGGTGCGTACGCAAGACAAACCTGAGTTATTAGACTTTTATAATGAACATGACAAGTTTACTGCCACTAATGCCGACCGTAATAAATACAATAAAGCTCATAAAGATTTAGAACCTTGGCAACAAGAGTTATTGGTGAATGATAGTAAGTTCTATGTTATCGATTTTTCTAATCACGGTGGTTTAGTGATGCCAATTTTACTGGATATTACTTATGCTGACAGCACTACTGAGCATCTTTATATTCCAGCGGAAATCTGGCGTAGAAACACCAAAAAAGTATCTAAACTGCTAATTCGTGATAAAGAAATTACTGAAATTGCCTTAGATGCTAATTGGCAAACTGCTGACGTCAACATAAATAATAACTACTGGCCCGCACGCCCTATTCAATCTCGCTTTGAGCTTTATAAAGCCAAGAAAAAAGATATGATGCGTGATTATAATAAGAAACTTAAAGATATCTCGGATGAAGAAATCGAAGATGAGAAAGAAGAAGGACAATAATGTTTAAAGTGTTGACCAAGTGCTTACTTGCTATCAGCTTTTATATGGGACTTGTAGCTTCGGCTACAGGTCACACCTATTTCTTTGGTGTGACTGACTTAAATGTTAATGCCAAAACTAAGCACCTGGAAATAGTCCATCAATTTACCACCCATGATATTGAAAATGCCATTGCTGAGCGGGAACAAATTCACTTTTCAGCAGAGCATAAAAGTTACGATTTATATATCCAGCAGTATTTTGAACAGCAATTTTCACTAGAGAAAAACAAGATAAAAATCCCGCTAAATTGGCTGGGTTTTGAAATAATCTCAGGAAAAATCATAGCCTATCAAGAAAGTAAGCAACAAAGTTTTTTACCGCAAATAGTGGTAAAAAATGCAATACTCATCGATACTTACCCTAAGCAAGTGAATACAGTTAATTATCAAGGTAAAGATCTTCAAGGTGTTGCACTTTTTGGCAGCTTAACTTTCGATTATAGAATTAAAGAAGCGATAATCACTCCCCAAACAGATCACTAACAAAACCCCTAAGCGATTAACTGTATAAACTATAAAACTATTACGCTATTTGATTTACATTTGTAAAATAAGCATGCAAAATCAAATAAAGTACTTTGTCTAAACAGTTAAGATTCGGAATCTTCATGAATGTAGAGTTTATCAATCCATTTTTATCTTCAATGCTTAATGTCATGTCAACTATGGCTCAAATGGAATTAATACCAGAAAAACCACGACTCAAAAAAAATGAAGTCGCCATGGGTGATGTATCAGGTTTAATTGGTATGGTTAGCCCGCAAGCAAAAGGCTCTTTATCAATTACTTTTGAAGCAGGCTTAGCCTTAGCTACAATGAAAAATATGGTCGGTGAAGCACCGGATGAAGTAAACGAAGAGATTACTGATTTAGTAGGTGAAATTACTAATATGGTCACTGGCGGCGCTAAACGTCTGCTAAGTGAAAAAGGTATTGAGTTTGATATGGCCACACCTATCGTGGTTTCTGGTCCCAATCACACCATTCATCACAAAGCCAAAGGCCCTGTTATTCTTATTCCGTTGAAAAGTGAATTAGGTAGAGCCTATATTGAATTTAGTTTTGATGACTAAGCCTCACGCGAGTCTTCAATAAATAATCTAGCAATAATCTAACAATATAAGTTGCTAACAAAAAAGCGACCAGCTGTTTCAGCCGGTCGCTTTTTTAATAGTAGTCTAGCAATTCAACCTTACTGGTCTTAGCTATAACCCCAACGTGGCATAATGTCTTGCGCAATACCAAGGTGATCTAATACTCTAGCCACCATAAAATCGATAAGATCTTCAATTGACTCTGCCTTATGATAGAAGCCTGGCGAAGCTGGCATAATGGTAACCCCCTGTTGAGAGAGGCTGAGCATATTTTGTAAATGCAGGGTCGAGAATGGAGTTTCCCTGACCATCAAAATTAACTGGCCACGTTCTTTTATCACCACATCTGCAGCTCGCTCAATCAAGTTATCACTCATACCATGACAAATAGCCGCCAGAGTTCCGGTCGAGCAAGGGCAAACAACCATTTGTTTCGGTGCCGCTGAGCCAGAAGCAACAGGAGAGAACCATTGCTCTTTACCAAAAACAGTAATTTGTTGTGCTTTCGCTTGATACTTTTCCGTTAAAAATTCACTAGCACCGTCTGGGGAGCTAGGAATTTTGACACCTACTTCAGTATCTACAACAATTCGGCCGGCACTTGAGCACAGTATATATAATTGATAATTTGCAGCGACTAAGCATTCAATTAGACGTAAGGCATAACCCGCACCTGAAGCACCGGTAATCGCTAGTGTTATTTTGCCGTTAAAGTCACTTTGCCCCGTTACAGCATTGCTTGATTTATTTGTCATTAATGTCCACTTTCTTGCTTATTTACTTAGTCATTCAATAAAATTAGCTGTTCTTAATCATTTTTTTAACTTTCTTTAACGCCATTTGTTTTTTAAGTGGCGACAAGTAGTCAATAAATAACGTACCTTTTAAGTGATCTATTTCGTGTTGCATAGCAATGGCAAGAAAATCATCACTGGTAATAGTAATTTCTTTGCCATGGCGGTCTAACGCCTCAACGGTAACTTTAGTAAAACGCTCTACGTCAGCGTAATAACCCGGTACAGATAAACATCCCTCTTGACCTTTAGCTTTTTCTTCACCGCTAACGATCTCTGGGTTTACTAAAACTAACGGCTCATCACGGTTTTCTGAAATATCGATAACCACTACAGCCTCTCTGCGACCAACTTGTGTAGCCGCTAAACCAATACCGTCTTCAGTATCGTACATGGTAACAAGTAAATCCTCGATTAAAACCTGGATTTTACTGACATCTGTTACAGGTATTGCTGGCTTTAATAACTGCTCATTGGGGGCGGTAAGTATGGTTAAAACTGTCATTGTGCTTGGCTCTCTTTTTACGAATTTAATTAAACTAATATGATACGAAATGGTATTACTTAGATGCTAATACTTAAACGGCTTTTTTCTTTATACTGTTATGTAATTTATACGGTTATGTTAGCTAAACGGCCTAATAATTTGTCATGTATACCGGCAAAACTACCGTTACTCATGACAACAATAATATCGCCCGCTTGTGCTTGTAGCGCTATATTTTCAACTAACTTTTCAATATCATCTTCAACTTGGCAAGGTGCTTGGCACTGTTTGATCATTTCACTTACTGACCAAGTTACTTGCTCTCCTTGATAAATAAAGACCTGATCAGCATCAATAAGTGACTGAGGCAGCGCTTCTTTATGCACCCCTGACTTCATAGTATTAGATCTCGGCTCTAATACCGCTAAGATACGGCCAGGCTTTACTTGTTCGCCTATTTTAGCACGTACGCCGGCTAATGTTTTTGCTATGGCTGTGGGATGATGGGCAAAATCATCATAAACACTTATACCATTGACTGTGCCACGCAGCTCAAACCGGCGTTTAGTATTAATAAACTCCGCTAGGGCTTCAATAGCCACTGAGCTTGGTACGCCAGCATGACGGGCTGCGGCTATTGCCATGACACCGTTATCAATATTAAAATCACCAATCAGATCCCATTTAACTATGCCCTGTGTTTTACCGTCGAATTTAACGATAAACTCACTGCCTTGAGCCGTTAACTTTTCAACTTGCCAACCCGTTTCAAGCTGAGTGTCGTGCTGAGAAAACTCAGTTGCTGTCCAACAGCCCATGGCTAAAGTTTCATTAATTGCGGCTTCATTGGCCGGCGACAAAATCAAGCCATTACTGGGCACTGTACGGATAAGATGATGAAATTGTTTTTGAATATCACTTAGATCATTAAAAATATCAGCATGATCAAACTCTAAATTATTGATCACTAAGGTACGAGGTCGGTAATGGACAAATTTAGAGCGTTTATCAAAAAAGGCACTGTCGTATTCATCGGCTTCAATGACAAAAAAAGGCGCATCACCTAGGCGGGCAGAGCAAGAGAAATTTTGCGGTACTCCGCCAATTAAAAAGCCTGGCGACATATGTGCATATTCTAAAATCCACGCCAGCATACTACTGGTAGTTGTTTTGCCATGTGTACCCGATACAGCGAGTACCCAACGGTCTTTTAAAACATTATCTAACAGCCATTCAGGTCCGGAAATATAAGGAATATTGCGATCTAACATATACTCCACCATCGCGTTACCGCGGGACATGGCATTACCAACAATAACCATATCGATATCATCAGTGAAATTTTCCACTTGATAACCTGAGTTCAACTCAATACCAAGTTGCTCTAGCTGAGTGCTCATTGGCGGGTAAACGTTAGCATCAGAGCCACTGACTTTAAAACCAAGCTGCTTAGCTATAGCGGCAATGCCACCCATGAAAGTACCACAAATGCCTAATATATGAAGATGTTGGATTTTTTTGCTCATAGATATAATAATCAAAGATAATGAAGCGCTATAATTGGCGATATCATACCTTAATTACTAAGCTTTAACTGTAAACAGGCTGCTTAAACTTAGTTGAGTAAATCAAAAAATGGTCCTACCTACCGCGACAAAACAAACATTTCAATTAATTTGTCAAAAGATTCAAATAGAAACACCTGATGTAAAAACGTTTATTTTCTCTTACCCAAAATCAGCAACAAAGCTGTCTTTTCACTATTACGCCGGTCAGCACCTGACATTTACCGTTAAAATGGCAGGTAAAGCACAGTCGTGCTGCTATACATTGTCTTCTTCACCGACAACAGCCGATTATGTTAGCATCACCATAAAACGTATCCCGCAAGGAAAGATCTCTAACTATTTCCATGATCACTTTAAGGTAGGTCAGGTAATTTCTACTCAAGTGGTTGCTGGCAATTTTTATCTGAGTGAGTCTGTTCCACAGAAGATATTATTGTTAAGTGCTGGCAGTGGTGTTACACCAATGCTTTCAATGCTACGTTATATGGTCACTAAACAATGTAAAAATCAAATCGTCTTTCTTCATAGTGCGCAAAAGGAAAACGACCTGATCGCTCAAGCTGAAATTACCAGTCTGGCTAGACAACATGGCAATTGCCAAATAATTTACACCCTGACTCAAACTAGCAGCCCACAATGGTATGGCTTTCAAGGGCGCTTAAATGAGCATATGTTGCACAATATAGAGCAGATTAGTCATTATCAAACCTATGTTTGTGGACCAAAATTATTCAGAAAAACAGCCCAACAACTTTTACGAAAATTAGGTTTACCGCCTAACCATTACCATTACGAAAGTTATGGTGAATATGAATATTCGAAGCAAGATGTCAGCTCTACTAATAAAGGAAATACAATGACTAACTCTATGATTGACAGAAAAATAATAACAACCGGATACAACAAAGCGAAAGTATCAATTTCCTTTAAGCGTTGGAATAAACAATATCTAGGCAATAAAGAAGACTCTTTATTAGAGCAAGGAGAAGCTGCGGGATTAATTTTACCTTATTCATGTCGAGGAGGTTGTTGTGGCAGTTGCAAAGCGAAATTAATAAGCGGTCAAGTTAAGCAGCATTCGACTAATGGCTTATCTGCTAGCGAGCGGCAACAAGGTTATATTTTGCTTTGCAGTTGTAACGCCCTTACCGATGTTGTGGTCAGCCATGAATAATTCAGCATCATGACGCTGAAAATAAGAGCCCAGTAAATCAGAGTGCTGTAAAGATTAAAAATCATAGCCTAGGCTGAATACCAAACTATAGTCATTGGGTTTTGGTGCCACGGTATTAATTGATGAAACTGGCTCGGCAACACGGTCTAGGTAGAAAATGACATCTAATTCAACATCATTACTCAACTCAAATTCAAAGCCAAAGCCAGTCTTTAAATGTGAATTTCGCTTACCCGAGCTCTGCTCAACAAACTGAATTTGATAATCAAATAGAAAATCTACTCGGCTTGACAGGCTATAATCCAATAAAGTCCCAAGAGCGACTACGTAATTCTGCTACATATTGCCAATCAAAAAAGATGGTATTAAATTCATCGCTGTCAAACTCAAGCTCATACATGGAGATAATATCCCCTCTAAGCCATTCGCCAGAGCGTAACTGCAGCCAATCAAATTGTTGAGAAAATATAGGTGTAGGTGCACTCCATACAGCTGTATGCTCCGAAGGTTGCTGTCCATAACTAATAGAGCTAACCAAGGTGACAAAGAATAGGCCAAGTAATAGAAAATTTTTCACACGATGTAATAGGCCTACAGTCAAAGTATTAATAATAAAAAAGGTTTGTATTAACTTAAATACAAACATTTTATAAAGCAGAGTGGATTAATCAAAAGTTATAACCAAAACTAACCACTAAACGGAAATCATTTTTTTCAGGTATACCGCCTTCACTATCCGGTTTTGGATTATCGGTACGATCGGCATAGAAAGTTAAATCAAGATCAAAATCATTAGTAAGATCGATTTCTAAACCTGTTTGAAAGTGATGGATATTACCACCGGAGGCTTCATTAACCATTTGGACATTATAAGAAACATCAAAATCAATATCATTGCTTACTTCAAAGCTAAAATCGGTACCTAAAGTTAAACCAAATGAATCTTCGGTATCGCTATCATCATTGTGAACATCCAAGAACTTACTTTTCTGATAACTTGGACCAGCATTAAAATCCCAAGTTGTTCTACTTGTGTCGACAAGGTGATAACCCAGGGCAACACCATAATGAATACGATAATCAAGGTTTAAAAATTCATCCGCTATATATTCAACATCGGCGACACGAAAATAAACCTTCGGATTAAAGAACCAGTCATAAGATGGCGTTAACCGTTCACTATCTGCGGTAACTTTAGTTTCTTCAGTTTTTTGATCTTCATAACGACTATAATCTGTGGTGTAATCAGCCTTAAAGCGACTACTCGAACTGCGGCGCTGCATGCCAGCAGCAAAGGTATAATCAACTTGTACCGTATTACCTTGTCGTAAATTTATGCCTAAATTAACATAACCATCCCATAAATCTATTTCGTTCTTTCCTGAAGAGGCAATCGATAAAAGATTACTTAATTCATAGTGGCTAGTCACCCCATGCTTAACTAAAGATAAATGCCCATCTTTTAGTACTAAATAACCTTCTGCGATAGTGCCATCAAACATACGAATACTTTGCCACTGCTTGCTACGTAGCTCGGCTACATCATCCAAATCAATAGTTTGCATATCAAGTATCACTATCAAACTCTAATTTTTCATCGTACATTGACACTATATCGCCTTTAAGCCATTCATCTGAGGTCAGCTTTAGCCAATCAAAGTCTTGCTTAAAAATTGGCGTTGGCTTTTGCCAATTACTTAGCTCTTCTTTAGCATAAGCACTCATCGAGATAATTAACGAAAAGATGATAAAAGAAACTTTAGCTAGCACAATAGCCATCAATTTATTCATAAAAAACCCCATGCCTTAAAGGTAACTACTTAATAAAAGATTATAAAAATTAGCAGTATAGCTATGGCTAATACACATTTATATAGCTACAAACATGATTAAAGGTATCCTTGGGCATATATTTTAAGCATAACAGCTGAAAAAGTATAAATTATTAAGGGCAAGCAGCTAAATATATTCTATAGTAACATTCTTACAACAGTCATCGGCGCACCAAAATAGAGCAACGCAAGCGCCAACATGGTGCACAAAGAAAAGCTTAAACAATAAAAAAGCTTATTAATCAATGCCCTTCATCTTGGCATGATTTTAGCTAATTAATGAGCAATAATAGATGAATAATGATAATAACGAACCTTTATAACTTCATCCATTTTAAAACTTACTCGATTATTTATAACAATTTATAAAATTAACCTCACTGGAGAGACAAAATGTCACAAGCAGTATTCGACTTAATTAAAGAACACGATGTCAAATTTGTTGACCTTCGTTTTACTGATTCAAAAGGTAAAGAACAACATATTTCAATTCCTCATCACCAAGTAGATGAAGATTTCTTTGAAGACGGTAAAATGTTCGATGGCTCTTCAATTGAAGGTTGGAAAGGCATTGATGAATCTGACATGGTTATGATGCCTGATGCATCAACCGCTGTGCTAGACCCATTCACTGAGGCTGTTACTTTAAATATTCGTTGTGATATTTTAGAACCTGCCACTATGCAAGGTTACAGCCGTGACCCACGTTCTGTAGCGCATCGTGCCGAAGAATATTTACGTAGTACTGGTATTGCCGATACAGTATTAATTGGTCCTGAACCAGAATTCTTCGTTTTTGATGATGTTCGTTTCCACACTGATATGAGTGGTTCTTTCTACAAAATTGATGATAAAGAAGCTGCTTGGAATTCAGGTACCAAATACGAAGAAGGTAACATGGGTCACCGTCCTGGCGTTAAAGGTGGTTACTTCCCAACAGCACCAGTAGATTCTTCACAAGATTTACGTTCAGCTATGTGTTTAGTTATGGAAGATATGGGCTTAGTTGTTGAAGCGCATCATCATGAAGTAGCGACTTGTGGCCAAAACGAAATCGCTTGTCGCTTTAATACTATGGTATTGAAAGCTGATGAAGTACAAATATATAAGTATGTTGTTCATAACGTTGCACACGCATACGGTAAAACAGCTACTTTCATGCCTAAGCCATTAGTGGGTGATAATGGTACTGGTATGCATGTTCACCAATCTTTAGCTAAAGATGGCGTTAACTTATTCTCAGGTGATAAGTACGGTGGCTTGTCTGAAATGGCTATTTTCTATATTGGCGGTATCATCAAGCATGCTAAAGCATTAAATGCTTTCACTAATGCTTCAACAAACTCATACAAGCGTCTTGTCCCTGGATTTGAAGCGCCAGTAATGCTTGCTTATTCAGCACGTAACCGCTCTGCATCAATCCGTATACCTATGGTACCTTCACCGAAAGCAATGCGTATTGAAGTTCGTTTCCCTGATCCAACAATGAACCCTTACTTAGGCTTCACAGCTATGTTAATGGCTGGACTTGACGGTATCAAAAACAAAATCCATCCTGGCGATGCTATGGATAAAGATTTATACGACCTGCCAGCAGAAGAAGCAGCAGCCATTCCACAAGTTTGTTCTTCATTTGGTGAAGCGCTTGATGCCTTAGAAGCTGATAACGATTTCTTAACCGCAGGTGGTGTTATGGATCTCGATATGATTAATGCTTATATTGGCCTTAAGCGTAAAGAAATTGAACTATTAAACGCTACTACTCACCCGGTTGAATTTGATATGTACTACAGCGTTTAATTTCGCTTAGCACTATATCAGTAGCGCTTGGCGCTCATCATAAAAAAACTCACTTAGGTGAGTTTTTTTATGGGTAAAATAGCAAGTTACAAGCGGTTCATCTTTAAAGATTACTAATTGACAGATAAAACAATAAAAAACATTTTGTTGTATAAATTATAGATATATACTTAAGTTAGCGTACATTATGGAACGATGCGGATTTTGAACACCCAAGCACAGGAAGAATATAACGAACTATGATCAAGTTATTACTGTTTTCACTATTGGTAATTACCTTAGCAGCTCCTGTGCACCCAAACACAGCCAAAATTTATGTCTGGCGTAATGAAAAAGGCGTATTAGTTTTTTCTGACTCCCCTAGAGCTGGCGCAGTAGAAGTAAAAACTAAGCCTGGTAATATAATTCAATCAAGTACCTCGGTTGAAACTAAAGTACTAGATATTACTCCTCAAAAAATTATTGAAAAATACGAAATAGTAATAAATACCCCTAAAAACAATGCCACCATACGTGATAATACTGGCTCTATATATATTGGCGGCGGTATCAAGCCAAGATTTAAGTCTGGATTAGAAGTACAATTAGTCCTCGACGGAAAACCTCATCAAAACCCTCAAAAGCACTCTATGTTTTCTCTAAGAAATATTGATAGAGGTGAACATAAAATAAAAATGTTACTACTTGATGAAAAAGGCAAGGTTATTGCATCATCAGCATCAGTAACGTTTTATATGCATAGAGCTTCTGCTAACTAAGTTAACCCTATTGTTTTTAGTGCCTACTACCACTGGGCTAGCAAGAAATATTACAGAGTTAGTATCTTCTAGTTAATAAAAATAGCACTGCAAATAAAACCTTTCTTTAGTAAACTTGCCTTTTACGCACCAAAACAGTGCAATAGATATGTCTTCCTAAGGGTTTTTATGCGTAGTCGAAGTTATATACAAGAGCAAAAATTATCTTATCAGCAGGCTCTCGCTAATCAGTTAGTGACGGCTGTAATTATTCTTAATCCAGAACTAGCCATTGTATATGCAAACCCTGCTGCCGAAGCACTATTAAACAAGAGCCTTTATCGTTTATATGATACTGCAGCGGAAACAATTTTTGCTAATACCAGCATTAATAGCCCTCGCTTAAAACAACTATTTGCCACAGGTCAGGAGTTTACTGATAGTGATATAGTTGTTGAGCTCAATGAAAGTCATCGCTTTACCGCAGAAGTAACAGCATCTTCGGTCGAGTTTGCTCGCAGTCCTCATGTATTACTTGAATTCAAGCAAATAGACCAACAAAAACAAATAAGCCTAGAGGTATTTCAACACCAACAATGGCTTGCTGCACGCGATCTCATCAAGGGCCTAGCTCACGAAATTAAAAATCCACTTGGCGGCTTACGTGGTGCGGCACAACTACTAAGTAAAGAACTAAATGAAGACCAACAAGAATACACCAACATGATCATCGAGCAAGCAGATAGATTAACAAATTTAGTTGATCGTTTACTGGGGCCAAATCAATTGCCGCAAATAGAGGCACACAATATTCACGGTATACTCGAAAAAGTATGTCAGCTGGTCAGTTATTCAAATGGACAAAAATTTCATTTATTGCGTGACTATGACCCTTCACTTCCCCCTATTGAATGTGATCAAGAAAAGCTACAACAAGCCGTACTTAATATTGTTAATAATGCAATTCAAGCCATAGATGAAGTACATGACATTACTTTAAAAACACGAATCGCCAGCAATAAGACCATTCATGGCAAACGCGTAAAATTAGCCGTGCAAATTAGTATTATTGATAATGGCCCTGGTATTCCAAGTAAAATTCAAGATACCTTGTTTTATCCAATGGTATCTGGACGTTCAAATGGCACAGGTTTAGGTTTATCCATTGCACAAACCCTGATAAATCAGCATCAAGGTAAACTATCCTGCCATAGCCGTCCTGGTCATACCGAGTTTACAATTCTACTACCATTGAAACAACAGCCTTTAAAGCAAGAACATTTATCACAAGAGAATGAATTATGATCACAGAAGAAGTGTGGATAGTTGACGACGATAGCTCAATTAGATGGGTGTTAGAAAAAGCCTTTGCCAATGCAAATATCAGTTGTGCCGCCTTTGAAAGCGCTGAAAATTTATTAATTGCTTTAGATCATGGCCAACCAGAAGTGATTATTTCGGATATTCGTATGCCGAATATTGATGGTATGGAATTATTAAAAAAGATAAATAAACAGCACAATCATATTCCCGTAATTATTATGACTGCACATTCAGATTTAGACAGTGCCGTTAATGCCTATCAAGGTGGCGCCTTTGAATATTTGCCCAAGCCGTTTGATATCGATGAAGCCATCAGTCTTACCAAACGTGCACTTACTCATGCTAGAGAACAAAATCCAAAAAATAAGCAAAAAAAAGATGTTCCTTTAGCGGTTGGTTTGATTGGTGAAGCGCCAGCTATGCAAGAAGTATTTCGTGCCATTGGCCGCTTATCACGTTCAAGTATTAGTGTATTGATTAATGGTGAGTCCGGCACAGGTAAAGAGTTAGTTGCACAAGCCCTACACTCCCATAGTCCAAGAGTAAATGCCCCCTTCATTCCATTAAATATGGCAGCCATTCCAAAAGACCTTATTGAATCAGAATTATTTGGACATGAAAAAGGGGCTTTTACCGGTGCCAATGCTATGCGACAAGGACGATTTGAACAAGCCCATGGTGGTACGCTATTTTTAGATGAGATTGGCGATATGCCGCTAGATATTCAAACCCGCCTTTTACGAGTACTGTCTGACGGCCAATTCTACCGAGTCGGTGGACATTCACCGGTCCAGGTTGATGTACGTATTATTGCAGCCACTCATCAACACCTTGAAGAGCGAGTAAAAAAAGGTGAATTTAGAGAAGACTTATTTCATCGACTCAATGTTATTAGAATTCACTTACCTAGCCTTAGGGAACGTAAAGAAGATATACCCCAGCTTAGCCAACATTTTTTAACACAAGCGGCGAATGAATTGAGTGTTGAGGTTAAAACATTAAGTAAAAAAGCCAGTCACTTTCTAAATAACTGCCATTGGCCAGGCAATGTTAGGCAGTTAGAAAATATCTGTCGATTTTTAACGGTAATGGCAAGTGGTCAAGAAATTCTGATTGAAGATTTACCAAATGAATTAACCGAAAGTTCGACACCTTTAAAGCATGAGTCTAATGCGTGGCAGGAAGTGCTCAGCGCTTGGATGGATCAAGAACTAGCACAAGGTAAAGATGCTATTCTTGATTATGCTCAAATAGAATTTGAAAAAATCATGCTCGAGCGGGCGCTAATCTTTACCCAAGGTCATAAACAAGATGCAGCGAAAAAACTGGGCTGGGGTAGAAATACTTTAACGAGAAAATTAAAAGAGTTTGAAAGCTAGTTTCTAAACCCACTAAGTTAGTACTTGGTGGGGCATTACTTACAGCTATTAACTATTACAAGCTTCGTCATCACATTGCTTACAATTGTTACACAGTTTCATATTAATGAAATGAGCTGCAATAATGAGGCTAGCGCCACCAATAATAAAGTACGGCTCTAACTCCTGAGAGAAGTCATGTTTTATCCAATACAAGGCAACACCTAAATAAAGTAAATAGAACGGATAAAGGCGTTTGTGGTAGCGTTTAAAGCCAGAAAATAAGGCGATGGTACCAAGTGCCGCGGTCATCAGCAGGAAGACATGCTCCCACGCATGATCAGCTAGAAAGCTTAAACCTAGTAAGGGTAACAGTGGTAATAAAATAGGTAATAATATGCAATGTAATGCACATAAGGAAGTTGCTGTAATGCCTATTCTATCTAACATGATTATTCCGTGAGTCTAAATTAATTTATTTTCATTGGCCAGTTCAGGCCCTCAAAATGAGATAGTATCACAATTGAGATAGTATAACATTAGTAAATTAATATTAAAGCTGCAAACCTAATCTATCCCGATATTTTGAACGAGATATAGTTCATAAAAACTGTGCTTATTTTAAGTACTATGAACAGCAAAATAATGCGTTAATTTACTTTTTAAGTGTTCAAAAAAATCATCATTACTTTTATCGCTAATCAAGTGAGCAAGCTCAGCCCCTAGTGGGGTAAATTTATAAAATTGCAGGCAAACATTGGCTTTTATTGCCGTTAACTTTAACGGTAAACCGTTATAGGTAAACTGTAGAATTTCTCCTTTACTTATCAGGCTCGATTCACTTTCTTGCAAATATATAAGGTGATTCTCTGATAAAGCTAATAAGTCCGCGTAATTCAGACCATAATGGCTTAAATTACAATATTGCTGCCGCTGCTTAGAGAAGAAATTAAATAAACCTGGCTGTTGATAAGCACCAGTAATTAACCGAATGCCTTTTTTATTGGGATCTTTTATCGCTAAGGAGCAAGCTTTAGCTAATAGTTTTGCATCAAAAATGCTCATATCTCGAAAAACTTGTAGGGCCTTAAATGAAAATGCGCCAGGCTTGGTCAGCTCTCCCGCTAAAATTTTAGCCCATAGATCTTGCATGGTAGGATTACTTACCTCTTCAGACAAAGCAATATAGCGACTAAACCAATCAAGATCCGTTCTTTGCCCTATTTCAAAATCCGCACAATAAGTTAACGTTTTCTGCATAATGCTTTCAATATTTTTCTGCTTGCGTAACTGGCTTAACCTAGCTCGTTTAACTGTTCTATCTTCAATGAGCATTTGTTTATCTTCAGGCAATAAAGCGCCATCGATGGCGAATTTTTTGGCAAGCTTAAAGAACTGCTGAGAAACACCTGCTTCAACCGAATTTTCAGTCGATTTACTGGTTGTCACTATTACCTTATCATCGCCTGACTTTTGAAGATCTTTTTCCAGTAGCACAACTTCTGATTTATCTTTACTCACTCTGCTAACTCCTTCTCGCAATATCTTAAGATAAAGTAGGTATAATTCACCTAATGGTCAATACTTAGCGGCTTAAATCACTGAGCTACATGATAAAGTGCTATTAACCGGACAGCAATCAATTCAATTTATTATAACTTACCGAAATAAATCAAATAATTTTTTTGTAAACAGACTTTTAATATCCAGTTCAATAGTGTAAAAAAGTAGTATTAGGTTATAGTTAAACTAAATAAAATACATTTCAGTTTTAGCTGAGTATATAGGTAATAAATATGCTTAGTTATGAGGGCAGTATGCAAGCATCCGAAAATTCAAACGATGATTTTTTATTTATCGATGATAGTGATGAAGACGAGATTTTAGCGTTTGGCAGTGATGAAACTTGGCAGGTTTTAATTGTTGACGATGATCCCGAGATTCATTCCGTTACTCAATTAGCATTATCCGATTTAATTGTATTAGGCCGCCGCCTTGAGTATTTACATGCTTACTCAGGTAAGGATGCTTGTCAGCTTATTGAAGAGCATAGTGATATTGTGCTGGTACTACTTGATGTCGTTATGGAAACGGATGATGCCGGCTTAAATGTAGTAAAATACATAAGAGAAACATTAGAACGAAAAGATATCCGCATTGTTTTACGTACCGGTCAGCCCGGCTATGCTCCCGAAGAAAGTGTTATCAAAGAATATGATATTAATGACTATAAAACAAAAACAGAATTAACTCGCCGTAAACTTGTAACAACTGTTTTTGCTGCAATTCGTTCTTTTCAACAAATAGCTACCGTCAATGAGAATCGCAAAGGTCTAGAGAAAATAGTTTCTGGTGCCACAGAGCTATCATCTCAGCATTCGCTCTCGACCTATAGCCAAGGAGTTTTAGCACAATTAAGAGCTCTAATAGATGATGATCTATCTGCCGTATTTTGCGCTAGAGGCCAAGGTATTATTGAGAATGTTGATGATTTAAGTTTTTATGTTTTAGCACAAACCGGTTTTGATGATAACTTAATTAATCAAAAACTCGACAAACTTCAAAATGAGCAAGCGAGTAAACAAGTAAAAGCTTGTTTCTTACAACAAAAGCATCAATACCAAGATGAAAGTCTAAATCTATATGTTGCCAAAGGAGATTATCGAGCAGTTATCCATGTAACGCTCCCTAACCCACTTACCGAAATTCAAACTCAGCTACTTAATGTGTTTTTAACCGGAGTTGCAGTCGGCTACGAAAATGTCCACTTATTCCAAAAGCTCACTAATGCTGCTTATAAAGATTGGCTAACTAATTTACCAAACCGCCTAGAGTTTGTTCGTCTACTTGACCACTTTGCACAAAGCGATCAAGAAAACCAAGTCGCGGCCTTAATCGACATTAACCATTTCAGTGATATCAACGATGCCTTAGGGCAAGATATCGGTAATAAACTACTTACCGCTGTTGGTCAACGCATGCAAAGTATCAATCGTGATTGTAAATTTGCCCGTGTTGGCGCAGATGTTTTTGGCATTATCGGTCCTGAAGATTCTTTGACCCCAGAAAGCTTAATGGCTTTATTCCATCAACCTTTTGCAGCAGGTGATCAACATCTTCCCATCAATGCTTGTTTTGGTCTTTGTACCAAAGAGCATGCGCAAAGCAGTGGTGTACAGGTTTTAAATCAAATTAATATTGCTTTAAATATTGCCAAAAAGAATCGTTTAGAGCATTTTGCTTATTATCACTCCGATATAGAAGATCAAATGCAGTGGCGACTGAATATGATCCGTCAACTACGTAATGATTTTGCCAATAATTGCCTGGAACTTTGGTATCAACCACAACTATCTTTAAGTACCGGTAAAGTAATAGGCGCTGAAGCTTTACTTCGATGGCGCACCGCTGATGGAAAATTTGTTTCCCCCGCTGTTTTTATTCCTTTAGCTGAATATTCAGGCTTAATTATTGAAATTGGTGACTGGGTTATTAGCCAAGCATGTAAACAATTAAAAATTCTAGAGAAAGATTTCGCCGACATTAGTATTTCAGTCAATGTATCGATACCTCAATTTAGACAAGATAATTTCGTTGATAATATTATTAACACCATTACTGAACATAAAATTAAGCCAAGTAAACTTGAGTTAGAAATTACTGAAAGTATTTTAATGGACGAGCCACAAATCATTATTGATGCTTTAACTAAGTTAAAGGCCCAAGAGATCAGCATAGCCTTAGATGATTTTGGTACTGGTTTTTCTTCATTAAGCTATTTACAAAAACTGCCTCTTGATCGACTCAAAGTTGATCGCGCCTTTGTTACCGATATTCATAAAGAAGGTCAGTCAGTTATTGCTGAAACCATTATCAATCTTGGTAAGAAGATGAAACTTAAAGTTATTGCTGAAGGTATTGAAGAAATTGAGCAACAAGAACGCTTAATTGAACTTGGCTGTGATGAAGTACAGGGGTTCTATTATGCCAAACCAATGCCAGCCAGTGATTTCATCAATTTTCTCCAGCAACAAAATTAAAACATCAGATAAGACGAAATTTACCGCTATTTATTAGCGCGAGTGCATTCAATGAAAATACCCAGCCATATTCGCTGGGTATTTTTTTGTATGCTTTACTATACTTATTCAGAGCAAACAAACACTCAATTAAAACACCTGTTTAAATTTATTGCGTTTTACTTTTTTTCAAGGCACACTCAGTCAGCTATTATTAGTTATCTAAGTTTTTTAGAATGATAATTTCGCTAAAAAAACTAGATTAATCATTCAAATATCAACACCACTTTTAGGTGAAGGAGACGAAGCATGATATATCAAGGCAACAGCCTTTCTGCCCAATTACTCGAAGATGGCATTGTCGAACTTAAGTTCGATGCTCAAGGTTCAGTAAACAAATTTGATCAAGCAACTTTTGAAGAATATATCGCTGTAGTTGCCGCAATTAACAACTGCAGTGACGCTAAAGGCGTTATGGTTACCTCAGGTAAATCAACATTTATCGTTGGTGCAGATATCACTGAATTTTTAACTTCATTTAGTCAGCCTGAAGATTCATTGGCCTCTTGGGCAAAGAAAGCATCTGACGTTTTCGATTCATTTGAAGATATTCAATTACCCACTATAGCTGCTATTAATGGCATCGCTTTAGGCGGTGGTTGTGAAATGTCTTTAGCATGTGACTACCGTGTTGCTGATACTAATGCCAGCATTGGTCTGCCAGAAGTTAAGCTGGGCCTTATGCCTGGTTTTGGTGGTACAGTACGTCTTCCTCGACTTATCGGTTTTGATAATGCAGCAACTTGGATGTCTACAGGTAAAACATTTAAACCAGCAGCGGCACTTGCACAAGGTGTTCTTGACGCAGTTGTTGAGCCAGAAAATTTACGCAGTGCTGCTATTAGCATGCTTAAATTGGCAATTAATGGCAAGCTAGATTGGCGCGCTAAACGTCAGCCTAAATTAGAGCCATTAAACTTATCTCCGACAGAATTAATCATGTCATCGACAACATGCAAAGGCATGATTGCTGCAAAAGCTGGCAAACATTACCCTGCACCAATGGTGATGATAAATACATTAATTGCTAGTGCTAACTTAGATCGCACTGGTGCGATGGCTGCTGAGAATGCCGGTTTTGCCAAATTAGCAAAAACTGATGCCGCAACAGCACAAATTGGTTTGTTTATGGCAGACCAAGTAATTAAAGGCAAAGCTAAAAAAGCAGGTAAGCTTGCCACTAAAACTATCAAGAAAGCCGCTGTATTAGGTGCAGGTATTATGGGTGGTGGTATTGCCTATCAATCAGCCTATAAAGGCACGCCTATCATTATGAAAGATATTAATGACCAAGCACTTGATTTAGGTTTAACAACCGCTACAGGCATATTAGCTAAACAAGTTGAACGTGGCCGTATGAATGCTACGAAAATGGCTGGTGTATTAAATAACATCACGCCAAGCTTAAGTTACGATAGTGTAAAAGATGTAGATATTGTTGTTGAAGCCGTTGTTGAAAACCCTAAAATAAAAGGTATGGTTTTAGCCGAAGTTGAAGCCGTAATCAGTGACGATGCTATTCTTACTTCTAATACTTCTACTATCTCAATTGACCTATTAGCACAGAGTGTAAAACGTCCGCAAAATTTCTGTGGAATGCACTTTTTTAATCCCGTAAATAAAATGCCATTAGTTGAAGTAATTCGCGGTAAAGATACCTCAGATGAAACGGTAGCCGCTGTTGTTGCTTATGCCGCTAAAATGGGTAAGTCGCCAATTGTTGTCAATGATTGCCCTGGCTTTTATGTAAACCGTGTTTTATTTCCATACTTTGCTGGCTTTAGTCAGTTAGTACTTGAAGGTGCTGACTTTAGCGCTATCGATAAAGTAATGGAAAAACAATTTGGTTGGCCAATGGGTCCAGCATATCTGCTTGATGTTGTTGGTGTTGATACTGCTGATCACTGTACCGGTGTAATGTCAGCTGGTTTCCCTACGCGCATGAAAAAAATTGATAACGACCCAGTTAGTACTTTGTATGCTAATGAGCGTTTTGGTCAGAAAAATGGCAAAGGCTTTTATGACCACATGAAAGATAAACGTGGTCGTCCAATGAAAGTACCAGCTCCTGTAGCTTATGAATTACTTGGCCAAAATTGTGCGGATAAGAAAGATTTCAGCAGCGACGAAATTATTGCTCGCATGATGATCCCTATGGTTAATGAAGTTGTTCGTTGTTTAGAAGAAGGTGTAGTAGATACTGCAGCTGAAGCTGATATGGGCTTAATCTATGGTGTTGGTTTCCCACCGTTTAGAGGTGGTGCAATCCGTTATTTAGAAACACTTGGTCTAGATAACTTCATCGCAATGGCTGATAAATATGCTGATTTAGGTGAAATATATCAAGTTACTGATGGCCTACGTGAGATGGCAAAATCAGGTAAATCTTATTTCACTACCGATGTTAAATCAGCTTAAGCCGAGGAGAATAAAATGAACGAAGTTGTAATTGTAGACTGCATACGAACTCCAATGGGTCGCTCTAAGGCCGGTGTTTTTCGCAATGTACGTGCTGAAGCATTATCAGCACACTTAATGAAACAAATTTTAGTACGTAACCCTGCATTAAACCCAGAAGATATTGAAGATGTTATTTGGGGCTGTGTAAAACAAACTAAAGAACAAGGTTTTAATATTGCACGTAATGCATCATTACTTGCTGGTTTACCAAAATCTATTGCTGGTGTTACGGTTAACCGTTTATGTGGCTCTTCTATGGAAGCGTTGCACCAAGCGACTACCAGTATCATGTCTGGTCAAGGTGATGTATTTCTAATTGGCGGTGTAGAACACATGGGTCACGTACCTATGATGTATGATGTTGATTTTGATCCGGCACTAAATAAACATATTGCTTTAGCCTCTGGCAATATGGGCCTTACTGCTGAGTTATTGGGTAAGCAACACGGTATTACCCGTGAAATGCAAGATGCTTTTGGTGCACGTTCGCATCAAAAAGCCCATGAAGCACACTTGGCTGGTCGTTGGGACAATGAAATTGTTGCCACACAAGGCCATGATGCTAC